>NZ_JBFBAA010000010.1:266377-293535 GCF_040682035.1 Actinoplanes sp. NPDC051470
CTCGCAGCGGTAGACCCCAACGGTATTCAGGACCGTAATGCCGGGCTGCTCTGCCACTGGTCATGACGGTGGTAGGGCGGCACGGCACACTGACCGCGACACTGCGACTGCGCGGCTCGGCAGGGAGGGCGAGCGGCCGCAGGCAGGGCGAGCGGGCAGCCCGGGCGCCTGGCAACCCAGCCCAGCCCACGACCAGCGCGAGCGATGCAGCAGACCTCCCACCCGGGAAGGCTTTCCGGCAAGCGCCACATTCCGGACTCAGCTTCGACAGGCCGCGCTGGACACGAGTCAGAGGACCGGCCGGCCCGCCAATGCACGACGCAGGCGCGACACGAGTATCCGCAATGGAGGTCGCGCCAGTTTGATCGGCGTCGAGTTACTAAGATGATCGTCGATGGAAGATCTGAGGCAATTGCACACTGTCGATGCTGATGGCCGGATCGCGCCGATCACCCTGCAGGTCAAAGGCGACCGCGGCGCGACCGTGGTGGGGGCTCGGTCGCTGGAGCGGGACTACGGCGCGTTCGCCGGGCCGGATCTGGTTGATTGCCTGATTGACCTGCGGCTGCGGCTCGAGGCGGACGGGCTGTTGCTGTGCTGCCAGGGTTGCCGGGTCAACGTCTGGCCGTCGGGGCAGCTCCGGCAGTTCGCGGACGGCCGGCAGGGGTATGTCCTCACGCGGCGCGCCCGGGGTCAGGTCCATGAGATCGTCGACCTGCTCGACCCGGCGCCGGCCGGTCAGGTGGTCAGCGTCGAGGATCAGCGCCGGTTCGTGTACGAATTCCACGCTCTGGGGCTGTGAAAGCCTAAGCTGGTCGGGTGCCGTTTCCGTCGCCGCTGCTGCTTGTGCTGGACGGGAACAGTCTGTTGCATCGCGCCTACCACGCGTATGCGAGCGATCCCATCGAGGATTCCGACGGCCGCCCGGTCTGGGCGTTGCGCGGGCTGGTGGGTTATGTCGCGCGGGCGGCGGCCCAGCTCCGGCCCGATGCGATCGTGGTCGGCTTCGACTGTTCGGTGTCGTCGGCGCGCCGGCTGGAGTGGGACGGCTACAAGGCGCACCGGCCCGAGAAGCCGGCTCCGCTGAGCGAGCAGATCGCGGGCGCGCCCGAGCTGCTGCGGAACGCGGCGGTCTGCGTGGTCGTGCCGCCGGCCTATGAGGCGGATGACGTGCTGGCGAGCGGGGCCGCCGCGGCCCGGCGGGCGGGCTGGCGTTCGGTGCTCATGACCAGTGACCGCGACGCGTTCGCGTTGATCGACGAGACGACCGAGGTGCTGCGCGTACGCAACGGAGGTTTCGACGAGGCGGTCCTGATCGACGCTCCGGGCCTGGTCGAGCTGTGCGGCGTGGAGGCGGGACAGTACCGGGACTTCGCCGCGTTGCGGGGCGACCCGTCGGACAACCTGCACGGCGTCCGGGGCTTCGGGGCGGCGACCGCGGCCAAGCTGCTGAACGCCTTCGGCTCGGTCGACGAGGCGTGGGCCGCCCTCGACCGCGGTGACCTGCGGACGGTCAGTGACGTGGTGGGCGACGCGCCGGCGGGGCAGCTGGCGACGAGCAAGGACCGGGTCGACCGCAACCGCCGCCTGATGCGCATGCGCACCGACCTGCCCCTGCCCGACCTCGACGCGGCCCGCCTGCCGCTGGACTACCTGACGATGCGCAGCGCCCTCCGTGCCCGTGGCATCAACCTGGGGCCGTCGCTGTGGGCCCTGGTCGGCAACGTTCCGCCCCAGCGGGTCGACGACACCACCACCCCGGAGCTGCAGCCGTGGGTGTTCCGTCGCAGCCTGTCCAGCCGCCGCGACCCGACGCCGGGCCAGCTGAGCCTGTTCTGACCGCCGTCCCCGCCGCACGTCCAGGACGAACCCCGACAAGACCTTGATCGGGTACGGGCACAGCCGAGTCCCGCCGTCTACGCGCCGGCCGGTCGGTGCTCCGGGCCGCTTCCTGCCGCCGGGTCGGCGTCAACAACCGCCGACCGCAGCACCGACGGCCCGAGCAGCGCCGTGGGATCGATGTCCTGAGCCGTGCGTACCCGGAAGGTGAACGACTCGCCCGGCAGCAACGTCACCAGCTGCTCGTCCACGGCCGCGTCGGCCGCCACCCGGTCGGCGAGCAGCGTCACGTCCCGCGCGAAGGACGACGCCGCGACGGTCACGGCGTATCCCCCGGGCGCCGGAGCCACGGTCGCGGTCAGGGCCGACGGGTCGTACGCGAGCGTCTGGTCCTCGACGAACGTCCGGAACGCGCGTACCCCGTCAAGCTCGGCGACCACCACCTCAGCCGCCGGCGAGCCCGGGGTGGTGACCGACGGATCCAGCGGCAGCGTGGCCACGGATCGCGCCGCCACCGAGGCGGGCAGCGAGACCGAGGCCAGCACCGTGCCGTCGAAGGCCAGTCGCCGCACGAGAAGCGTCTCCGACCAGGGCGCATCGGAATCGTTGACCGCGACGACGGAGAGCGGCCGGATCGTCAGCAGGCGCGGCGCGTACGCCCGGCGCAACGCGTACCAGGACGGCTTGAGCCGCCCGGCGCTGTCGACGACCGCCCAGGACGTGACCGGCCAGCAGTCGTTGAGCTGCCACAGGACGCTGCCCATGGTGCGTGGCCGGTGCGCGCGCAGGTGTTCGACCGCGTACGTGGTGGCGCGGGCCTGGTTGAGCTGGGTGGCCCAGTGCCAGTCGTCGAAGCGGGCCGGGATGCCCAGGTGGTGGGCCAGGCCGCGGTCGAGCTTGCCGTTGCCGTCGGCCGCCTTCTGGTGCAGCAGGAAGGCCGGCGAGTCCTTGCGCAGGTCGGCCGGGTCGAGCCACTCGGTGAGCGTGGCCCAGGCCGGCGGCGCCTGCCAGCCGAACTCGGCGCAGAACCGCGGCACGTTCCGGTCGTGCCAGGTGTACTCGCGCTGGTTCCACGACTCCCACTCGTGCCGGGTGCCGTACCGGTCGTCGTTGGGGTGCACGTCGGCCGGGTCGTGACCGGGGCTGGACGGGCTGCCCGGGTGGTAGGGCCGGGTCGGGTCGATCTCGGCCACCAGGGCCGGGAAGTCGCGCTCGTAGTAGCCGAGCCCCCAGGTGCGGTCGCCCAGCTCGAGCTTCCAGTTCCAGTCTTCGTGGCCCCACAGGTTCTCGTTGCCGCCGTTCCAGATGGCCAGCGACGGGTGGGGGCTGAGCCGGGCGATGTTCTCGCGGGCCTCGGCCAGGATCTCGCCCCGGATCGGTTCTTCCTCCGGGTACGCCGCGCAGGCCAGCGGGAAGTCCTGCCAGACGAGGACGCCGCGTTCGTCGCAGAGGTCGTAGAAGTCGTCCGACTCGTAGATCCCGCCGCCCCAGACCCGGAGCAGGTTGGCGTGGGCGAGGACGGCCCGGTCGACCGCGGCGGCGTAGCGTTCCCGGGTCAGCCGGGTGAGCAGGTGGTCCTCGGGGATCCAGTTGAGACCGAGGGCCCAGATCTCGCGCCCGTTGACCACGATCGCGAACCGCTGTCCGATCTCGTCCGGTGTCTCGTCCAGCTCGACCCGCCGGAACCCGACCCGCCGCTCGGCGACATCCAGCCGCGCGTCGCCGTCGAGAAGCTCGATCGTGACGTCGTTCAGGGGCTGGTCGCCGTAGCCGACCGGCCACCAGATCGCGGCGTCCTCCACCGCCAGCTCGACCACGGCCGCGTCGGAGCCGGCCGCGATCCGCGTCTCGGCCACCCGACCGGCGACCGAGACCCGCAGCACCAGGTCACCGGCGGGCTGGAGCCCCGAGCGCTCGATCGAGGCGTGGACGGTCAGCCGCCCGGTGGTGTCGTCCGGGTCGAGGGTGGCGAGCGGGCGCACCGAGGCCAGCCGGGCGACCCGCCAGCGCTCCAGCCGCACCGGCTTCCAGATGCCGCAGGTCTGCAGGTCGGGGCCCCAGTCCCAGCCGAAACTGCAGGCCATCTTGCGGATCATGTTGTACGGGTGCTCGTACGCCGCCGGTCGCGCGCCCAGCCGCTCGCGCATCGCCTCGGCGTACGCGAGCGCGCTGTCGAACCGTACGCCCAGCTCCTGATCGGTGTTGACCTTGTCGCGCACGTCGAACCGGAAGCTCCGGTGCATGTTGGCGGTGTGACCGAGCTCGGCCCCGCCCAGCGTGATCGTGGCGACCGTGTCGAGCCCGTCGAAGACCAGGTCGACCCGCTCGTCGGCGGCCGGGGCGACCGCGGGCAGCGTGGTGCGGTAGATCCAGGACGACCGGTGCAGCCAGGTGAGTGCGGCCTCGTTGGCCCCGGCGTACGGGTCGTCGATCAGCCCGGCGGCGAGCAGGTCGGTGTGGATCGAGCCCGGCACCTCGGCGGTCAGCGGCCCGATCGAGTCATCGGCGGCCACGACGGTCCAGCCGGCGTGGAGATCGTCACGGATCATTGAGTTGGCAAGCTCCTGGTGAGATGTTCGGGCAGGCCCATCACATCCTTTCACGTACGTCTCAGGGTCGGCCCCGGATGTTTCTCGGGGCCGCGCTTCCCTAGCGTCGGGGTGTGAAGGCGATCATCCAAGATCGGTACGGCTCGCCCGACGTCCTGCGCCTCGCGGAGATCGACCCGCCCGTCCCCCGCGCCGACGAGGTGCTGGTGCGGGTGGCGGCGGCCTCGGTCAACGCCTCCGACTGGCACTCCATGCGCGGCGATCCGTATGTCGGCCGGCTCCTCGCGCCGGAGCACACGCTGTTCCACGGTCCCCGGCAGCCGGTTCGCGGGCGGGACTTCGCGGGGGACGTGGCCGGGGTCGGCGCGGAGGTCACCGATCTGGCCGTCGGCGATGAGGTGTACGGAGACCTGGGCGCCGCCGAGGGCGGGTTCGCCGAGTACGTGCGGGCGCCCGCCCGGCTGGTCGCCCGGAAGCCGGCCAACCTCACCTTCGAGCAGTCGGCGGCCATGCCGCTGGCGGCGTGCACCGCGCTGGTCGGCGTACGCGATCATGGCCGGGTCGGTCCGGGGACGAGGTTGCTGGTCAACGGCGCGTCCGGCGGGGTCGGACCGTTCGCCGTGCAGATCGGCAAGCTGCTCGGCGCGACGGTGACCGCGGTGTGCCGCACGCGGAACGTGGAGATGGTGCGGGCGCTCGGCGCCGACGAGGTGATCGACTACACGCGGGCCGATTTCACCGCGGGCCACCCGCGCTACGACGTCGTGCTCGACCTGGTCGGCAACCGGACGCTCGGGGACATGCGGCGGGCGCTGACCCCGGACGGGACGCTGGTGCTGGGCGGGTTCGGCGTGTCCCGGGGCGGCAGCGTGCTCGGCCCGATGAGCCTGCTGGTGCGGGCCCAGATCGCGGCGCGCTTCGTGGCCCACCGGATCGTGCTGCTCCAGGCGCCGGGCGGTCGCGCGGTCCTCGACACGCTGCGCGACTGGGCCGAGGAGGGGCTGATCCGCCCGGTGGTCGACCGCACCTACCCGCTGAAGGACGTGCCGGAGGCCATCCGCTACCTGGAGACCGAGCACGCCCGCGCGAAGGTGGTGATCACGTTCTGAGGTTCGCCCCGCCTCTAGACTCGTCACGTGATCACGATCGGCGACGCGGTGCGGGCCTGGCGGCTCGCGCCCCGGGTCTCGGCCGGCCGGCTGGAATCCCGGTCGGGCGCCGGCGTCTACCCCGTGACCATGGTGGACGGTTCGCCGGCCTTCGTGAAGATCAGCCGGACCTCCGACCGCGAGCTGCGCTTCTACCGTTCGCTGGCCCCGGCCGCCCCGGTCCGTACGCCCCGGCTGCTCGACCACCTCGACGCCGGCGGCGACGGGGTGGCGCTGCTCCTGGAAGACGCCGGACCGACCCGGCCGGTCGACCGGTGGACGCCCGCGATGTGGGCCGCGCTGGAGCGCGACCTGGCCGCCCTGCACGCCATGCCTCCGCCCTCGGGGCCGGGCTGGGAGACCCCCGGCCCGCTGGCCTTCCTCGACTTCAAGGCCGTCCGGGCGTTCTGGGCGCCGGCGCTGCCCCGGCTCGACGACATCTTCGCCGCCATCGGCCGGCTGCGCGCCGACCTGGCCGGCCCGCCGCTCGCCTTCGTCCACGGCGACTGCCACACCGAGAACATCACGGTCGACGGCGACGCCCTGGTCTTCTGCGACTGGCAGATGGCGGGCATCGGCCGGCCGTCCGCCGACTACGCCCTGCTGAACGTGCGGGCCACCCCGGCCGGCGTGACGGTGCCGATCAACCTCGACCGGGCGACCACGCTCGGCCGCGCGGTGCTGGCCGAGGAACTGGCCATCCTGGTGTTCCAGTGGCCGCAGTACGCCGCCTACAACACCCCGGCCGGCAACGACCACATCCGCGCCCGCGCCGCGGCCCTGGCCGACGAGTGGCTCGGCGCGCGTTCGGCCTGGTGAGGGGTAACGTCCGCAGGATGACTCAGCTTCGTGAGCTGCTCGCGGTGGAGGCCGGCTCGTTCCGGCTCGACAAGGTCGATCCCCGGGGTACGCCGGGACTGCCCGACAGCAAGGCCGTGCGTAAGGACCCCAAGGCGTGGGCCCGGGAGGCGGTCTCGTCGATCGGGACCGAGCTCGCGGCGTACCAGGAGAAGCTCTTCGCCAGCGCGAAGAGTGAGCGGACCGACCGGCGGGTGCTGCTCCTGCTGCAGGCCATGGACTGCGGCGGCAAGGACGGCACGGTACGCAGCGTGTTCGCCGGCCTGAATCCGACTGGCGTCGAGGCGGTCAGTTTCGGGCCGCCGACCGACGAGGAGAAGCAGCACGACTTCCTGTGGCGGATCGAGCGGGCGCTGCCGGCGGTCGGCCACGTGGGGGTGTTCAACCGGTCGCAGTACGAGGACGTGCTGGTCGTCCGGGTGCACGGCCTGGTGCCCGAGGACGTGTGGTCGCAGCGCTACGAGCAGATCAACGCGTTCGAGACGGCGCAGGCCGAGGCCGGGCTGACCCTGGTCAAGGTGATGCTGCACATCTCGCCGGAGGAGCAGCGGCAGCGGCTGCTCGACCGGCTCGACGATCCCACCAAGTTCTGGAAGTACAACCCGGGCGACGTCGACGAGCGCGCCCGCTGGGACGACTACCAGGAGGCGTACCAGGCGGCCCTGACCCGGTGCAGCACCGAGGCCAACCCGTGGTTCGTGGTGCCGGCCGACCGGAAGTGGTACCGCAACTGGGCCGTGGCCACGCTGCTGCGGGACGCGATGGCCGCCGTCGACCCGGGCTATCCGCCCGCGGACTTCGACGTCGAGGCCGAACGTCAGCGGGTCAGGGCGCTCAGCCAGGGGATCTGACGCTGCCACTGGTGGCCGCCGCCGCCCTCGTGGTCGTTGAAGGGCCAGACGTCGATCTCCTTCGGCCCGGCGTACGCGTTGTAGGCGGCGTAGACCGTCGAGGGCGGGCAGGTCTGGTCCATCAGCGCCACCGAGAAGCGGGCCGGGGCGACCGCGCGCTTGGCGTGGTTGGCCGCGTCGATGTACGACAGGGTGTGGAACGCCTGCTCGGTGTGCGCGCGGTTGACGGCCAGGTAGGCGGAGACCTCGGCGTAGGGGTCACGCGCGGTGATCTCGACGCCGCGCTTGATATGGCAGAGGAAAGGTACGTCGGGAAGCACCGCGGCGACGTCCGGCACGAGCCCGCCCACCGCCAGCGCCATCGCCCCGCCCTGGCTGCCACCGGCCACCGCCACCCGCGCCGGGTCGACGCCGTCCACCGCCCGCAGCGCCTCGACGGCCCGGGCCGCGTCGGTGAACAGCCGCCGGTAGTAGTGCTCGCGCGGGTCGAGGATGCCCCGCGTCATGAACCCCGGGTGTGCCGGCCCGGCGCCGACCGGGTCGGGCGTGTCCCCGCCGTCACCCCAGCCGCTCCCCTGCCCGCGGGTGTCCAGGAACAGCTCCACGTAGCCGGCGCTGGCCCAGCCCAGATGTCCGGTCGCCAGCCCGCGCCCGCCCCCGTAGCCGTTGCAGGTCAGCACCGCCGGCAGCGGCCCGTCCAGCCCGCGCGGCCGGGTCAGCCACCCCTTGACCGGGTGCCCCCCGAACCCGCTGAACGTCACGTCGTACACGTCGACCAGCACCAGCCCGGTGTCGACGGCCGTCAGCTCCAGGCTCAGGCCGTACCCCCGGGCCTCCCCCAGCGTCCCGCCCCAGAACTCGTCGAAGTCGTCCGGCTCGGCGATCTCGGGCGCATAGCCCGCCAGCTCGTCCGCGCTGAGATCCCACAGCGGCATGAAACGCTCCCTCCAGAGGCATGATCACCACCATCATGCCCCCGGCGCCTCGAGCACCACGCCGGAGAGGCGGCGGACTGCCTCGTCCATCTGGGAGGGTGCGGCTGCCGCATAGGTCAGGCGCAGGTGCGGGGCGGGCGGCTCGGCCGCGTACCAGGGCCGGCCGGGGAAGACGACCACGCCCGCGTTGGCGGCGGCCGCGGCCACGGCGGTGTCGTCGGTGTGGTCGGGCAGGCGCATCCACAGGTGCAGGCCGCCGCGCGGGACGGTCACCGGCGCCAGTGACGGCAGGTGGCGGTTGAGGGCCGTGCGCAGGGCGTCGCGACGTGTACGCAGGGCGGTGCGCAAGGCTCGGCGATGCCGTTCCCAGCCCGGGCTGGTCACCAGCTCGAGCGCCGCCTGTTGCAGCGGGCCGGCCACGAACAGGTCGTCCAGGAGGCGGGCGTTGCGCAGGCGCAGGGCGGCCGGTCCGCGCGCGCCGATCGCCGCGATGCGCAGGCTCGGCGCGGTGGTCTTGGTCAGCGAGCGTACGTACACCACGTGGCCGTCCGGGTCCGACGCGGCGAGCGGTGGCGGCGCCTCGCCGTCGATGGTCAGGTTGCGGGCGTAGTCGTCCTCGATCAGGAACGCGCCGGCCTCGCGTACCGCCGCCTGGACCGCGGCCCGGCGACCGGCCGACAGCGTCGCGCCGGTCGGGTTGGCGTGCAGGGGCTGGCAGTAGAAGAGCCTGGCCTGGGTACGGGCGAGAGCGGCGCCAAGCTGATCGGGCCGCACCCCGTCGGCGTCGGCCGGCACCGGCACCACGCGCAGGCCGGTCGACCGGGCCGCCGCCAGCGCGCCGACGTAGGTGGGCGACTCGACCAGCAGCGTGTCCCCCGGCGAGGCCAGGGCGCGGAAGGCGGACGACAGGGCGGCCTGGCCACCCGGGGCGAGCACCATGTCGTCGGCGTGCAGCCCGCCGCCGACCTCCCGGGCGAACCAGGCCCGCAGGTCGGCCCGGCCGGCGGCGGGACCACGCTGCCACGCCGCGGGCTGGCGGGCGGCCCGGGCCAGGGCGGCGCCCAGCGCGGCGAGCGGCTGCAATTCTTCGTCGAGGTAGCCGCCGGAGAGCGGGATGGCGCCGGCCGGCGGCAGGGCCAGTAACGCCTGGAGCGCGTTCTCGTCGGCGCGGCCCGCGCCCAGGGTGACGGTCTGCCAGGACAGATCGGGCGCCTCGGCGGCCGGCGACGTCTCGGCGACGTAGAGCCCGCGCCCCGGCCGGGCCGAGACCAGGCCCTGCGCCACGAGTTGCCGGACGGCCGCGGCCACGGTGACCGGCGACGCCTGGTGTCGCACGGTCAGCTCGCGCACCGACGGCAGCCGGGTGCCGGCCGGCGACGCCAGCGCCCGGGCGCGCAGATCTTGGATAACGCGGGCGGCTGCGTTACCGTTCTCCATGACGGCACAGAGTAGCGCTATCGCGCGGAAGTCGATAACACCCGGCGCGATCGGCGTGCTCGCGTTCAGCCTGTCCCTCCCCGCCACCCGCGTCGCCGTGCACGATCTCGACCCGTGGTTCGTGGCGTTCGGCCGCGCTGTGGGCGCGGCGTTACTCGCCTGGGCGTACCTGACCATCGTGGCCGCGCCCCGCCCCACCCGCAGCCAATGGCGGCGCCTGACCATCGTCGCGCTCGGGGTGGTCGTCGGGTTCCCACTGTTCACGTCGCTGGCCCTGACCACGCAGACGTCGGCCCACGGCGCCGTGGTGATCACCGCGCTGCCCGCGATGACGGCCGTGTTCGCCGTGCTGCGGGCCGGCGAGCGGCCACGGCCGAGGTTCTGGGTGGCCGCGCTCGGCGGCCTGGCCGCGGTGGTCGCGTTCCTGACGCTGAGCGGCCAGGTCCGCGGTGGCCCGGGCGCCGCCGACCTCTTCCTGCTGTGCGCGGTCATCCTCTGCGGGCTCGGGTACGCCGAGGGCGGCGCGCTGGCCCGCGACCTGGGCGGCGCCCGCACCATCGGCTGGGCTCTGATCATCGCGCTGCCGGCCACCGTCCCCGCGACACTCGTCTCCGCGTGGCTGCGCCCACCCCACGCCGGCGCCGCCGCCTGGTCAGGCTTCGCCTACCTGACCGTGGTGTCGATGTTCCTGGCCTTCTTCGCCTGGTACGCCGGCCTGGCCCGCGGCGGCATCGCCAAGGTCGGCCAGCTCCAGCTGATCCAGCCCGTCCTCACGCTGGCGTGGTCGGCCCTGCTGCTCGGCGAGCCGGTCACCCCCGCCGCCATCGCCGCCGCCCTCCTGGTCCTGTCCTGCGTAGCCGTCACCCAGCGCGCCCGCGACTAGTGGGCGCCGACGCGGCGCAGCTGTTCACGCAGCGCTCCGGCTGGAAGCGCGACAAGTCCCGCCCGTTCGGGCGTGCGGAAGGTGGCCGGCGCCGTCCGGCAGCTGAGCTGAGCACTTCCATGGACGTACATCTATATAAATGCCTCTCAATGGGTTTAGAATGCTGGCCTAGAGAGCGCTCTCTCCGAATCTTGGGCCGGAGAGGAGAACCATGAAGCGAACGATGACAACGTTGGCAGCGTTGCTGCTGCTGGCCATGGCGGCGGTCCCCGCACATGCCGTCGCCTCCGTCACGGCCGTCGCCGCGCACACGGTGACGTTCGTGAACCGGTCGGGTCAGACCATTTGGCTCGGCAGCCAGGTCAACGCCGACCAGTCGGTGAACTTCACCAGCCTGCCCACTCTCGCCAACGGGCAGTCGGCGACCGTCACCATCCCGGAGAACAGCTTCCCGAACCACTGGCGTGGCAAGTTCGTCGCGCGGCAGTACTGTTCCGGCACGTCCGGCAGCACCTTCCACTGCCTCGTCGGCGACTGCGGCGTGTACGCCGACCACTGTGCGGTCGGTGAACAGCCGGCCGGCCTCGCGGAGTTCAACTTCGACACCGCCGACTCGCTCGCCCCCTGGTACAACGTCAGCTACGTCAACGCCTTCTCCCTGCCGCTGACCATCGCGCCGAACAACGCGCCCGCGCCACCGGCGGGTGGCGGCAGCTGCCAGGTGATGGGCTGCACGACCGACCTGCTGCCGTACTGCCCGGCGGCGAACGTCACCAACTACCCCGGCACGAGCACCCGCATGCTGTGCACCAACCCGAACCGCGACGCGCAGACCGCGTACAGCAACGCGCTCGGCAGCCACTGCCCGTACGCGTACTCGTGGTCGAAGGCCGACTCCGTCCCCGGCAACCAGGTGATCCGGCAGTGCGCCAACTGCACCGGCTTCACCATCACCTACTACGCGCCCGGCACCGCCTGATGTTGAAGGAGCGAATGGACATGAAGCGCCGCAGTCTGGTCGTCGGTGCCGTCGCAGCGATCCTGGTGCTGCTCACCGGCAACCCCGCCAACGCCGCCATCCCGGTCGGGCAGACCTTCACCGGCAAGGCGACCTACTACGACGACGCCGGGTACGGGGCCTGCGGCACGCAGATCAACGCCGCGACCGACTACCTCGTCGCGGTCTCGTACACCTGGTGGACGACAGCGAACCCGAACAACGACCCGGTGTGCAACTACAACGTCGAGGTGACGTACAACGGCGTCACCGTCACGGTTCCGGTGCGGGACAAGTGCCCGTCCTGCGACTCGACCCACCTCGACCTGAGCAAGCCGGTGTTTCAGCGCTTCGCCAACACCGACCAGGGCGTCATCAACGGCATCACATGGAAGTTCGTCAACCGCTGACGATCGCGTCCGTGGCGAGGTGATTCGGCGCGCCGCCGGATCACCTCGCGCAACTGCCCGACGGCGGCCGCAGTCCGGCCGACAGGTAAACATTTCGCTGGCACGCATGCCATGGGCCGTTGTCGGCACATTGGTGCCAGCCGCTCGGACCAGGTCTCATCTGGACCGCCCGCCCTTCGTCCTCGGAAGGTCCGGGCGGCGGCTTTCGTAGCGCAAGATTCTGGTGTACTGATCTGCCGCGATCCGCGCGCAGGTCAGAGCTTCCAGGCTTCATCGTCGTCGGGCTTGGGGTAGCCGAGTAGGTCCATCGCCGTTTGGTTGTCGACCCGTGCCCAGAACAGCTGGTGCAACTCGATGGGCAGCTCATCCTGATGGCTGCCGGTGCGACCTCGGCGGAAGAACAGGTCGTCATGCCCCCTCAGCTCGTCGAGAGAGGGAATGGCAGCCCCCGACCGCAGACCAAGCGCGGGGGCCACCGTGGCGATGATCGGAGCGACCGCCGCATGCGGGTCACGAATCAGGTCCTCGTATCGCAGGACGACACGATGCGGCGCCGACGGTCGCAGCCAGCTGAGAACGTTGGTTCCCCAACTTCCGGTTCCGACCGCGCTCACTCGCAGAATCTTCGACCGCAGTTCGGCCCGGTAGATGTTCGGGTCTTCCTCGCTCGCTTGGCGGGCCCACGAGACCAGGGCGTCACGGCCGTCTCGCACCAGGCAGATCGCCCGATCGTCCTCGTCGACGTCGGCATCACGCTGCCGGTGGGTCTTGACGAAATGCAGCTCGTCGGTCGCCCGCATCTCAGAAAGGCTTCCTGGTCGATCGGTGAACCCGATCAAATCCTTCCCGAGGCGCTCGGCAACACCGTCAACGTCATAGACAGTCGAGGTTCTGACGCCATACAGCCTGTGGAGGACGATCCGCAGGAAGGTGTTGCCGGAACGAGGAAACGACGCCACCCACACAATCATCACCGAACCGTAGCCAGCGGCAGAGCGCATGAGCGAGCCGATGTGCCGCCGGCATCCTCTTCTGCCGCGATGCGATCCCGCGAGAGGACGACGGCTTCTTCAGCCCAACTCACGTCGAGCACGCCGGGGACCAGATTCCTGAGCTATCTGGCGCTGCCACCTGGCATGGGCGTCGTGCTGGCTTCGGGCAGGCGCGGATCTGCTGAGTCGAGGGCAGGGATTGACTTCTGGCCGGGATCTGGAACGCGGCGGTGGACGCGCGGCCTACGGGAGCGGCGCGTCGCGGAAGACCTGCCACTTGCCGCCGACCTCGTCGCGGTCGGCGCGGTTGCCGGCGTCGAGGCGGGCCATGTCGGCCAGGGTCGGGTCGGCCTCGACCAGGTGGACCATGGCGTCGACCAGGACGGCGCCCTCGACGTTGGGGTCGTTGACGCCGTCGAGGACGATCCAGGAGTTGTCGGCGCTGTGGATCACGCTCAGGGCGGGCAGTTTGCCCTCATGCACGGTTCGCTGCACCACGGCGCCCAGCTCGGGTGGGAAACGGTGGTCGGGGAACGGGAACGGGAGCGTACGGAAGATCTCGTGGGCCACGAGCGACGATCATAGGTCCCGGCGCTGGAACGAGAGGGCCGCCAGCCCCAGGATCAGCGCGCCCCAGATCACCGCCCAGCCGACGTAGGCCGGGGGCGTGGGCACCATGCTGAGGAACGGTGACGCGCCGAAGTTGGCCGCGAACTGCACCGCGCCGGGGTCCTGGAAGGCGTTCATCGCGCCGCGCCACAGGCCGTCGGTCGGCACGATCATGCGGGACACCGTGCCCACCTGGGCCATGCCGGCGTTGCCGAGTTCGTCGCCGACCTGGCCGACCACCCCGGCGATCCAGGTGGCGCCGAACAGGCCCACCGACACGATGCCGGACGCCATCGGGGAGATCACCGTGGACAGCAGCAGGCCCAGGGTCAGCAGGACGGTGGTCTGGCCGGCCAGCATCAGCAGGCCGGTGATCGGGTGCGGCGGCCAGTAGTCCAGTGTCGCCTTCACGATCACGAACTGGGCCAGGCCGGTGATCACGATGTAGCCGCTGCCGAAGGCGACCAGCCCCAGCCACTTGCCGGCCAGCACGGACGAGCGGCGTACCGGCCGGGTCATGATGGCCAGCGCCACGCCGGACTCGATCTCGCCGGAGACGGTCGGCCCGGCCAGGAACGCGGTGCCCAGCGCGGCGATCAGGCTCAGCCCGAACATCACCAGGTTCAGCACCTGCGACGCCGCCAGCTTGGCCTCGCCGCTGGTCAGCGTCCCGAATTCGAGGCTGAGCCGCCAGAACCCCCACGCGCTCAACGCCAGCAGCACCACGGTCAGCACGGCCAGCGAACGCAGCACCTTCCGCCGGGCGGCCTCTTTCAAGGTCAGACCCGCGATGACGGGTACGGTCGACAGCGTCATTCCTGATCCCCCCGGAGAATGTCGAGCAGCCGCTCCTCGAGACTGATCCGCCCCGGCTCGACCGCGTGCACCCGCACGCCGAGCCCGACCAGGTCGGCCACCAGGTCGGGAATGGCTTCGAGCGAGGCGTCGACCGTGAAGGCGTCGCCGGCGCGCGTCACGGGCCCGAGTGCCGCCATCCGGGCCTCGGCCGCGTCCGGGACGGAGGCGAGCCGCAGCCGGATCTCGGTGCGGCCCAGCAGCTCGGCCAGCGTGCCGGCCGCCGCGACCTTGCCCCGGTCGAGGATCACCACCCGGTCGCAGACCCGCTCCACCTCGCCGATCAGGTGCGAGTTGAGCAGCACCGCCACGTCCCGCTGCCGGAGGGCGAGCAGCAGGTCGCGCACGTCGGCCCGGCCGAGCGGATCGAGCGCGCTGGTCGGCTCGTCGAGCACCACCAGCTCGGGCCGGGCGACCAGCGCGACGGCCAGCCCGAGCCGCTGCTGCATGCCCTTGGAGAAGGCGCCGACCCGGTCGTCGGCCCGGTCGGCCAGCCCGACCAGTCCCAGCGTCTCCCGCCGCTCCCCCGCCGGCACCGCGACGCCGGACAGCTTGACGTGCAGGTCGAGCACCTCGGCCGCGGTCAGCCAGGGCTGGTAGCGGAACAGCTCGGGCAGGTAGCCGACCCGGGTCCGGGCGGCCGGCTCGGTCGCCGGCCGGCCGAGCAGCAGCACCTCACCGGCGTCCGGCCGGACCAGCCCGAGCAGCATCTTGATGCAGGTGGTCTTGCCGGCCCCGTTCGGACCGAGCAGCCCGACCACCTCGCCCCGGTCCACGCTGAACGACACGTCGTCCACGGCGATCTGCCTCCGGTACCGCTTCCGCAGTCCCGAGCACCACACGGCGGCCGCCGGCGGAAGCTCGGCGACGAGCTGGGCCGCCGCCTCCAGGGATCCGGTCATCGCAGTCCCCGGGCGACCGACAGGACCTCGTCGGCGCCGATCGACCCACCGACCGCGTTGATCACCCCGTCCTCGATCCAGACCACGCCGTTCAGCGCGTTCCCCCGGTCGGTCAGCAGCGTCGCCGGGACACCGTGCACGTCGGTGGACGCGGTCGCCTCCTCGTCCGAGTTCACGATCATCGGCAGCGTCGTCCCGTCCCCGGTGAACGCCCGCAACTGCTTGGCCACGCTCGACGGCAGCCCCGGCAGCGACAACAGATAGTCCCGCGCGGTTTCGAAAGGCACCCCCGTCGAGTACGCCTTCGGCGCCACCACCCGCGCGACGACCAGGGCGGGCACACCCCGCGCCTCGTTCCAGACCTGGGCCAGCCCCGGCCCGGCGGTCATCCGGAACTCGCTGCCGTCCAGCCCCGCGGGCGGCGCCGGATGTGCCGTGCCCCCCGCCGCCGCGGCAGCTTTCCTGGCGTCGAACGTGAACTGTGCGCTGACCTGGTTCACCACAAGGAAGCCCGGCTCACCGACCACGCCGCGCGGCAGCTCACCGACCCGGGGAGCGGTCAGCCCGGTCGCCGCGCGCGCGGCCGCCGCGTTCGGCACCTTCCGGACGTCGGCCGGCTCGATGAACCGGACGTCCCCGTACGCGTCCAGCTCGGGCAGTTTCCCCAGGTCGGCCGGGTCGACGGTGATCGGCGCGACCCGCTCGGCCCGGAAGATCGGGAACCAGTCACCGGCGGCCGCCGCGCTCGCCCCGGTGACGATCGCGGCCACCCCGACGACCGCGATGACCGGACTCCGCAACGCCGCCCGCCACCGCTCCGCGCGCCCTTTGCTCTGAGCGCGTATAGGCAACACCCCGACGCTCTGAGCGCGTAAAGGCAACACCCCGTTGCTCTGAGCGCGTACAGGCAACACCTTGGCGCCGGCCTCCTCCGCGAGGGCATCGGACAGCCGGCTCCAGCCGGCATCGACGTCCGAGGAAGCGAAGGAGGCCGAAGAAGCGGAGGAGGCGGAGGTCTGCAGGGCCGTACCCACCAGAAGCGCGTCCTCACGGGCCGCGGCCAGCGCGGACAGGCAGGTCCGGCAGTCCGCGACATGGGCGCGGTCGGCGGCGGCCACCCCGGCCGGCTCGTCCAGGAGGCGGCGCAACGTGCCGTCAGTCGGATGGCGCATGACGGTTCAACTCCTTGCGTAGGGCGGACTCGGCGCGGCGCACGGTGGTGCCGACGCTGCCGGGTGAGAGATCGAGGGCGGCCGCGACTTCGGCGTACGAGAGACCGCTGTGTCGCAGCACGAGGGCGACGGCCTGTTTGCGGGGCAGCGTCGCGAGCGCCGCGCGTACCCGTCGGCGTTCTTCGAGGGTGACCACCGCGTCGGCGATGTCGGGCGCGACCTCCGCGGTGCCGGAGATCGCCTCGCGGGAGGCGCGGCGGCGGCCGGTGCGGAGGTGGTTGAGCGCGGTGTGCGCGGCGGCGACCGAGAGCCAGCCCGCGGCCTCGGCGGCCGGCACCGACGAGCGCCCGAAGGTCAGGAACACCTCCTGGGCGACGTCCTCGGCCTCGTACCGCGAGCCCAGCACCCGGGCGGCGACCGCGACCACGCGCGGATAGGCCGACCGGAACACCTGCTCCAGGTCGGGCCGTACGCCCGCCACCATCACATCCTGCTCCACATCCCTCTAAGCACCGCCGGCGGCGCGGATGTGACAGGGGGCCCGGAGCCAAGCGGCTCCGGGCCCCCTGTTCCTGGGGACAGGGTGTCAGGACAGTGGGTAATCCGGCAGGTAGACCGGCTGGCCGACCTTGGTCGTGTCGGCCGCCTCGCCTACGCCGTTGACCACGTGGTCGATGACGCCGGCGCTGAGGTTGACGGTCATGATGTGGTGCAGCTTGACGCCCGGGCGGTTCGGGACCTCGAAGCCGTTCTCGGTGTGGATGGCCGGGTTGTTCTGGTTGAAGACGTACACGCCGGCGCCGTAGAGGTGGTGGTTGCGGACCCGGTCACCGACCTTGTAGCCGGCGTAGCCCTCGACCTTGCCGTTCATCCAGTCCCGCTGCGTCGGGGGGTCGTACGGCAGCTCGTTCTGGTAGAGCACGGTGGTGCCGTTGTTGCCGTTCCAGACGGTGTTGTACTTCTGGAAGTGCTCGACGAACAGGCCGGTGGCGGTCACCCGGTCACCGTTGACGATCACGCCGGTGGTGCCGATGTTGGTCCGCCAGCGCTCGGTGTCGCCGCTGAAGCCCTCGACGCCGTGGTCGGCCCGCCACACCCAGGTGTGGTCGATCAGCACGTCGTCGGCGTTGACCTCGAGGGCCGTGGCAGTCTTGCCGATGTGCGGCCCGCCGACCCGGAAGTACAGGTCGCTCAGGGTGGTGGGGTCGGAGTTGCGTCCCCACGCGTCCTGACCGGGGCGGCCGACCTGGACGAGCACCTTGGACTTCGTCAGCCCGGCGTCGACGGTGACACCGGCGACGACCACGCCGGGTACGTCGGCGATCTTCAGCGGCGTCGAGCCGTTGACGGCGGTGAGCGTGGCGTGTCCCTGGCCGAGCACCACGGTGCCGGGGCGTTTGATCTCGATGCTGCGCGGGATGTCGTACACCCCGGGGGTCAGCAGGAGGTTCTTGCCCCGGGCCAGCATCGAGTTGATCTTCGCGACGGCGTCGCCCGGCTTCGCGACGTAGAAGTCGCTCAACGGGATGGTGCGGCCACGACCGACATCGGCGGACCAGGAGATGCCGCTGGTGTTGCGCTGGACCGCGGGGACGCGGACGGCGTAGCTTCCCCGAGCATCCACGAACAGGTACGGCTTCTCCCGGCTGACCGGCGTCTTCTCCAGGGTGGTGTACGGCGGGGCGGGGAAGCCCGCCTCGGACGGCGCGCCCTCGACCCCGGCGAAGACCTGGTTCCACACGCCGTTCGACCAGCCGGCGACCTGGCTGTTGCGGGTCAGCCACTGCTGCTGCGAGCCGTTGGTGACGTCCGGCAGCTTGGAGTCGGCGATGAAGCCGCCGGAGGCGTACTGCGGCCCGGCCGTGCAGTAGTCCATCAGCGACAGGTTGCCCCCGGTGACCTGGACCCGGCGCATCGAGACGGCCTGCGACACGGCCCAGAAGTTGGCCGACGAGCGGCAGCCGTCCTGGCCCTTGGCGTTCACGTTGATGGTCAGGTTGGACACGGTGCGCCAGAAGTTGACCAGCGCGAGGCAGTTGTCCGCGGTGAGGCAGCGGTTGTAGACCTCGACCTTGCCGTTGATGGTCACGTCGCCCGGGTTGGCGCCGAGGCCGGAGATCTCGGTGTAGTAGCCGACCTTGATCTGCAGTGGCTGGTCGGCGGTGCCGTAGACGCCCGGCTTGAAGTAGTACGCGTACCGCTGCGTACCCATCTCGTTGCCGACCTGCTGAGCGTAGGTCGCGTCGAGGACGGCTTGGATCTCGCCGACCGGCGTGCTCGGGTCGAAGACGGTGACGTTCGGTCCGAAGCCGGCCGGGGCCGGATGCGAGGCCGACGGAGTATGCGTGACGGGCTGAGCCCCGGCCGAGGCGGCGGAGGTCAGGACCAGCCCGGTGAGAGCGGCACAGACGGTGACGATCCGGCCGAGACGCCGGCGTGTGATCATGCGGTCCCCTTTTCGAGTCAACGTGAATTAACGCGCTGGCAATGACTAGGTCCCAAGCAAGCGATAGACAGACTTCTTCGTCAAGCGGGGGAACACGGCAATCCGGCCGAGCCCGGACAACTCGCCGCGGTTCCGGAACCCGGTTGCCCGAAGCGGCAGCGTCACGCGGATGTTCGGGCAGCCGGAACCGGTACCGGGAGGCTGATTCGATAGTTGTCCTGTTACAAATGTCCCGTGGAAGATCCATACACTCTCAGTGCAGATCCGCCGGTGCTCACGCTCGCCGGCGAGTTCGATCTGGCCGCCCGGGACGAGTTGACTCGCGCGCTACTGAACGTAGCGGGAGACCCGGCCACCGACCAGGTGGTCCTGGACCTCACGGACACGACGTTCATCGACTCCGAGGCCCTCGGGGCCGTCATCGTCGGGGTCAACGCCGCCCGGGAGGCCGGCAAACCGTTCCGGATCGTCGGCGCCACCGGCGTCGTCCATCGGGTCATGGACGTGGCCGGACTGCTCGATCTCATCGACGACCATCATCACGGTCCGTGATCTGACACTGCACGTTTCGTATTTGCACGGGGTCGTTCCCCTCCCTACCCGTACGACGTTTCATGCCCACGGGAGGGGAACACCGCATGATTCGCAACAACGACCGGCTGGCCGTCCGTGGTCCGATAAATCCGGACAACGGCTTCCCACGCTGGTACAAGGACGCGAACGGGGTCCGGCTCGAACTGGCCTTCGACCCGGCCGACCCGAACACCCCGGCCATCGGCGAACTGCCCGACCCGGCCGCGCCGGTGAGCTTTCCCGGGAACTTCCCGGACGAGGCCTTCTACTTCCTGGCCGAGGCCGAGCTGCCGATCGGCGGCGGGACCCGGCCCGGTCGCGCGCGGGTGGTCCTGGCCCTGGAGGCGGCGTTCGCGCTGGAGGTCCCGCAGGACGGTCAGCAGCAGGTGTTCGCGCGCATCCGGGTCCGCATCGACAACGGCGTCCCCGGCGCGGCGTACGTCTTCACCCACCCGTACGGCGAGACCGATCCGTTGATCGCCGACGAGAACGGGCGGGTCTTCGTCACCGAGGACATCGGCGCCGCCGCGCTCCGGTTCGACGACGTGGTGCGGGACGGCGAGGTCGCACCGTTCCTGAGCTGGGACAGCGACGCCCCGGACGGCTACCTCGGCATCGGCGGCGTCGACCACACGATCACCGGCAGCCCGTTCGGCACCAACGTCGTGCGGATCCAGGGTCCGGGCGCGGGCGGCCCGGGCGTCGACGAGGTCTCCACGATCCTGTTCTCGCTGCAGGGGCGGCTGGCCACGGTGGCCGGCGCCGAGGTCACCCGCGCGGTCTACACGCGGACCTCCGGCTCGATGGTGGCGGACGTCTTCGCGGTCTCCGAGCCGGATCAGACGCTGCGGGCCGCGGGGGCCACGCTGCGGGAGGCCGGCCCGCTCTATCACGTACGCGCGGAGCTCGGCGCCGCCGCACCCGCCACGATCGACCTGGTCAACACCACCGACCAGCCGCCCACCACGGTCACCGCGCCGCTGGTCGACGCGGTGACCGTGCTCGTCGCCGACTACGACACCACAGCCCGCCGCCTCACCGTCGAGGCCGCGTCCTCCGACGTGGACGGCCCGACCACGCTGACCGTCACCGGCTTCGGCGACCTGCCCGCCGGCAAGGCGTCGTTCGAGTTCGTCGAGGCGCCACCCGCGACGGTCGAGGTCACCTCGTCGCACGGCGGCTCGCACACCCGGCACGTGCTCGTCGCCGGCCCCGCCGCCGAGGCCGACCCGCTCGCCGCGGACGCCGGCCCCAACCGCGCGGTGGTCACCGGCGACCTGGTCGCCCTGGACGCGAGCGCCAGCACCGGCCCGGCGACCAGCTTCACCTGGACGCAGACCGCCGGCACGCCGGTCACCCTGTCCGACCCCACCTCGGTACGCACGACGTTCACCGCCCCGGCGGCCGGCTCGCTGGAGTTCGCCGTCACGGTGAACGGCACCGAGACCGACACGGTCGTGATCGTGGTGACCGCGCCGACCCCGACGGTGGACACGCTCACCGTGGGCCGGGCCGAGTTCCGCACCGACTCGGGACGCTGGCGGGTCGACGGCACCGCGACCGGGCCGCTGCCCGACCGGGTCACGGTCAGCCTCGGCGGCGTCGAGATCGGCACCGCGGCGGTGGACGCCACGCTCGGCTGGGACGTCCGGCGCACGGTCATCCCCGGCGAGACGGACATCATCCCGGCCAACGGCGCCACGATCGCGATCACGTCCAGCCGCGGTGGCTCGGCCACCACGACCGTCACCGTCCGGCGCTGAGAGGGGCACGACGATGGGATATCTCCTGACCGGCGTCTTCACCGAGGCCTGCGACTGCACCCTGGTCTGCCCGTGCTGGCTGGACGACGCGCCCGAGGAGGACCACTGCACCGGGCTGTTCGCCTGGCGGCTGGACGAGGGCTCGGCCATCGACGGCGTGGACGTCGGCAAGCTCACCGTGGTCAGCGTCTCCACCCACGCCGGCGAGCGGCGGGCCGGCGCCACGGCGACCGCGATCTTCATCGACGAGAACGCCGACGACCGGCAGTTCGAGCTGCTCGGCGCGGCGTTCGCCGGGAAGCTGGCCGGTCCGCTGGGCGAGCTGGCCGCGGTCAGCGGGGTGGTCGTGCAGCGGCTGGCGGCGCCGATCGAGATGACCGCGGACGAGGCCGGCTGGCACCTGGTGGTCGGCGTGCCCGGGGCCGGACCGATCGAGGCGACCGGCGCCCCGCACGTGCTGCTCGACGAGGACGAGCCGCTCACCCTGCGGCACACCGCCCTGGACCGGGAGCTCAGCGTGGCCGGCGACGACGGGGTCGCGGCGCACCGCACCGAGCGGCTGGCCGTGCGGGTGCCGGCGCTCGCGGGCGGGTATCTGGACGTGGCCGGGCGCTCCGCGATGCGAGGGCGGTTCCGGTACGCGGACCCGCTCCCGCCCCGTTCACGGCGATGACCCGTCCACTGTTGCCTATAGGTGCGCAGAGCAGCTCTGCGCACCTATACGCACCACGCTGGGATCGGGTGACCGGTGTCGTCGTCACTCTGGGCGTGGTGGCCTGGGTGGCGATGACGCTCGGTCAGCCCGGCGGCCATCACCACGGGCACACGTCGCTCGGCGGCTGGCTGATCATGGTGGTGGCGATGATGCTGCCGCCGGCGTTGCCGCTGTTCCGCGTCGTCCTCGGGCTCACGTCCTCCGCGGCGTACACCGGGATCGCGATCTTGATCTTTGTCGCGGCCTGGGGTGTGACCGGGATCGTCCTCACGGCCGGCACCGACCTGCTCGGCGCCCTCGTCTTCCGGCTGCCGCATGAGCAGACGCTGCTCGGGGCGGGGCTGGTGCTGGCCGGGGCGTGGCAGTTCACGCCGTGGAAGGACGCCTGCCTGACCGCCTGCCGGACGCCGCGCGGGATCGCCATGACCCACTGGCGTGGCGAACCCCTGAGAGGCAGCGCGGCGATCGCGGTCGTCTACGCGGCGTCGTGCATCGGCTGCTGCTGGGCGCTGATGGCGGTCGGGCTGCTCACCGGCGCGGCCGGCCTCGGGGCGATGGCCGTACTCACTCTTCTGATGGCCGCCGAACGACTCACCCGGTGGGGCCGCGCCCTGGTCCGCCCGGTGGGCGCGGCCGCCCTCATCCTCGGCGTCTCGCTGCTGCTCGGCGTGGACGCCCTCTTCACCTAGGAGCCTTCCTGATGGCTGACCTCACCTACGACGTGGTCGCGTGCGAGTTTCCGGTCGTCTACACGATCGACGGCGACCACGACCCCAGCGGCCTTCTCTTCGTGCTGCGCGCCTACCAGCCGCTGCTCGACTTCGCGCGGGCGCGCTGGGAGGACGACGACCAGTTCCTGCCCCGCACCCACGAGCGCGCCCAGTGGACGCAGCTCGTGGTCGACGGATTACGGCGCTATGAGCTGATGCGGGCCAAGCTCGAGCCCGGTGACCCGCTGCTCGACTATGGCGTGACGGCGCCGGTCGAGACCGGCCTCGAGAGCGAGAACGAACGTTCTTTCCCGCTCTCGGCGCGCGAGCAGAACCTGCGGGCCACTGTGGACGAACTCCTCGCCGCGCTCGACCTGCTCACCGACGGTGCCGTACGGACCCTGCCACCGGACGCCGCGACCCGGGCGGCCTGGGTTGTTCTCTATTCCGACGCATTGTCGGCCGCGCGGGCCGCGATCGCCGAGCGGCTGGCCAAGCTCGAGGTGGACGACGAGACCACGCTGCGGGCGCTGGCTCGCGACACCGGCCTCTCCCCCGCCCGGGTGCGGCGGCTGATCCTCAACGATCACAGAACGGACGTGACCGGTCTGGGCGCGGACACGCCGGCCTACGACCGGTTCAACCCGCTGCGACCGCTCCCCCTGGCCCGGCCGCTGGTGCTGCGGGCCGCGCGCGGGCAGAGCGTCGAGGTGCGCTTCGAGAACCAGATCCGTGACCGTCAGGTCGGCCTGCACGTGCAGGGCGACGTGCTCAACGACATCCAGATCGACGACGGCGCCGAGGTGGGACGCAACATCTCGTCGCTGGTGCCGTTCCAAGGGCGCCACACCTACCACTGGACGGCCACGCACGAGGGCGCGTACGTGATCAATGACCTCGGCGACGTCCGGGGCGACGAGCGCGGCACCAACAGCCACGGCCTGTTCGGCGCGTTCCTGGTCGAGCCGGCCGGCGCGACCTGGCGCGACCCGGAGACCGGCGAGAACCTCACCGGCACGGCGTTCGCGGACGGCGCGTACGTGGACATCATCGTCCCGGACGACCGCCCCGACGTGCCGTTCGTGGACTTCCACAGTGGCACCGCGCACAGCCACCGCGAGTTCACCGTGTTCATGCACGACGAGCCGTCGGTGCACAGCGGGCTGCACGTCGCCGGCGAGCACGACGTGATGCCGCTGTCGCTGCGGGCCGAGCCGATGCCGAACCGGCTGCCGCACCGGATGCGCCGGCTCGTCGAACAGTCCGCCGACCGGCCGCTGCCGACGCCCGGCCAGATCGACCAGCACGCCATGACGATGGTCATCGACGACGACCTGACCGAGGTGTTCCTGGTCGCCCGGAACAGCGACGGCGAGTTCCTCGAGCGGGTGGCCGGCGAGGAGCAGCACCACAGCTCGTGGCTCTTCGGCGACCCGGTGACGCCGATCTTCCGGGCCTACAAGGGCGACCCGGCCCGGGTGCGCGTCCTGCACGCCGGGGTCAAGGAGACCCACGTCTACCACCTGCACGTGCATCAGTGGCGGCAGATCGCGGCCGACCCGGACTCGCAGCTGGTCGACTCGATCACGATCGGACCGCAGACCGGGATCACGCTGGATCCGCTGTACGGGTCGGGCAGCCGGCAGAAGGCGCCCGGCGACGTGATCTGGCACTGCCACCTCTACCCGCACTTCCACCACGGGATGTGGGGGCTCTGGCGCAGCTTCGACCGGCTGGTCGACGGGAGCGTGCCGGCCTACCCGGACGGGACGCCGGTGCATCCGCTGGAGCCGTTGCCGGGGCGGGCGCCTCTTCCCCGTACCCCGGAGCTCCCCGGTTTTCCGTGGTTCATGGACGCCGCGTTCCCGCAGAAGTCTCCCCCGCCGCCGGCCGTGATCCCTTCGCTGGCCGTCGGGCGGCGACGGCTGCTCGGGATGCCGCCGCACTCCGAGCTCGAGGCGGGCGCCTTTCCCCCCGGCGTGGTGGCCGACCCCCGGCCCGGGGCGGTCTTCGTGGACCTCGACGGGGACGCGGCCGAGTGGAACGCGGCGGCCGGCCAGCCGGCGCCGCGGGTGATCAGCTACGACGTGGTGGTGGACGCCGACCCGGTGGTCTACAACTCGCGGGGCTGGACCGATCCGCGCGGGCACCACTACCAGATCCGGCGGGTGACCGTGGACGGCGTCGAGTTCGACCCGCCCGCCGACCGGATCGAGCCGTTCTTCCCACGGGCGAACCACGGCGACATCGTCGAGTGGCGGATGTTCAACAACCTGGACAGCGCGCCCGCCGACGGATTCGACCTGCCCGTACCGCCGGCCGAGTGCGGGCTGCACGTACACCTGGTGAAATTCGACGTGCTCGTCGCGGACGGGTCGTCGACCGGGTTCAACTACCTGTCCGGCGCGTCCTGCCCGTCCGCCGTCGACACGGTCGCCTCCGGGCCGGACGAGTTGCCGGTCAACGTGGGCCTGCACCGGTGGGTGGTGGACGAGGAGTTCGGGCCGTGCTTCTTCCACGACCACCTGCTGGCCAACTACCGGCAGAAACACGGGCTGTTCGCGGCGCTGATCGCCGAGCCGTTCGGGTCGCGGTGGCTGCTCCCCGATCAGGAGACGCTCGCGTGGTCGGGGCCGCAGGCCGTGGTGCTGCCGCCGCTGTCGTCCGGGCTTCCCGCCTATCGCGAGGCCGGCATCGCGGTCGGCGACTTCGTGCCGCTGGTCGACGCGTCCGGGGCGCCGTTGAATCCGCCGGGCGAGCTCGGCGGGGACGACGACCCCGGTGTCATGGCGGTCAACTACCGGTGTTCGCCGTTGACGTTCCGGGGTGACGACCCGTCGCAGTGGTTCGCTTCCACATCTCCGGAGAAGGGCGACCCGGAAACCGAGATCATTCGGACCTATCCGGGCGACCGGCTGCGGATCCGGCTCATCCAGGGCTCGCACGAGGAGCAGCACAGCTTCGTGACGCACGGGCTGCGCTGGCCGCGCGAGTGGAAGAACGACCGTTCTGCCCTGGTCAACCAGCAGACGATCGGCATCTCGGAGGCGTTCACGCTGGATCTGGACGCGTACGGCCTGGGTGATCACCTGTGGCACTTCGCCGCCATGGACGATCTGTGGCTCGGATGCTGGGGTCTCGTCCGTTCACAATTGCCGAGCCCTTCGGCGTTGCTGGAACTGCCTCCCCTGCCCGGGCGGCCGGGCCTCGACCCCGCGCCGCTGCCGCCACGGCCGGCCCGGCCCGATCGGGACTATGTGGTCAGTGCCCGGCGGCGCGAGATCTTCTACGACGGCCGTACGCTGACCGATCCCTGGGGGTTGATCTTCTCCCCCGCCGACGGCTTCGTCGAGGAGCGCGATGACGACGATCGGCTGCGCCGCGTGGCGTACGGAGTCTCGCGTACCCAGGAGCCCCTGGTTCTGAGGGCCCGGCCGGGTGAGTGGATCCGGGTCACGCTGATCAACGACCTGGCCGACGCCACCGATCCGCTGCTGCCGCCGTTCGGCGTCGAGCCGGTGGTGGTGCCGCTGCCGCTGGACGACGAGCGGACGCTGTCCTCGCGGGTCTCGCTGCATCCGTCGCTGCTGCGGTACGACGTGGTCAGTGACGACGGGGCGTTCGTCGGGCGCAACCACGACAGCACGGTGCCGGCCCTGGACCTACTCGCCGGGGACAAGCACGGGCACGCCTCGGCCGGGCACGACGACAGGCAGAACTGGCGGGAGTACTGGTGGTTCGCCGACCCCCGGCTCGAGGGCCAGGTCTGCTACCTGCAGGACATGGCCGACGTGCGCAACCACCGGCACCACGGCCTGGTCGGCGCGCTGGTGGTGGAGCCGACCGGCGTGACACCGGTGTCGTCCGAGACCGGGCGCGAGCAGTGGACCGGCGCCCAGGTGGTGCTGGTCGGCTCATCCGGTGAGCGGGTGGCCAACGAGCAGGTGCTGCTGGTGCAGGACGGCCTGCGGCACTTCGTGGCCGGCAACCCGACGATGGCTGTGCCCGACGTGGAACCTGGCGACGACCCGGAGGACGCCGGCCAGAAGGGCATCAACTACGGCACGGCCCTGGCGCACCCGCGCGACGTGCTGAGCCGCGACACCCCGCCCACCCCGATCTGGCCGGCCCGGGTCGGCGACCGGCTGTGGCTCCGCCTGCTCGGGGCCGCCGACAAGCCCCGCAACCACAGCTTCACGGTGCACGGCATGTCCTGGCCGGCCGCGCCCTGGGTGCCGGACGGCCCGGTCGAGGCGGCTCTGTCCGGTTTGACCACGGGGTACGCCCGCACGCTCGAGATGAGGGCCGGCTCGGCCGGTGACCACGCCTACCGTTCGGGCGCCTTCCGCTGGGCCGTCGAGGGCGGTGTCTGGGGCATCATCCGCGTGGCCCCACGCCCCTGACCGCCCCTCCGTCAGAGACGGGCCTCGCCGGGATCCCGGCTGCTGTGGCTGCTTCCAACCTGGCCGAGATCGTTGCTGTGTGGTCCACGCCGCAAGGTGGTGAGTCCCGGG
>NZ_JBFBAA010000011.1:0-274648 GCF_040682035.1 Actinoplanes sp. NPDC051470
TCTCGGCGCCCTCCATGGCGGCTGCGATGTCCGTACCGGAGTACGCAACCGGGGCGAAGCCCTCCAGCCGTCCCTGGCTGTTGATGCCGCCCTTGACCCGAACTGCCTCAATGTTTTCGTGAGCGTGTGAGGCTCGGGAGTACAGCGAGACCCGGTGGCCATGCTGAGCCCAGTCGAAGGCGACAGCCATGCCTCCGTTGCCAGAACCAACAACGGTGACGTTCATGGTCGCTCCCCAATCCGTCCGGCGTCATGGCAGACGCCGCCTCCACCACCGGCCCCGTCGTACGAGGTTGAACACAAATGGCGGGGCCGCCGAGCCATCGTTGAGATCCTCGCACAGCGAATGGTGCTGAACCTCGACGTCGACGCGGCGGAGTGGCTTGGCCTCGATCCACCGACGCGGTTGGCGTCGGCACGGTGACGCCACGTCCGAACATGGGTCCACTCGGTGCTCGCGGCCGCTGCCAGCATCCTCAAGCTGCCGGCCGTCGTTTCCAGCACTGAATCCTGGTTGTCAGCAGTAGTTACATGTAGCGCCCCCAATAGGCGCACTGTTCTGCCGCGATGAAGGATGACTTCCGAGCCCGGGTCTGGGTTTTGGCCGGTGTTTCGGTCGCGATTTCGGGTCCCACCGCGGGCGGGGGCCAGTATCGGCGGCTCTGAACGGGAGAAGGCGGGCGGCGAAAGGTGGCAAGCGGCGAAAGGTAGCAAGCGGCCGCGAGGCGAGGGGCAGGTTCCGCCATGGGCTGATCCGCGGGACCCGGTGGCGGAGGGGCGTGGCATGGTGTTCGGGTGTCGGATGCCGGGGATGTGCGGCGGGTGGCTCTCGGGCTGCCGGATGTGGTGGAGATCGACAGCGACGGGTTCGACTTCCGGGTGCACAACCGGGGGTTCGTGTGGTCCTACCCGGAGCGGCTGCCCGGGAAGCCCCGGGTCATCCGCACCGATGTCGCGGTTCTCTTCGTGGGGGACGAGGCCGAGAAGCAGGCTCTGGTGCTCGGCGAGCCCGACCTCTTCTTCACGACGCCGGGGTATGACGGGCTGCCGCTGGTCATGGTGCGGCTGGACCGGCTGGACGCGGAGCGGCTGACCGAACTGGTCACCGACGCGTGGCGGATGCGGACGGAGTGACCCGGCGGGAACAACCCGGCGGCCGCGCGCGGAGGTCTCGCCGCGCGCGGCCCGGGCCGGGTCACAGGGCTCTGCTGTGGCCGTACCCGATCAAACGCAGTTGAGGTTGGGCCACGACCAGTTCCCGTTGTGCTGGACGGTGAACCCGAAGACGTTGCCGCTGCCGTTGGGGCGGGCGGTCATGATCAGACCGGTGCTGTCGTAGGTGACGGCCGCGTTCCAGGTGGCGAGGACGCGTTGCGGTGAGTGCAGGGTGACCGTGACGGTCCAGTTGGTGGCGCCGCTGACCGTCACCTGGCCGTTGAAGCGGTCCGACCACTTGGTGCCCTCGGCGTAGGTGGCCGAGCAGGATCCACCGCCGGGCGGCGGCGTCGTCGAGTCGGGGGCCACGGCACGGCCGGTCGACGGGGAGATCATGCCGGCGCAGAGGCCGCGGCTGTTCAGGCCGGAGACGATCTGCGGTATCGCGGCGATCGTGGTGGCGTACTGGTCGTGCATCAGGATGAGCTGGCCGTTGGTGAGCCGGCTCGCGGCCTGGACGATCTGCGCGGTGCTGGCGCCGTTCCAGTCCTGCGAGTCGACGTCCCAGGTGACGGTGCGCAGACCCAGCGCCGAAGCGGCGGACTGCAGCGTCGCGTTCGTCTCGCCGTACGGCGGCCGGAACAGGCGCGGGGTGCCGCCGCCGGCGTTCTGGATGGCCGACTGGGTGCGGGACAGCTCCGACGACATCTGCGCCTGGGACAGCGTCAGCATGTGCGGGTGGGTGTAGCTGTGGTTGGCGATCCACATGCCGGCGCCGGCCTCGGCCGCGACCAGCCCCGGGTTGGCGGCGGCGTTCTGGCCGGTGTTGAACAACGTCGCCCGCACGTTGTTGTTGCGCAGCGTCGTCAGCAGCGTGCTGGTGTTACCGGGGTTGGGGCCGTCGTCGAAGGTCAGGCCGACGTAGCCGTTCTGGCAGGCGGCGAGGGTGGTGGTCGCCTGCGCGGCCGGCGGCGCCACGGCGAGGAGGGAGGCGGCGACGCTGAGGACGAGCGCGCCGGCGCGGACCGGGTGGGGCATGGAGGTGCTCCTTGTCGTCGAAGTGTGGCCGTGGGCCGACCGGTGGAAGCCGCCACGGAACCTGACTTCATCGTGATGCGCACTTCGATCGCCGTCAATGCCTGTTTTCTCGGCAGCCGCCGGAAGTTTCGGAACGGCCCCACGCTGCACTTCGTGCTGTGGGAGAGCCGCGCGGCGGGAAGGCAGGTCAGGTCGATGTTCCGGAAGTATCGGAACGACAACCAAACCCTTTGATGGGGTACGCGCGCTTCATCGCCCCGTGGCCCGGCGTGGCCTGGGTGGGGCGAGACCTCCGCGTGCGGCCGCCGGGTTGTTCCCGGTGGGCTTGCTCTAAACCTTGGGGACGCGGGCGCCGTGGGCGTGGATGTGGCCTTCCGGCTCGGCGAGGTGGGAGCGTTCGCCGGCGTGGTCGAGGATGCAGAGGATCTCGGCCGGGGCGTCGGGGGTGGCGCCGAAGGCGTGCGGGACCATGGTGCTGAACTCGGCCGCCTCGCCGGTGCGGACGTGGATTGTGCGCTCGCCCAGGCGGAGCACGACCGTGCCGGCGAGGACCGTGAGCCAGTCGCGGCCGGGGTGCACCCGCAGCTCTGACGGCGCGGGCCGGGTGATGCGCAGCTTGGCCACGGTCATGGCGGCGCCCTCGCGCGACAGCAGCCAGGTGGTCATGCCCCGGGCGTCGTCCTTGTAGGGGCGGATCACCACGTCGTCGTCGGAGCCGGACTCGACCAGGGCGTCGAGCGTGGTGTCGAGCGACCGGGCGATCGCGGTCAGCTGGTCGAGGGCGATGCGGCGGTGGCCGGTCTCGATGCGGCTGAGGGTGGAGGGGCTGAGGTGGCAGCGGGCGGCCATCTCGTCGAGGGACCAGCCCCGGGCCAGGCGCAGGCCCCGGATGCGCTGGCGGACCAGGTCTTCCAGCTCGGCGTCTTGCTTCATACGCAAGATGGTACGCGTCAGACGCAAAGCATGGGTACGGTCGACGGCATGGCTCACTCCCACTTCGCCGAACTGCTCGACCTCGACGCCGAGGTTCTGTCCGACTACCACCGCACGGTCTTCGACTGGGTCGGCGGTGTGGCGGCCGACCGGCCGCACGTCGTCGATCTGGGCGCCGGCACCGGGGTCGGCTCGCTGGCCCTGGCCCGTGCGCTGCCGGGGGCCACGATCACCGCGGTCGACGTCGACGACGAGATGCTCGATCACCTGCGGCGCAAGGCTTCGGCCGCGGGGCTGGCCGATCGGATCCGCACGGTCCGGGCCGACCTCGACCAGCCCTGGCCCGATCTCGGGCCGGCCGACCTGGTCTGGGCCTCGGCCTCGATGCACCACATGGCCGACCCGGCGGCCGCGCTGACCGGGGCGTTCGGCCTGCTGCGGCCGGGCGGGTTGTTCGCGGTCAGCGAGCTGACCGCGTTCCCGCTGTTCCTGCCGGACGGGCCGGAGGCCGATGTGGAGCGACGCGCCCACCAGGTGATGGCGGCCATGCGCGACGAGGCCGGCCTGCACATGCACGAGGACTGGGCGGCCCGCCTGAAGGCGGCCGGCTTCGACCCGGTCGAGGAACGCCGCTTCGACATCGCGCTGGAGCCGCCGCTGCCGCCGGCCGGGGGCCGCTACGCCCAGGTCTCCCTGGAGCGCATGCGTCAGGGGCTGGCCGAACGGCTCTCCCCCGCCGACCTGACGACGCTGGAGCAGGTGGCCGCGTCCCTCCCGGACCGCGACGACCTGGTCGTGCGTACCCACCGCATGGTCTTCCTGGCCCATCGGCCCTGACGAGCGCCTTGCCCCGAAAGCCCGCCGACCGAGGAGCCGCCACCCCGCTAGCATGGGCCACCGTGACGACCGCGCTGATCGTGGTGGATCTGATGCCACGCCTCGTGGAGCAGGACATGGGGCCGCATCGGGGCGCTGACGTAGTCGCGCGGTCGGCCGCGATCGCCGCCGCGGTGCGACGTGCCGGCGGGACGGTGGTTCTGGTTCGCGTCGAGCGCCCCAACGTCGCCACCCAGCCGCCGGGCAGCGGTTTCGTGCCCGAGATGCGGCCGCGGGACGGTGACGTGGTCGTGGTGAAGCGGACCATCGGCGCCTTCTACGGCACCGGACTGGCCGAGCGTCTGACCGAGCGCGGCGTCACCACGGTCATCATGGCGGGCCTGGCCACCACGATGGGCGTCGAGTCGACCGCGCGGGCGGCCGCCGATCACGGGTTCGGCGTGGTGTTCGCCTCGGACGCGATGAGCGGCGTCACGGCCGCCGAGCACGAGCACGCGCTGACCACGACGCTGCCGCGGTTCGGTGACGTGCTCACGACCGATGAAGTGCTGCGTTCAGTACGCGGCTGATCTCCGGCGGGGGGATCGGCGCGTCGGCCAGCGCGGCCGTGATGGCGACGAGTGACGGGTCCCGCTCCAGCGCCCACCGCCCGGCCTCCGCCTTGGGGGAGTGCGCCCCCTCCACCGCGAAGCGCCACATCCGGCAGGCCGTCAGCACCATGAACCGGGCGTGCTCGACGTCGTCGGTGAGCTCCCGCCACCGGGTCAGCCAGTAGCGCCCGCGGTCGACGACCCATGACGCCGGGACCGGGCCGATCACCGCGTCGGGCGGATCGGACCCGACCAGCGTGACACCATGCGCCCTGGCCACCGACAGTTCCACGACAAAATCAGGATCCGACGGTACGTCCACCGCCACGTCACCGTGCCCGGCGTACAGCAGAACCCCCGGCGCCGATGTCGGACGAGCGACCACCGCGGCCGAAACCACATGCAGGTCGAGCGGGGCGCCCGACGCGATCGAGAGGAGCCGCGGCACCGCGTCGGACGGCAGCGGGGACGACGTGATCAGCAGCAGGTCGATGTCGCTGCGGCCGGGCCGGTACCCGCCGAGGGCCAGCGACCCGTGCAGGATCACGGTCCCGCCGGTGACGGCGGCGCACGACCGGGCCAGCGACGTGGCGCGTGAGATGGACATGGCCAGCCGAAGCTCCCGCCGGGTTGGTCCGCGTGATAATACGTATGAGTCCCTGGTATTACCAACTTATTAACACCTACCGTCCCTGGTCATGAGACGACGCTCCCTGCTGGTGGCCGGCCTCGCCTCGGCCGGCGCCACCGCGATCGGAACACCGGCGACGGCCGCGCTTCCCGGCGGCATGCCCACCTACCGCTACCTGCGTGACGCGCTGCGCATGCCGTTGCGCTACAACCCGACCGGCGAGTTCATCTTTCCGTGCATCCGCGGCGTGTACGACAAACTCGCCAACCCGCGCGCCCGCTACCACCTCTACTACGCGCCGCACGAGAAGCCCGGCGGCATCTGCGTGGCCTTCGCCGACTCGCTCGACGGACCGTTCACCGAGCACACCGCCAACCCGCTGATCGACAACGTGCTGCCCGGCGGGGCCACGGTGAGCCACGTGTCCTCGCCGCACGTCATCTGGGACGCCCCCACCCGGCAGTTCTACTGCTATTTCCACGGCGAGAACTTCACCACCCGGGTCGCCCGGTCCACCGGCGGCGTGACCTTCACCGACGAGACGCCGATCCTCAGCACCCGCCTGGTGCCGAACACCACCGAGACCTCGTACGCGCGGGTCTTCGAGCATGTCCTGCCCGGCCGCGGCAACCGCTACGTGATGATCTTCATGGGCGTGGTGTCGGGGCGGCGGCGGCTGTTCTACGGCTGGTCGCCCAACGGCTGGGACCAGTGGCAGTTCCATCCCACGGCGCTGATCGACCCGGAGCCGGACGGCCTGACCGACATCTCCGGCCCGCATCTGGTGAAGCGCGGCGGTCTGACCTATGTGGCCTATCACGGCAACGACGGGAAGATGCGTGTCACCGAGGTCGGCGCGGCCTTCGACCGGCAGAACCACCTCGGCGTCTTCTATTCGCCGGTCGCCGGTGACAACGGCCGCGCGGCCGCCCCGTCCTTCGGCACCGACGGCGGCACGCAGTACATGTTCTATGAGGCCGGCGCTCGCCTGAGCGCCCGGATCTGCATAGCCAAAGCGGTCTAGTGCTGCATAGATAGAAAAACTTCACTGTGTCTATTTACTGTTAACACTCTTTAACTTATGTTGGGCGGACAAGGCGAGTGAAGGCCCCCGTCCCGGCGGGCCGGGCGGCCCCCTGAACGACACCCCCGGCCCGCCGTCCCCCAGCAGAGGAGCACTCCATGACCCGACGAGTGAGGCGCCGCATAGCCCTACCGATCCTCACCCTGACCGCCGTCGTCACGTCGATGTTCGTCGCGGTGCCGGCCGCGCTGGCCCACGGCTACATCTCCACCCCGCCCAGCCGCCAGGCCAACTGCGTCCGCGGCAATCCGGGCAACTGCGGCGACATCATCTACGAGCCGCAGAGCGTCGAGGCGCCCAAGGGCTCGATGCAGTGCAACGGCGGCGGCGCCCGGTTCGCGGTGCTGAACGACGAGAGCAAGGGCTGGCCGGCGACCTCGGTCGGCAGCTCGGTCACGTTCACCTGGACGCTGACCGCCCGGCACTCCACCAGCACGTGGGAGTACTTCATCGGCAACACGCTGCTGGCGTCCTTCAACGACGGTGGCGCGCAGCCCGGCGCGACCAAGACCCACACGGTCAGCCTGGGCAACTTCAGCGGCCGCCAGCGGCTGCTGGCCCGGTGGAACATCGCCGACACGGTGAACGCGTTCTACTCCTGTGTGGACCTGCAGATCGGTGGCGGCAGCACCCCGCCGCCGAGCAACCCGCCCCCGTCGAACCCGCCGCCGTCCAACCCGCCCCCGTCCAACCCGCCGCCGGCCGGTGGCACCTGGGCCGCGGGCACGGCGTACTCGACGGGCAGCACGGTCACCTACGGCGGTCTGAGCTACCGCTGCCGGCAGGCGCACACCGCGCTCGCCGGCTGGGAACCGCCGAACGTCCCGGCGCTGTGGGAACGGATCTGACGAAGTGTGGGCTCCGCCGCGGCGGGGCCCACGCCCTTCTCGTCCTCCTGCTGACGCTCGTCGTGGCCGGCTGCGGCGGCGACTCGGACACCGGCGGCCCGCAAGAGGCGAACGCCACCGACGTGATGTACGCCCAGATGACCGTCGAGCACATCCGGCAGGGCCTGCCGGTGCTCGACCTGGCCGTCGAGCGGGGGAGGTCGCCCGAGCTCAAGGCCGTCGCCACCGAGCTGCGCGGGCAGTGGACGGCCGAGAACACCACGCTGGCCGGCTGGCTCGCCGAGTGGGACCGGCCCGCCGAGGCCGACCCGAACGAGTCGATCCACGCCGGGCACGGCGCCCTGCACGCCTTGCGGCCGCAGGACGTCGACGACCTCCGGGCGGCCACCGGCGCCTTCGACCAGACGGCCACCGCGCTGCTGCTCGGCCACCTGCACAACGGCATGGAGACGGCCCGGATGGAGGCCAAGGGCGGCGCCTACCGCCCCGCGGTCGACCTGGCCACCCGGACCACCACCACCCGCCAGGCGCAAATCCAGCGACTTCTGACCTTGGCGGCCGGACAATAGCCGGATGCCCGAGTTGACATCCCCCACCACCGACTTGCACAAGTCCTGGCTGGACGCCCGTGACGACTGGGGCCGCGGCGTGCACCAGGACGGCGCCGGCCTCCGCGACTTCGACGACGTCGACTCGCCCGAGGGCTTCGCGCGCTTCGTCCAGCGCCTGCACGACGAGGACAACCCCGACATCGAGCCCGAGCCCGGCCGGGTGAACACCACCTACTGGTGGATCACCGATGGCGACACCGTGCTGGGCGGCATCTCGCTGCGCCGCGAGCTCAACGACTTCCTGCTCGAGCAGGGCGGAAACATCGGTTATGGGGTACGCCCGTCAGCCCGCGGCCGCGGCCTGGCCGGCTGGGCCCTGCGCGAGGTCCTCGGCAAGGCCCGTGACCTCGGCCTGACCCGCGCGCTGGTGACCTGCCACGTCACCAACGACGCCTCCCGCCGGGTCATCGAACGCGCCGGCGGCGTCTTCGAGGACATCCGCGACGGCCGCCTGGGTCCCACCCGCCGCTACTGGTTCACCCTGTAGGCCGGGTTTCACAACCCGGCCAGTGCGGCGTAGCCGGGTTGTGAAACTCGGCCTAAGATGCGCGTCGATGATCGAGACGATCGAGCTCACGAAGACGTACGGCAAGGTCCGGGCAGTTGACGGCCTCTCGTTCAGCGCGCGACCGGGGCGGGTGACCGGCTTCCTCGGCCTCAACGGCTCGGGCAAGAGCACCACGCTGCGCATGCTGCTCGGGCTGACCCGGCCGACCGCCGGCGAGGCGCTGATCGACGGCAAGCCGTTCACCGAGCTGCCTCAGCCGCTGCGGCGGGTCGGCGCCGTGCTCGAACAGGGCCTCAGCCATCCCGGGCAGAGCGGGCGGGCCCACCTGGTGTCGCAGGCGATCCTGGCCGGCGCCGGGAAGGACCGGGTCGACCGGCTGCTCGAGCTGGTGGGCCTGGCCGACGACGCCCACCGCCGCACCGGCGACTACTCGCTGGGCATGCGGCAGCGGCTGGCCGTCGCGACCGCGTTGCTGGGCGAGCCCGACGTACTCGTCTTCGACGAACCGGCCAACGGCCTCGACCCGTCCGGGATGGCCTGGCTGCGCGACCTGTTGCGCGACCACGCCGACGCCGGCGGCACCGTGCTCATCTCCAGCCACCTGCTGGCCGAGCTGGCCCAGCTGATCGACGACGTGGTGATCATCGCGGACGGGCGACTGCGGGAGGCGATGCCGCTCACCGAGCTGTACGGCCTGGCCACCCAGCGGCTGCGCGTGCAGGGCGCCGACCCGTCCCGGCTGGGGCAGGTGTTCGAAGGCGCCGGCGCGTCGGTCACCGCGGTCGAGGAGACCCTGGAGGTGGTCGGCCTGGAAGCCAGGGAGGCCGGGGAGATCGCCTTCGCCGAGGGCATTCCGCTGTACGAGCTGACGGTCGAGACGCCGCACCTGGAACAGATCTTCCTCGACCTGGCCGGCGCCCGATGACCGCCCTGGTCCGCAGCCAGCTCTACCGGATGGTGACGATCCGGTCGAGCTGGCTGTCCATCGTGCTGTTCGCCGTGCTGGCCGCCTCGTTCGGCATCCTCGAGCCGTACTGGTGGGCGCTGTTCGTGGGCATCGGCACGTTCGGCATCTCGGTCCTCACGGTGGCCCAGCACTACCAGCACCGGACGGCCGCCCTGCTCTACCTGGCCCAGCCCAAGCGCCTCCCGGTGCTGCTCGCCCTGGTCCTCACCACGGTCGGCGTCACCCTGATCTTCGCGGCGGTCACCGGGATCCCGGTCTATTTCGAGGACGACCTGTCCCAGAAGATGTACGAGCGCACCCTGCTGGTCGTACCCATCATGGCGGTCTTCGGCGCCGCCACCGCGGCCATCGTCCGCCGCTCCTCCTGGATCTTCTACGGCTTCGGCGTCTGGTTCGTGCTGATCGAGGGCCTGGCCGGCCAGATGCGCTGGCCGCTCCCGATCTCCTCCTACCTGGACGCGGCCCGGGGCGTCGGCTTCGGCCGCCTGTTCTTCCTCGGCTGGGCCGTGGTGGCCCTGGCCGGCGCGGCCCTGGCCCTCTTCCGCGACCTCACCAGCGACTGACCCGCCCGACAGTGGTAGGCCCGGACGGCTTCCCGGGCCGCAACACCGTGTTCCCCTACCGCCGTTCGTGGGGGGTGGTAGGTCCGGACGGTGTTCGGGGCCGCGATGCCGTGCTGATCTACCACTGCCCGGTACGGTGGTCGGGCGGGACGGGATGGCTAGGTGATGGACTCCAGGGCGGGCAGGGCGGCGAGGGGGACCACGCGGGCGTTCTGGAGGGTGGCGACCTCCCAGCGGGAGTTCTGCCACACCACGGCGAGGAGTTGCATCAGGCGGGCCGGAGCGGGGGCGCCCGGCATCAGGACGCCGAAGCGGTGGTGCACGACGCCGGCGCCGGGCGCCACGATGCGGGCGAAGGGCACGTCGCTGTCGACCAGGCTCGAGCCCTTCAGCATGGTGTCGAAGGCGGGCTGCTGGAAGGCGACCAGCGTGTCGCGTCCCTTCTGGATGGTTCCCTCGAACTCCACCAGCTCGGCGTCCGCCGCGAAGTCGGCGTAGAAGCCGGCGGCGTCACCGCGGTTCCACGCCTCGCACATCCGGGCCGGGATGGCGCTCATCGTCTCGATCGACTGATCCATGGCCGCCATCGTGGCCGGGATCAGCGGGCGGCGCCTTGACCATGCGTGCACGGCTGCTGGACATCAGCGCCGCCGCCGTGTAGCCGAAGGTGGCCTTGAACAGCCGGCTGAAGTGGGCCGCGTCGGCGAAGCCCCAGCGTGCCGCCACCGAGGCGACCGTGCGCCCGCCGCCGGCCAGGTCGGCGTGGCACCGGTCGAGGCGGCGCCGGCGGATCAGGGCGGCCACCGTGAGCGGCTCGTCCTCGAAGAGCTTGTGCAGGCGGCGTACGGAGAGGTGATGCGCCGCGGCCACCTTGGCCGGGGTGAGGTCGCGGTCGGCCAGCCGCGCCTCGACGTAGCCGCGGATCCGGTCGCGCAGGACCGGGTCGGACGAGGGGGCGGCCTGGGAGGAGCCGAGGGCCACCGAGATCAGCTCGATCACCGCGGCGGCCGACCGTTCCTCCTCGTCGGCGCGGAACCCGCTGAAGCCGCGTGTCATGTCGCGGGCGAGCGACGCCACCAGCGCGGCGGGGCCACGGTCGCCGGGGATTCGTACCCCGGCGAAGCGGTCGGCGCCGCGCAGCGCGTGCCGCGGCACCAGCATGGTCACGTGGGTGCTGGCGGTGCTGGCGTACCGGACCGGGCGCGCCGGGTCGATCAGCACCAGGTCGGCCGGGCCGAGCACGACGTCGTCCCGGCCGTGCTCGACGCGGACCCGCCCGCGCATCATCAGGTCGATCTGCCACCGCGCCTCGTCGGACGCGCGGACCGCGCGGGCCGGCCGGAAGCACTCCCCGGCCGGCGTGACCAGCTCGACCATGCGCAGCGGCCCGAGGTCGCGGGTCACGACGCCGGCCCGGAAGGGGCCCTCGTGCCGCCCGCCGAGCAGCGGCGGCATACCGCTGACGGCCAGCTTCTCCAGGTAGGCGTCGGCGCTCATGCGACCAGGCGGCGTTCCCAGGCCCAGGCGGCGATCTCGACCCGGTTGCGGGCGCCCAGCTTGGTCTGGACGCTGCCCAGGTGGGTCTTGACCGTGCCGATCGAGATGAACAGCTCGGTGGCGATCTCGGCGTTGGTCAGGCCCTTGGCGGCCAGCCGGACCACGTCCAGCTCGCGCGGGGACAGGCCGCCGTCGTCGCCGGCCGGCGCGGGCGGGCTCAGGTGTTCGAGCAGGCGGACCGTGATGGACGGGCTGATCAGCGCGTCGCCGGAGACGGCGGCCCGGACCGCCTCGATGAGCAGGGCCGGGCCGGAGTCCTTGAGCAGGAAGCCGGCGGCGCCGTTGCGGAGGGCGGTGTGCACGTACTCGTCGAGGTCGAAGGTGGTCACCACGACCACCTTGACCGGTTCGGCGACGCCCGGACCGGCCAGCAGCCGCAGCGCCTCGAGGCCGTCCATCTTGGGCATCCGGATGTCGAGCAGGGCGACATCCGGCCTGATCCGGCGGGCCAGGGCCACCGCCTCGACGCCGTCGGCGGCCTCGCCGGCCACCTCCATGTCGGGTTGCGCCCCGATGATCATGCCGAATCCGGTTCGGACCATGGCCTGGTCATCAGCGATGATCACGCGGATCACCGGCCCACCTCCAGAGTCAGCGGCAGGGCCGCGTCGACCACCCAGCCGCCGTCGATGCCGGGGCCGGCGGTGATCCGGCCGCCGACCGCCCGGACCCGTTCGGTCAGCCCCACGAGACCGTACCCCGGCCGTTCGCGGGGGAGGGCGGCGCGGGGCGGCGCGCCGTCGTTCGCCACCCGGACGAGCAGCCAGTCGGGCGTACGCCGGATCCAGACGTCGACCACCCGGGCGCCGTCGGCGTGCTGCCGGATGTTGGTCAGGGCCTCCATCACCACCCGGTACGCCGAGGTGGACACCTCGACCGGCAGCCCGTGCGGGTCGCCGTCGGTGTGCAGCCGGGCCAGCGGGCCACCGGCCGCCGTGAACTGCTGCACCAACTGGGCCAGCTCGGGCACCCCGGCGATCGGGGCCAGCGGCGCGTCCGGCTGGGCCTGCGGGTCGCGCAGCACGCCGACCATCCGCCGCATCGAGGCCATCGTCTCGGCCCCGGCCTGCTCGATCTGTTCCAGCGCCAGGAGGACCCGTTTCGGGTCCTGTTCGGCGATGAACCGCGCCCCCTGGGCCTGCACCACGATGCCCGTGACGTGGTGGGCAATGAAGTCGTGCAGGTCACGTGCGAACTCGGTGCGCTGTTCGGCGCGGACCGCGTCCATCGCGCGGCGCCGGCTGGCGTCGATCGTCCGCAGATAGACCCCGGCGCCGATCGCCACCGTGGCGGCCAGGGCGAGGATCAGGCCGGCGATGACGAACTGGTACTCGAAGCCGCCCCGGATCGGCATCAGCCCGAGCGCGATGACGGTGGCGATGACCGCCATCACCGACCAGGCCGGGTCGCCGCGGCGGCTGACGACGAACAGCACCCCGAGCAGGGCCAGCGACTCGGCCGTGCCGAAGCTGGCCTGGGTCGGCCCGGCCGCGCCGATCACGATGGTGATCAGCAGCGAGAAGGCGGCCAGCGCCAGGGCGGTCTTGGGCAGCCGGGTCGACCCCTGCTGGTGCCGAGGCAGCCAGACCGCGGCGGCGAGGACCGCGGCCGGCACCTCCAGGAGCACCGCCGGACCGGCCCCGGACGATCCGGTCAGCAGGTCGATGGCGCCCAGCCCGGCCATCACCACGAGCACGGCGGCCTGACCCGCGTGGAAGAGCAGGTTGCGGTTGGGCTGGTTCGTCATCGTCACCCAGCGTATGTCCTGGCCGGGCGGGTCCCATCGGCCGAAAGACAGATCCGCGCCCGGACGGGATCCCGCCCGTGAGCCGATGTGACCGCCCGGCCTTCGCCGACAGCATGTGTCCCGACAACAATCCTCACCATAAGGACAGATGATGACGACCCTCGCGAGCGAGCCCGGCACCCTGGCCGCGGTGTCCGCGGTCGATCTGGTCAAGGTGTACGGCGCCGGCGACACCGCGGTACGCGCCCTGGACGGTGTGACCGTGGGCTTCGAGCGCGCCCAGTTCACCGCGATCATGGGACCGTCCGGATCCGGCAAGTCGACCCTGATGCACTGCCTGGCCGGCCTGGACAAGGCCACCTCGGGCCGGGCCCTGCTCGGCGGCACCGACCTGACCACCCAGCCCGACCGGGTGCTGACCAGGGTGCGACGCGAGCGGATCGGGTTCGTCTTCCAGTCGTTCAACCTGCTGCCCCAGCTGACCGCCGAGCAGAACATCATGCTGCCGCTGGACCTGGCCGGGCGGCGGGCCGAGCGCGGCCTGTTCAGCCACCTCACCACCACCCTGGGACTCACCGACCGGCTGAACCACCGGCCGGCCGAGCTGTCCGGCGGCCAGCAGCAGCGGGTCGCGGTGGCCCGGGCGCTGGTCACCCGGCCGGAGGTCGTGTTCGCCGACGAGCCGACCGGCAACCTGGACTCCCGCTCCGGCGCCGAGGTGCTGCTCTTCCTGCGGAACTCGGTGCGTGAGCTGGGTCAGACGATCGTCATGGTCACCCACGACCCGGGCGCCGCCGCGTACGCCGACCGGGTCGTCCTGCTGGCCGACGGCCGGGTGGCCGGCGACCTGGACCGCCCGGGTCCCGACACCATCGCCACCGCCCTGCGTGACCTGGCGGCGGCCCGATGAGCGGCGTCCTGCGCACCCAGCTCGGCGAGTCGGCCCGCCGCCCGTCCCGGCTGCTGCTGACCGGCATGGCCGTGCTGGTCGCGTCGTTCGTGGTCTACGCGACCGTGCTGGCCCAGCAGATCACCCGGGCCAGCATCCTGGACGGCCTGAGCCAGACCCCGGAGGCCGCGGCGCTCGTGGTCACCGGCAAGGACAACGGGGTGCCCACCGAGCAGCTCGCCCGGCTGGCGCGGGTGCCGGGCGTGACCGCGGCGGTCGGCCGGGTCGACGCCGGCGGCGAGGTGAACGGCCGCGGCCTCAGCCTGAGCTCCGACCCCGGGTCCGGGCCGCTCAGCACGGTCAAGGTGACCGAGGGCCACTATCCCGCCAGGACCGGTGAGCTGGCCGTGACGCCGAGGACCGCCGACCGGATGGGTCTGCGGGTCGGCACCACGTTCCAGATGGCCACCACCTACGACGAGGACGGCAGGCCGGGCAAGCCCCGGTCGCTGACGGTGGTCGGCGTGGTGTCGGTGCCGGACGACTACGGGCAGCAGGCGTACGCGCCACAGCCCCAGATCAGCGCGCTCACCGGGGCCGACCGGGTCTCCGTGGTCGAGCTGGCCGTCGCGCCGGGGCAGGAGGCGCCGGTCCGGAGCGCGGCCGAGGCCATCGCCGGCGCGGGCGCGGGCGTTCGTTCGGGCGCCGACGTCCGCCTCGACGAGGCCCGGGCGGTGGCCGACGACGTGGACGACGTGTTCTCGGTGGTGGCCATGTTCGTGGCGATCACGCTGGTCGCGGCCGGGCTGGTCGCCGCGTCCACGTTCCGGATCATCTTCGCCCAGCGCACCAAGCAGCTCGCCCTGCTGCGCGCGGTCGGCGCCGGCCGCGGCGCGCTGGTCCGCGCGCTGATCGCCGAGGGGGCGATGACCGGCCTGGCCACCGGCGTGGTGGGCGTGCTGGCCGCGCTCGGCCTCGGTCACCTGGTGCCGGTCATCGCCGGCGCCTTCGGGACGGACCTGGCCTCGCCGGGTGTCCCGGTGCTGCCCGCGCTGGGCGTGATCGCGCTGGCCGTGGTGGGCACCGTGCTCGCCGTGCTGACCCCGGCGGTCTCGGCCTCCAAGGTGTCGCCGCTGGAGGCGCTGCGTACGGCGAGCACGTCGCCGGCCCGGAAGGGCATCGGCTGGCCGCGTGCGGTGATCGGGGTGCTGCTGGCCGGTGGCGCCGGGCTGGTGGCCGCGTACGTGATCATGAATCTCCCCACGCCCGACCAGAAGAACTACGACCCGCAGAGCATGCTCATGCTGGTGGTCGCCTCGGGCGGGCTGGCCTTCCTGGCGCTGATCGCGCTCGGCCCGGTGCTGGTCCGGCCGCTGCTCGCCGCGGCGGGCTGGCCGCTGCGCCGGCTGGGTCCGCTGGGCCGCCTCGCGGTCGGTGGGGTCGGGGGAGCGCCTCGCCGGGCGGCGGCGGTGTCCGTGGTGGTCGCGCTGGGCGTCACCCTGATCGCCGGGTCGCTGGTCGGCGCCTCCTCGGTGCAGGCCCTGCTCGAGCGGGAGACCGCGTCCAGCGCCCCGGCCGACTTCGAGGTCACCGCGGCCGACACCCCGCTCGACCCGAAGCTGGCCGACCAGGTGCGGGCCCGCAGGGAACTGACCCACGTGGTGCCCTACCGCAAGATCGCCGCGGTCACCGTGACCGGGAGCGAGACCAAGCTGGAGGCCAACGACCTGGCCATGGACGCGGTGCCCGGCATCGCCAAGCTGGACGTCAAGAAGGGCACCTGGCACGGTCTCCGGCCCGGCCAGGTGATCATCTCCGGTTTCGCCGGCGACGTCAGCGACCTGAAGGTCGGCGACCGCACCACGATCACCGCCGGCCGGCGGTCGGTCCCGGTGACCGTCGCGGCCACCCTGCCCGACTCGGCGCCGCTCGGTTCAGGCCTGGTGCTCACGCCGCAGGACCTGACCACGCTGGGCGCTCCGGCGGGCTACTCCGGCCTGCTGGCCGACGCCGTGCGGTCCGGTGACGTGGCCCGCAACGCCGCGGACGCCGCGCTGCGACAGACGGTGACCGGGCCGGGCGTCGGTGTCACGGTGCTGGCCGACCAGCGCGACGAGATCGAGAGCGCGCTGAGCACGCTGCTGCTGATCGCGATCGGCCTGATCGGGCTGACCGTGCTCATCGCGGTGGTCGGGGTCGGCACCACGACGGCCTTGTCGGTGGTCGAGCGGGTCCGCGAGTCGGGCCTGCTGCGTGCCCTGGGGCTCTCCCGGGGCGGGCTGCGGGCGATGCTGACCGCCGAGTCGGGCCTCTACGGCGTGCTCGGCGCCCTGCTCGGCCTGCTGCTGGGCGTGCCCTACGCCTGGCTGGCCGTCTCGGCCCTGGGCCAGAACGCTCCGCTGACCCTGCCCGGCTTCCGCCTGGTCGCCGTCTTCGTGGTCCTGGTCATCCTCACCGCCCTGGCCGGCGTCCTCCCGGCCCGCCGAGCCGCCCGCGTGAGCCCGGTCGTGGCCCTGGCCACGGAGTAGAAACGACGACGGTCCGCTCCGGCCGTTCCGCGAAGCGGATCCGGCCGGAGCGCAACCAATCACGCACGTGGAGCGCAGCGACCCTCGGCGGGAGCGACGGTCTGCACCACCCACCCGGCTACGACATCAATCTCTTGATCTTGAAGTGGGTGCAGACCGCGGGGAAGAAATGCGTGGCGACTTTCCGCTAGTCTTCGCGGCGGTCCGGCGCAGGTGGCGCGGGGCCGGGGGGAGCACAGGTGAAGCAGGGGCGGACCATCGCTCTGGTCGCCGCGTCGGCATTGGTGGTCGCCGGCGCGACCACCGTGGCGCTCGCGTGGCCGAAGGACGAGACCACGGCGAGCGCGAAGTTCTACGACCCGCCGGTCGCGGCCGAGCCGCCCGGCGACGCCGAACCGGTCGCCGAGGTCGACGCGGCCGGCGCGGGCACGACGCCGGTCACCAGCAAGGCCTTGAAGCCCGCCCGCGCCACCACCCGCCCGGTCAGCCTGGCGCCCCGGGACACCAAGGCCGCGAGCACCGAGCTGCCCGAGAAGGCCACCGACCCGTTCAGCATGGTCAGCATCACCTGGACCGACCCGAAGGACCGCCCGACCGGCGACGTCGAGGTGCGGACCCGGTCGGCGAAGTCCGGTCAGTGGTCGGGCTGGCAGACGCTGGAGACCGAGGAGGCCCAGGCGCCGCAGGGCGCGGAGGCCAAGGGTGTCCGCGGCGGCACCGGCGGCATCTGGGTCGGCGAGTCGAACGCGGTCGCGGCCCGGGTGGCCAACACCGCCGGGCCGCTGCCCAAGGGCCTCCAGCTCAACCTGATCGACCCGGGCACGGCCGCGCCGGCCGCCCCGAAGAGCAAGAGCGGCGGCCAGGGCGGCGCGGCGGTGCCGCTGCCGGCCTACAAGACGCGGGCCCAGTGGGGCGCCGACGAGACGCTGGTCAAGGACCCGCCGGAGTACGGCAGCGCGGTCAAGGTCTTCTGGGTGCACCACACCGCGGGCAGCAACACCTACGCCTGCGCCGACGCGCCGAAGATCATCCGGAGCATCCTCACCGACCAGGTGAAGAACCGGGGCTGGAACGACCTCGGCTACAACTTCATGGTCGACAAGTGCGGCGTGCTCTACGAGGGCCGCAAGGGTGGCCTGGACCGGCCGGTGATCGGGGCGCACACCTACGGCTTCAACACCGACACGTCCGCGGTCGCGGTGCTGGGCGACTACCGGACGATCGGCGTCCCGGAGGTCGTGAAGACGGTCATCGCCCGGGTCGCCGCGGCCAAGCTCGCCCAGTACAACCTGGGCACGCTCGGCAGCTCGCAGGTGAGGCTGGGCGTCAACGACAACAACAAGTTCCCCCGCCGGGAAGGTGACCTGATCACGTTCCCGCGGATCTCCGGCCACATGGACGCGGTGATCACCGAGTGCCCGGGCACCCAGCTCTACGGCCAGCTGCCGTCGATCCGGACCCTGGCCGGCGGCGCCGACGGCACGCTGGTGCTGCGCGCGCCGACCGGCGGCGTGGCCAACAGCGGCTACTACTACGTCAAGAACAGCGTGACGATGAACTGGGCCACCACCACGCCGGCCGGCGAGCTGAGCGGCTTCGACGTGCTGGTCGACGGCCGGGTGGCGTCGAGTGTCGGCCCCGAGGCGCGGTCGGCGCCGGTCACCGGGCTGGCCCCGGGCGTCCGCAAGGTGCAGATCCGGTCGCAGCGCACGGACGGCAGCTCGGGGCTCACCCCGGCCGCGAACATCACCGCCGACGTGGCGCCGCCGGTCTTCAACCCGAAGCTGAACGTGGTGCTGCGCAACAGCACGGTCTCGACCACTGCGGTGCCGATGTCCGCGACCTGGAAGGTCACCGACAACGTCAAGCTCGGCTCGATCCGGATGACCCAGCCGTCGGTGGTGGCGTTCGGCGGGGCGACCACCTCGTACGCGCTCACCGGCAAGCCGGGAACCGCGCGCACGTACCAGATGCGGGCGGTGGACATGCCGGGCAACGCGGCGATCACCACGGTCGCCCGCACGCCGATGCTGCTGGCCGACTCCACGTCCACCCGCTCCGGCACCTGGACGAGCAAGGCGAACAGCAACTACCTCAACGGCAGGTCGATGTACGCCGGGGCCAAGGGCGCCAAGCTCACCTGGTCGTTCACCGGCACGGCGGCCGGGGTCGTGGTGAACAAGACCACGGCCACCGGCACCTTCGACGTCTACGTCGACGGCAAGAAGAAGGCCAGCGTCAACACCAAGGGCAAGAGCACGCTCTACCGGCAGATGGTGTGGAGCTCGACGCTGTCCAACGGCAAGCACACCGTCCAGCTGGTGAAGACCAACACGGCCGGGGTGTTCATTGATGATCTGGTTTATCTGAAGTAGGGCGAACTCGGCCCTCGGGCGGGAGGGTGAACCAGAAGGTCGCCCCCCGCCCGTCCTCGCCGTCGGCCCAGATCTCGCCGCCGTGCCGTTCGACCGCGCGGTGCACGGTGGTCAGGCCGATGCCCGTGCCCGGGAAGTCCGCGGCCGAGTGCAGCCGGGCGAACGGCCGGAACAGGTCGCCGGCCTGGCCCGCCGGGAAGCCGGCGCCGTTGTCCCGCACGAAGTAGCGGGCGCCGGTCAGGCCGACCTCGACCAGCGGGCGCTCGACCCGGCGGGTGAACTTCACCGCGTTGTTGACCAGGTTCTCCAGGATCACCCGGACCAGGCCCTCGTCGGCGTTCGCGGACATCCCCTCGGCCACCCGGAACTCCACCTTGCGGTCCGGGTCACGGGCCTGCACCTCGGTGGTCACCTCCCACGCCGTGGCGGTCAGGTCGATCTGCTGCCGGCGCAGATCGCCGCGGCTGGCCCGGGCCAGGATCAGCAGCGACTCGACCAGGTCGGCCATCCGCCCGGCGGCGGCGTGGATCCGCTGCACCCGGTGCCGGGTCTGGTCGCCCAGCGGCTCGTCGTCCTCGTCCAGCATGGTCTCGGCGAAACTGGAGATGACCTGCAGCGGGCCGCGCAGGTCGTGCGACACCGAGCCGCTGAACGCCTCCAGCTCCCGGTTGCGCCACTCCAGCTCCTCGACCAGCGCGGCGCGGGTCTCGGCGAGCTGCCGCGCGGCGCGTTCCTCGGCCGCCGCCAGTTCCCGGCGGCTCAGCTCCTCGCGGATGCGCCGGCTCTCGTCGTGGCTCTGCTTGCGTCTGAGCTGGGTACGCACGTGCGCCCGCAACGCCTCCGGGCCGTCGGCCGAGCGCACGTAGTCGTCGGCGCCGGCGGCCAGGCAGTCCAGGATGGAGTCGTCCCGCGTTCCGGTCATCACCAGCGGGATGTCGCCGATCCGCGGCACCTCCTTGATCCGCCGGCAGACCGCGCGCCCGTCCTCGCCGTCGTAGCCGACCACGATGCAGTCGGCCGGCTGGGCGGCGAGCAGGGCCAGCCCCTCGTCCGCGGTGGCCGCCCCGGCGATCTCGTAGCCGTCGGCGCGCAACGCGTCGGCCAGCGCGCCCAGCTCGTCCCGGTCCGGGTGCAGGGCCAGCAGCTTGCTCGGCCCGTGCAGGCTGCCGGCCGGGTCGATGGGCAGCTGCTCGGTGCTCTGCCGCAGCACGGCGGCCAGCTTGGCCAGCACCACGGCCAGGTCCTGCTGCTTGCGGACGAAACCGTCGGCGCCGGCATCGAGCATCTGCACCTCGGTGGCGTAGTCGTCGGCCGCGGTCATCAGCAGGCACGGCGTGTCCCGCAGGGCCGGGTCGAGCCGGACCCGGCGGATGACCGTGGCGCCGTCGATGCCCGGCATCACGCCGTCCACGATCATGGCCTGGGGCCGGCGGTCGGCGGCGACCCGCAGGCCTTCCTCGCCCGAGGAGGCGGTCAGCACCACGTAGTCCTCGGACTCCAGCAGCCCGCGCAGCTGCTCGCGGAAGGTGAGGCTGTCGTCGATGACCAGCACGGTGACCTTCCGCACCTCGGGCTCGGGCACCTGCTCGTGCAGCAGCTGCCGGGCCCGGGCCACCACGTAACCGGCGTCGTACGGCTTGCCCACGTATTCGTCGGCGCCGGTGCGCAGGCCCTGGATCCGGTCCGCCACCTCGGCCTCGGTGGACAGCAGCACGGTCACCACCTGCTCGCGGCCGGACATGGCGCGCAGCTCGCGCAGCAGCTCCAAGCCGTCCGCGTCGGGCAGCAGCACGTCCAGCACCGCCACCTGGAAGTGGGCGTCGGCGAACGCGGCCCGGGCCTCCTCGCCGGTGGCGGCCAGGATCGTGACGAAGCCGTCCGACTCGAACGACTCGTGCAGGTCCATCCGCACGGTCAGGCTGTCGTCGACGATCAGGACGGTCGGCACCCGTGGCTCGGTCATCGCCGGACACCCCCGGCCGTCACCAGCTCGGCCAGCCGGGCCGCCATCTTCGCCGGGGACAGCTGGGCCGACGCCGCGCCGATCAGCGCCGCCTCCCGGGGCATGCCGTAGACCACCGAGCTCGCCTCGTCCTGCGCGTAGGTCACCGCGCCCCGGCCACGCATCCGCAGCAGGCCCTCGGCGCCGTCCCGGCCCATGCCGGTGAGCAGACAGCCGGCCGCGGTCGGGCCAAACTCGGCCGCCACCGAGTCGAACAGCACGTCGACGCTGGGCCGGCAGGAGTGCCGGGGCGGGCCGTCGCCGACCCGGACCGCGCCGTCCAGGACGAACAGGTGCCGGTCGGGCGGGGCGAGGATCACGCGGCCGGCCAGCGCGCCCAGCGGCGTCCGGTCCCGGGCGTAGCTGACCGCGCGGCCGGTCTGGTCGGCCAGCCAGTCGGAGAAGGCCACCGCGAAGGGCTCGCTGGCCGCGATGTGCTGGACGCAGAGGATCGGCGTACCGAATCCGGCCGGCAGCGCCCGCAGCAGCTCGGTGAGCGCGCCCGGCCCGCCGGTGGAGGCGCCCAGCGCGACCACCTGGAGCTCGCCCGCGGCGACCGGTTCCGGCCGGGCCGGGGCGACCGGCGCCAGCCGGGACAGCCGGGCCCGCGGGTGGGTGATCACCCGGATCCGGGACACCAGCCGGACGGCCTGGCACAGCCGCCGCTCCCAGCCCACGTCCGAGGCGTCGCCGCGCGGCTTCTCCAGCACGTCCACCGCCCCCGCGGCCAGCGCGTTGTAGGTGCTGAAGAGCTCGCGCCGGTCGGCCGAGGACACCACCAGGATCGGCGTCGGGAAGTCGGCCATGATGTGCTCGGTGGCGGCCAGGCCGCTCATCGTCGGCAGCATCATGTCCATCGTCACCACGTCCGGGCGCAGCCGGCCGCACATCTCCACCGCGGCGCCGCCGTCCACCGCCTCGCCGACCACGACCAGCTCCGGGTCGGCGGCCAGCGCCGACTTCAGGTGGTGGCGCATCGTCGCGGAGTCCTCGACCACCAGCACCCGGATCATGCGGTGACCATCCTGCGGATGTGGGCCAGCAGTTCCTCCTGGTTGAACTCACCCTTGACCACGTAGGCGCCCGCGCCCGCGTCGGCGCCGCGCTGCCGGTCCTCGGCGCCGGCCCGCGAGCTGACCAGGATGGCCGGCACGTGCTGCAGCTCCGGGTCGGCGCGGGTCCGCTCGACGAAGGTGAAGCCGTCGATCCCCGGCATGTCGATGTCGGTCAGGTAGAGCGCGTACTCCCGGCGACGGGCCTTCTCCAGGCCCTCCTCGCCGGAGGCGGCCAGGTCCACCTCGAACCCGGCCGACTCCAGGATGCTGCGTTCGAGCATCCGGGTGGTCAGCGAGTCGTCGATGACCAGGATCGGCAGGCGGCGCGCGGCCACCGCGGGCGCGCCGTCGGCCGAACCGCCGGCCCGGGTGACCTCGTCGACCATGCCGTGCGCGTCGAGCACCAGGCGCGGGTTGCCGTCCAGATCCATCGCCACGCCGCCGATCACCGCGGCCGCCGGGGCCAGGTCGGGCAGCGGGCGGACGACCAGGGTCGACGTCCCGGCCAGCCGGTCCACGCCCACGGCCACGGCGTCCTGGTCGGCCATCACGATCACCGCCACGCCGGGCGAGCCGGAGTCCGGCACGGCGTTGCCGGCGTAGAGCGCCCGGGCCAGCGGAAGGAAGGGCAGGGCGCGGCCGTCGTGGGCGATCCGGCCCGCGGTGGCGGCCGCGGCGACCTGGTCCCGGTCCAGGCGGAGGCAGGTGCGTACGGCGTCCAGCGGAACGGTCGCCACGGTTCCGGCCGCCTCCACGACCAGCCCGTTCAACGACAGCAGGGCCAGGGGTACGACCAGCTCCACGGTGGCGCCACGGCCCGCTTCGGTGCGGACCGTGACGTCGCCGCCGAGCTGGTCGGCCACGTCCCGGGCGACGTCCAGGCCGATGCCCCGGCCGGCCACGTCGGTGACCGTGGCCGAGGTGCTGATCCCGCCGCGCAGCAACAGTTCCAGCAGCGCCTGCTGGTCCGGCTCGGTGCTGCCGGGCATGAGCAGGCCCCGCGCCTCGGCGGTCCGGCGCACGGCGGCCAGGTCGAAACCGCGGCCGTCGTCCGTACACCGGAAGGCCGCGAAGCGCCCCCGGCGCTCGACCTCGACGACCACCGTGCCCTCGGCGGGTTTGCCGGCCGCCTCGCGCGCGTCCGCGGCCTCGATCCCGTGGGCCACCGCGTTGCGGGCCACGTGCAGGAAGGCGCCGCTGACCAGGGTCAGCACATGCGGGTCCATCCGCAGATCACCGCCGCGGGCCTCGAAGCGCACCCGTTTGCCCTGCGAGTCGGCGGCGTCCCGGACGGCCCGGTGCAGCACGGTGAAGACGCTCGCCGCGGCGACCAGGCGCAGCCGTTCGGCCCGGCCCCGCACCTCGTCCAGCTCACGCTCGACCTGTTCCACCACATCGGACAGCCGCCGGGAGAGCCGGGTGAACTCGGCGGCCAGCCGCATCGCCGCGGTCCGGGCCGCCTGCACCGCGCCCGGCTGGCCCATCCGCAGCCGGTCGGCCAGCGCGTCGGCCTCGCGGTGCAGCCGGTCGAGGCTCTGGCTGCCCCGGCGCAGCGGCGCGAACCGGGTGTGCGCCTCGCCGATCGCGTCCAGCAACTCGTCCACGTCGCTGGTGTCCCGCCGTTCCGCCGTCGTGACGGGAGCGGGGGCCGCGACCTCGGCCCGGGTCTCGGTCTCGGTCGCCGGGGCCGCCGCCCGGGGCTCCAGCTCGGCCACCCGCCGCTCGATCTCGTCGTTGAGCCTGAGCAGCTCGCGCATCTCGTCGGCGGCCAGCGGGTGGTCGCCCTCGCGGTGCCCGATCAGCACCTCCTCGAAGGCGTGCGTCCGTTCGGCGATCTCCGGCTGCTTGACCACGCGGGCCGCGCCCTTGAGCGTGTGCGCGTACCGCAGCAGCCGGGCGACCACCTCGGGATCGTGGTCCTGGTCGAGGTCGAGCACCGCCGCGCTGATCTGGTCGACCAGCTCGCGGGCCTCGATCCGGAAGTACCGCAGCGGGTCGGCCATCAGCCGCGTCCCGTGCCGACGAGCTGCAGCAGCTCACCGGAGAGGTTGGACAGGTGCGACGCGGTCTGCTTGGTCTGCACCGCGCTGGCCTCGGTCTCCCGGGTGACCCGGGCGGTGTCCGAGGCGGCGACGTTCACCTGCTCGACCGCCGTGGTCTGCTGCTTGGTGGACAGCTCGATCTCCCGGGTGGCGTCGTTCGTGGTGGCCACGAGCTGGGCGATCCGGCGGAACGAGCTGGTGGCGTCGTCGAACTGGCGGCTGCCCGCGTCCACGCTCTTGGCGCCGATCTCGGTGGCCATCACGGTGGTGTTGACCGCGCCTCGGACATCGTCGATGAGCGTCCGGATCTCCTTGGCCGACCCGGCCGTCCGGTCGGCCAGCTTGCGGATCTCCTCGGCCACCACGGCGAACCGGCGGCCCCACTCGCCGGCGCCGCTGGCCTCGATGGTGGCGTTGATGGCCAGGATGTTGGTCTGCTCGGCCAGCTCCGCCACCAGGTCGACGACGCCGCCGATCTGCTGGGACTTCTCGCCCAGGGCCAGCATGTGCTGCACGATCAGGTCGACCTGGGTCCGGATGGCCTGGATCGACCGGCGGGTCTGATCGATCGTCGAGTCGCCCGCCTCGGCCGCGCCCGCGGTGTCCTCGGCGATCTGCGACACCCGCTTGGCGTTGTCGGCGATCTGCCGGGAGGTGATCAGCAGCTCGCTGATCGTCGTGGTGATCTCGTTCATGGCGCTGGCCTGGTCGCGGCTGCCCGTCGCCTGTTGCGCGGCGGCCGCCTCGAGCTGGGCCGACGAGCTCTGGATGTGCCCGACCGCGCTGCCCACCTCGCGGCGCAGGCCCCGGTTCAACCGGACCGCGACGATGATGGCCGCGGCTATCGCCACCAGGCCGAGCACGCAGATCACGGCGATCGCCTGGATGGCCTGGGTCGACGACTCGCGCCGGGTGATCTCGAGGTCGGCGCGGACCCGCTCGGTGAGCGCGGCGATCGACCGCTCCAGCTTCAACCGGGCCGGCTTGACCGCGGACGCGTTCAGCTCGGCGATGGTGGTCAGCGACGTCATCGTCCGGCGCCGCTCGATGACCGGGAGCAGGGCGGCGGCGTGCGCGGCCTCGGCCTCGGAGACCGCCTGGAGCATGTTCAGCTCGGTCGGCGAGGTCAGCCGGTTGCGGAGGGCGGCCACCTGGGCCAGGAACTTGGTGCGACCGTCGTTGGTCAGCGTGAGGTTTTCCGTGGTCCCGGAGAGCAGGAAGGCCCGGTAGTCGCTGATCCGGTTCTCGATCGTGCTGTTCAGCCGTTCCGCGTCCATCAGGGACTCGGTGGCCGAGACGATCACCTGGTCCTTGGCGTTGACCACGACGAGCAGCGCGGCCACCGAGGCCGAGCCCATCAACAGGGTCAGCGCCACCACCACGGCGAAGCTGCCGCCGAGCTGGCGGCCGAAGGTGCGTCGGGCTGTCATCCTTGTTTCCTTTCCGGCTGCTGCGCCGGGTTCGCGGCCGGTTCCGGGTGGCCGGTCAGCTGGTGGACGGCCGCGCGGGCGGCCGGCAGGTCGACGATCGGGCGGGTGCCGCCGGCCAGCGGGACCATGCCGCGCAGGCAGCCGGGCGGGTGCTCGGCGGCCTCGGTGACGATGGTGTCGGCCGGCACCCGGATGTGGCCGTCCAGCTCGTGGAAGGCCAGCGCCAGCGCGGGGGAGCCGGCCGTGAGCACCAGCCAGCGCGGTCGCTCCGGCACCGGGTGGCCGAGCAGCGCGGCCAGGTCGTAGACCGGCACGATGGCGCCGCGGAAGCCGGCCACGCCGAGCAGCGCCGGGATCGGGCCGGGGAGCGGCGTCACCGGGCGGTCCGGCCAGAGGCCGGAGGTCTGCGCGAGACGCAGCGCGTACGCCCGCCCGCCGGCCCGCACGGCCAGCAGCTCGTCGTGCTCCACGTCGTGCTGACGCGCCGGCGTGGTGAACGAGTCGTCGAACTCAGCCCGCAGCCCGCCGAGCTGTTCCAGCACGTTTCTCGGGCTCATCGTCCCGCCCCCTTCGCCCTCGGTGCCGTGGCGGCGTCCAGCTCGGTGCGGCACAGGGTGGTCAGCGCCATCCGGCCGAAGCCGCCGCCGAACAGCACGATCCGGTCGTCGCGCTCCTCGCGCAGCAGGCGCAGGGCCCGCTCCAGCTGGTCGGCCGCGCCCCGGTGGTCGCCCCGGCGGCGGGCCAGCAGCCCCAGCCGCAGTCGGGGCATCGCGAACGCCGGATCCAGGTAGGCGGCCAGCCGGTAGTGCCCGATGGCCACGTCCACCATGGCGCCGCCCTCCAGGCAGACGCCGAGCAGGTGGTGCGCGTCGGCGTCCAGGCCGTTGGCGTCGAGCAGCGCGCGCACCTCCATCTCGGCGTCCGGCAGCCGCCCGGCCTGCGCCAGCAGGACGCCGTGGACGAGCAGGTCGCGAGGGTCGGTGCGGGCCGACCGCTCGCTCTCGGCCAGCGCCTCGGCGAAGCGTTCCTGGTGGATCAGCGTGAGGATCCGGTCCGGCGCGTGGGCCGGTGCCGGGGGAGGGCCCGCGATCCGCGCGACCTTCGGCACCTCGACCCGGAGCGCCGGCGGCGGGGGGATCAGGGCGCCGCGCCGGTAGAAGAACGACGAGTGGCTGTGCACCGGCTCCAGCCCGTCCGGACGGCTGCCCAGCGAGTCGGTGTGGCCGAGGAAGAGGAAGCCGCCCGGGGCGAGCGACCGGGTCATCCGGGCGATCAGCGTGCCGGCCGTGTCCGGGGTGAGGTACATCAGCAGGTTGCGGCAGAAGATCACGTCGTACTGCTCCGGGCGCCACAGGTCGAGGTCGTCCTCGGCGACGTTGTGCCGCCGGAAGCGCACGGTCGTCCGGACGCCCGGGTCCACCTCGTAGGTGCCGTCGTGCGGCCGGAACCAGCGTTCCCGTACCGCGTCCGGGGTCTCCCGCAGCGACCAGGCCGAGTAGCGCGCCTCAGCGGCCTTGCGCACCATGGCCGGGTTGGCGTCCAGGCCGAGCACCGAGACGATCCAGCCCGGGTCCGGCTGCACCTGCCGGGCCACGATCCCCAGCGTGTACGCCTCCTCGCCGGACGAGCACCCCACCGACAGCAGCCGCAGCACCCGCTGGGTCGCCCGTGCCGCCATCCGTTCCGGCAGCGCCACGTCCCGCAGGGCGCGGAACTGCTCGCCGTGCCGGAAGAAGTAGGTCTCGGTGATGGTCAGGTCCTCGGCCAGCGCGGCCAGCTCGTCCGGGTCGTCCTGGGCCAGCAGCCGGAGGTAGCCCTCCTGGCCGAGGTTGTGCGCGGCGGCCCGCCGGGCCAGCTCCTGGGCGAGATGGGGCTCGTCGTTGTCGACGAAGGTCCAGCCCAGCTTGGCCGCCAGCAGGGTGCGGAACCGGGTCACGTCGCTGGTCCCGATCATGTCGCCACCGCCTCGCCGGCGGCGGCCGCCCACACGTGGTCCGGGACCACCCGCATGCTCTGGAGCAGCAGCAGGGGCTGGTTGTCGAGGATGCCGACGCCGGCCACGAGCCGGCTGGACGCGCCGTTCAGCAGCCCCGAGTACGCGCCACCGGCCGGCGTGGGCCGCACGCCGAGCACCTCACCGGTGGCGAAGGCGACCGGCCCCCGCTCGGTGCGCACCGCGACGAACCGCACCGCCTCGGCGTCCTCACCACCGAGCAGCTTGGCGACGTCGACGATCGGGGTGGGCACGCCGCGCATGATGCTGATGCCCCGGACGAAGGCGGGCGCGCCGGCGAGCGCCCGCACGGACAGGGGCCGCATGGTCTCGATGACCTCGTCGAGGCGGAGGGCGCACAGCATGGACCCGGCCCGGAAGACGAGCGAGGCTCCACCTTCCGCGCCGGCCCCTTCGGTCTGCGCCATTGGCCCAGATTAACGACATTTAACCTGTTATTTCCGAGAATCATTCGGCCCGGAGCCCGCGGAAAACAACGGCCAGGGTGCGGTCCCGCAGGTCGTCGGTCCAGTTGCCGCTCAGGGCGCCCTGGCAGGTGCTCTCCAGCAGGGCCATGACCTCGTCGCGGCGGACCTCGGGACGGACCGCGCCGGCCTCCTGCGCGCGGGTCAGCAGCCGGCCCACGACCTCGGCCAGCGAGGTGATCGGCCCGCTCAGCGGCACGGCGAGCAGGCCCACGACCGTGCGGTTGGCCGCCGTCCGCCGCACCAGCCGGTCGACGAACTCGAACAGGCCGGTGGCCGGGTCGCCGGTCGTGGCCAGTTCGGCGGCGTCGGCCGTGACCTGCTCGAGCAGGTCCTTCATCAGCGCCTGGAGCAGGTCGGCCTTGGTCGGGAAGTGGCGGAAGACGGTGCCGGCGGCCACCCCGGCCCGACGGGCCACCTCGCCGGTCGAGGCGTCCGGGCCGCCCTCGGCGAACACCCGCTCGGCCGCGGCGAGGATCTTCGCCCGGTTGCGCTGGGCATCGGCACGCAGGGGTCTGGCCTGCGAGGGTCTCGACAAGATGAGTCACCACTCATTATCGTGCTTACCTGAGTCGCCACTCATCTTATCCTTGGGGGATCCATGACACCGCACGAGGCCTTCGACTCCATGCGCGACCAGTGGCTGACCGGCCCCGGCGCCCTGTCCGGCGCCGGCCTGGCCGACGACGTGGTGGTCGAGTGGCCGTTCGCCGCCCCCGGCCGCCCGCGCCGCATCGAGGGCCGCGAGGCGTTCCTGGCCTTCGCCGGCCCGGAGCGCGCCGCCCTGCCGTTGCGCATCGACGCCTGCGACGTCCGGACCGTCCACGACACCACCGACCCGGCCACGATCGTCGTCGAGTACTCGCTGACCGCCACCGCCCTGGCCACCGGCCGACGGGCCACGGCCGACTTCATCACCGTCCTGACCGTCCACGACGGCAAGGTGACCCACCTGCGCGAATACCAGGACACGATGAAAATGACGGCCGCGCTACCCTCGAACGGATGAAACGTCCGAATTGTCCAGCCGAATGGCGGAACCCGCAAGTGACCAGGTGGGGTGTCGGGCGTTGGTCCGGCCAGGGCGACGTGGATCGGCCACGACGCGTGGACTTGGGAGTGCTCGGGGATGCGGAAACCGCTGGTGGTGGTGTGTGTGACGGCGTCGGTGGTGTTGCTGGCTGGTGCCGTCGCCGCGACAACGGCGGGGGCGGACACCACGCCTGACGGGCCGGCCGTGGACTTCGGCGGGCTGCCGGGCGTACCGGATCTGCCGTCGGGGATGAACGGCTCGGCCCCGGATGTCCCGGGGGTGCCCCGCCCCGACCTGCCCGGCGCGGCCGACGCGCGGCCGCCGGCCGTGGTGGCGCCGCAGGGCGATCAGGGCAAGCCGGCGGCGGGTACGGCGGCGGCCGCCGCGGCGGCGGCCGCGAACCCGCAGCGGCCGGGCGGCCAGGCCCCCGCCGCGGCCGGCGCCGCGCAGCCGGTCGCTCCGCAGCAGCAGGACGACACCCCCCGGGCCGGTGCCGCCGCGGCGGCCGCACCGGCGGCAGCGGCGAAGCCGGCGGCGAAACCGGCCGCTCAGCCGGCCGACACCGTCGACGCGGCGCGGCGGGACGTCACGCCCGGCTCGGTGTCCGGGAGCCCGGCCGCGCCCGTACAGCAGCAGGTCTTGAACCTGGTCAACGAGAATCGGCGGCGTGGTGGGTGCGAGTCGCTGACGCTCGACCGCCGGCTCATCACGGCCGCGAACCGGCACGCGTCGGACATGGCGCGGCGCGGGTACTTCGCGCACGAGTCGCCGAGCGGTGACGGCGCGGGGGAGCGGGTCGAGGACGCCGGGTACGACTGGAAGCGGTACGGCGAGAACATCGCGCGCGGGGCGGACAGCGCCTACGAGGTGGTCGACGGCTGGATGAACAGCCCGTCCCACCGGGAGAACATCATGGACTGCAAGCTGCACCAGATGGGCATCGGGCTGGCGTTCGACTCGGACCGGACGCCGTACTGGGTCCAGGATTTCGCCACGCCGCAGTGAGGTGGCTTGCCGGGCGCGTCCGAGGGCGCGCCCGGCAAACGTCACCCCTTGACGCTGCCCGCGAGCAGGCCGCGCACGAAATAGCGCTGGGAGAACACGAACACCAGCACCGGCACGATGATCGACACGAACGCGCCGGCCGACAGCAGGTGCCACGCGTTGCCGCGGGTGCCGGCCAGGTTGGCCAGCGCCACCGTGATCGGCGCGACCGCGTTGCCGCCGCCCGCGAAGGTCAGGGCGACCAGCAGGTCGTTCCAGACCCAGAGGAACTGGAAGATGCCGAACGCCGCCAGGGCCGGGCGCAGCAGCGGCAGCAGCACCCGGAAGAAGATGGCGACGTGGCCGGCGCCGTCGATCCGGGCCGCCTCGAGCAGCGTGGCCGGCACTTCCTTCATGAAGTTGTGCAGGATGAATACGGCCAGCGGCAGCGCGAAGATCGAGTGCGACAGCCAGATCGGCCAGAAGGTGCCCGCGACGCCGCCGTCGACATAGAGCGTCAGCAGCGGGATCAGGGTCACCTGGATCGGCACGATCTGCAGGGCGAAGACCGCGACGAACAGGACATTCTTGCCGGGGAACCTGATCCAGGCGAACGCGTACGCGGCCAGGGCCGCCAGCGTCACCGGGATGATCACCGACGGGATGGTGATGATGAACGAGTTGAAGAAGTAGTCGGCCAGCCCGCCGGACTGGTCCGTGCCCAGCACGGCCTTGTAGTTGTCCAGGGTGAGCGTCGGGTCGCTGAAGAACGTCCACCAGCCGCTGCTGCGGATGTCTCGCTGAGGACGGAACGACGACACCAGGAGGCCGAACGTCGGCAGCGTCCACAGCACGGCCAGGACGACCGCGAACAGCGACGCCCACGGCGAGGTGAGCCGCTGCCTGGCCTTGCCGGCCGTGGATTCCTTCGGTGCCTTCAACGGTGCCTCGGCCACCGTGACCGGAGCGATCGGTGCGCTGCTCATCATCCCTCCGATGCCCTGAGCTGGCGGATGTTGTACACGACGATCGGGATCACCAGTACGAACAGCAGCACCGCGAGGGCCGCGCCGAGTCCCTGGTTGTCGCTGCGGAAACTCTGGCTGTAGAACTCGTTGGCCACCACGCTGGTGTTGAACTGGCCGCCGGTCATCGTGCGGACGATGTCGAAGACCTTCAGCGTGGCGATGCCGATCGTGGTCAGCACGACGACCACGGCCGGCCGGATGCTCGGCAGCGTGATGAACCGGAACATGCCGAACGCGGTGACCCCGTCCAGCCGGGCCGCCTCGATCACATCGTCCGGAATCGCCTTGATGGCCGCCGAGAGCAGGGTCATCGCAAAGCCCGCCTGGATCCAGATCATCACGACGATGAGCAGGAACGTGTTCAGCGGCGAGTTGATCAGCCACTGCTGGGGTTCCAGGCCCAGCCAGACCATGATCTGGTTGAGCAGGCCGATCTGCTTCACGTTGCCCTGGTTGGGGCGGTACTCGTAGACGAACCGCCAGATGATCGACGCGCCGACGAACGAGATCGCCATCGGCAGGAAGATCAGGGCCTTGGCGGCCGCCTCGATCCGGGCCTTGTCGACCAGGATCGCGTAGATCAGGCCGACCGCGGTGGCCACGAACGGCGTCACCACGACCCAGAAGACGGTATTGCGCAGCACCGTGAGCTGTTCGGTGTCGCTGAAGATCGTGCCGTAGTTGCCCAGGCCGATGAACGTGTCACCGGCGGCGTCGAAGAACGATTGCCAGATCGTGCGCAGGCCCGGATAGACCAGCCCCACGAGCAGCATCAGCAGCGTCGGCAGCAGGTACAGATAACCGACGGTCCGGTCGCCGTTGCGCCCCCGGGCCAGGCTGGCCAGGAACAGGATGATCCCCATGACCGCCACGAAGATGACGATCGCGGCGACCATCTGGACGACCTTGCCAGAGTTGGTCTCCACCGGAGCGAACGGCCAGGGAAGCGCCAAAATGTCATTCATTGGGCCTCCTCCACCTACCTTCTAGATGAGACCGGCCGGGGCGGAGTGCCGCCCCGGCCGGTCCGAAGTTACTTGATCTCTGTGTGACCTAGATCATCCGATCAGATCACTTGGGCCAGGCCTTTTCGATGTTGCCCAAGGTCGTCTGGGTGTCCTGGCCGGTGATCCAGTTGGTCGACTGCTTCCAGAAGGCGTTCGAGCCCACCGCGGCCGGCATCTGGTCGGAACCGTCGAAGCGGAAGACCGCCTTCGGATCCTGCAGGATTCCGGCCGACAGCTTGTCGATCGGGCTGCTCAGGTTGTTCACATCCAGACCCTTGTTGGCGCTGACCCAGCCCTGGGAGAGCTTGGCCTTGGCGTTCGCCCACGTGTCGGTGGACAGGTAGGTCTGGAACGCCTGGACCTCGGGCCGGTTGGCGAACGACAGCACGAACTCGCCACCGCCGAGGACCGGCTTGCTGCTGGCGTCCTTGCCGGGCAGGTAGAACGCGAAGACGTCGCCGTCCTGCGCCACCTTGGTGTCCTTGTCCCAGTTGGCCGCGTAGAAGTTCGCCTGGCGGTGCAGCGAACAGGTGCCGTCCGGAATGGTCAGGCCACCGTCCTGGAACGTGGTGGTGGCGATGCTCTTGACGTCGCCGTAGCCGCCGTTCACGTAGGCCGGGTTCTTCAGGTACGCCCCGACGCCGTCCAGCGCCGCGGTCGCGTCCGGGCCGTTGAACGGGATCTCGTGCTTGACCCACTGGTCGTACTTCTCCGGCCCGCTGAGCCGGAGCATGAAGTCTTCCATCCAGTCGGTGACCGGCCACCCGGTCGCCTCACCGCTGGCGATGCCCGCGCACCACGGCTTCTTCTTGGTCGCGGCGATCTTGTCGCTCAGTGCCTTGAGCTCGTCCAGCGTGGTCGGAACCGTGTAGCCGTTCTCCTGGAACTCCGACGGGGAGTACCAGACCAGCGACTTCACGTTGGCGCCGAGCGGCGCGGCGTAGAGCTTGCCGTCGACCGTGCCGTACGCCCGCCAGTCCTTGCCGAACCACTTGTCCACGTTCTCGGACACCTGCTTGGGCGCCTCGACCGCCTTGCCCGTCGCCACCAGCTGCTGCAGCAGGCCGGGCTGCGGCACGTAGGCGAGGTCCGGCGGGTTGCCGGCCTTGGCCCGCACCAGGACCTGGGTCTCGAAGGCCTTGTCGCCCTCGTACTTCACGGTCACACCGGTGCACTGCTCGAACGGCTTGTACGAGTCGATCTGCGGCTTGTCCTCCGGCGTGATGATGCCGGTGTAGATGGAGACCGTCTTGCCCTTGAGGTCGCCGAAGCTGCTGAACTGCGCGCAGTCGATCGCCGCTGCCGAGGGAGTGTCCTCCCCGCTGTCGTCACCGCCACCGTCACCACAGGCGGCCAGGCCGAGAACCAGCCCGACACCGACCGTTCCGGCGAGCGCGGCTCGCCACCGCGGTCCCACGGAGTTTATTGACATGGCTCTCCTCATTCCCTTGTTCGCATCGGTCTATTGACGCTACGTGACCGAGCGAAGCCTCACCGCGCACAGTCAAATTGGATCGCGAAGGTTACGCAACGGTTTCCAGGGATCTTCCGCGTAACGATTCTTCGCCCGTCGGCCGGTTGCGACTCCGTCGTCCGGATGAGTTACCCGACTGCTTCGGTGTGCTTCGATGTCCGCACGCATTCCTGGGGAGGACGAATTGGGAGTCCAACGGACAATCGTGCGTATCGGTGCGATCGCCACGGCGATCGTCATCGGGGCGGGCCTGCTGGTGGCCGGGTCGCCGGCCGCGAGCGCCGCCGCGCGTACGCCGTCGGCCGCCGTCGTCGTGGCACGGGCCGCCGCGGCCTCGTGCTCGACCGGCAAGTACCAGAAACAGGTCGAGGGATACCTCAGGCAATTGGGGTACGGAAAGCTCAGCGTCGACGGCCGCCAGTCGTCGTCCGACTGCGCCGCGATCAAGAAGTTCCAGAGCCGGTACGGGATCAAGCCGGTGTCCGGGCTGGCCGGGCCCACCACCCACGGCGTGGCCAAGCGGCTCGCGGGCACCAAGGTGTCCAGCTGCAAGGCGAGCAGGTCGAAGGTCACGGTGTGCGTTGACCTCACGCACCAGACGGTCTTCGTGCTCAAGAAGGGCGGGGGCTACCTGCTCAAGCCGACCGTGACGCGGACCGGCATGAAGCGGTACGCCACGCCGAAGGGCACGTACAGGATCGGGCAGCGCGCCAACCCGGAGTACTCCGAGAAGTACAAGGTCAACATGTACAACTGGCAGCGCTTCAACGGCGGGATCGGCCTGCACCGGACCACGACCTACCTGCATGACAGCTGGCGTGGCTCGCACGGCTGCGTCAACCTGCTCAAGTCCGACGCCGTGTTCCTCTACGGCAAGCTGAAGAAGGGCACGACCGTCAAGGTGTACGGGCGCCGGCCGGGCACCTGAGCCTGGTCCACATTCGCTTCCGGGGCGCGTCCACCGGCGGCGAATGGGGAACTGGGCTCAAGCCGCCTTGGCGTAGTCGAGTCTGTTGTGGATGATGGCGGCCGAAAGAGCATGCGTGGTCAACACGTCGTGCTGCGGGAAGACGATCTCCTCGCCGGTCGCCATCACCACGTGCAGCCCCCGTCGGCCCAGCGAGTAGCGCACGTCGGTGAACCGGGTGACCGTGTCGTCGTGGTGCACGACGGTCAGCTCATCGGCGCGGAGCATGTCTCCCCCTTATCCGCGGGCGGTCCCGCGGTTCAGACTTCTCACGGTGACAGGCCGGCGCACGCCGCGTAGTCGGCGAAAGGTCCAGCCTTGGGGCAGAAAGCCGACAGTGCCGACGTATCACGCCGGCGATCTTGTCGTAGGAGCGGATCAAGGCCTGTTCCAGATTCGCCTCCGGGGCGTCTGGACTGGGGCGAATCCGGAACAGGTCCTACAGTTGCCGACGTGAATGGCCACCCCCGGCGCACGTTGGCGCTGCTCATCGCGGCCCTGCTGCTGCCCGTGCTGACCGCCGCCTCGTGCGGCGACGAGCCGTCCGGCGTCGGCCTCGGCGCGGCCTCCCGCGGCGAGGTCGCCGAGATCGTCGAGGCCCCCGGCTCGGTCACCGCCCGGGCCGCCGCCACGGTCACCTCACCGGCCGAGGGCACCCTCGCCGACCTGCGCGTCACGCCCGGCCAGCGGGTCGGCAAGGGCACCGTGCTCGCGGTCATCGACTCGCCCGCGGTGGCCGACCGGCTGGCCGACGCCGAACGGGCGCTCGACGCGGCGCCGGCCGTCTCCACCGGCAACTACGTGACCGTCGGCACCACCACCGACAAGCGCGCGGGCAAGGCCTTCGACGCCGCCCGGGCGGCCGCCGGCAAGGTCACCGACCTCGAGGTCCGGGCCGCGCTGCTGGCCCAGATCGACGCGGCCGAGCAGCAGTACGAGGCCGCCTCCCGGGCCGCGGCCGAGGCGGTCCGATCCGTACAGGAGGGTCTGGCCGGTCTGTCCCGTGCCCTCGGCGCCCTCTCGGCCGCCCAGCAACTGCAGGCCAAGCAGGCGTACGACCTGGCCGTCGCGGCCGACGACGCGCTGACCCTCCGCGCGCCGGTGGCGGGCGTGGTCCAGCTCGGCGGAACGCCCGCGGCCTCCGGCGCCTCGCTCACCGACCTGCTGTCCGGGGGCGGCGCGACCACCGGCGGCGCGTCCGGCGGCCTGCCCGCCGCCCCGGCCGCCGCGCCCGCCGGCGCCGACCCGGCCGTCCCCGAGGGCGGCCCGGTCAGCGCCGGCACCGCGATCGTCACGGTCGTCGACATCGGCCGGCTCGGCCTCACCACCGAGGTCGATGAGACCGACATCCTGCTGGTCAAGGCCGGTGGCGAGGCGACCGTCGAGCTTGACGCGGCGACCGGCGCGAGCTACCGGGCCACGGTCCGCTCGATCGACCAGCTGCCCACCACCTCGGCCCGCGGGGGAGTGTCCTACCGGGTACGGCTCGACCTGGGCAAAGGCACGCTCGACGACGGCAGCGCGGCGCCGACGCCCCGGCCCGGGATGAGCGCGGTGGTCCGGCTGCGGGTGCGCGAGGCCGACGACGCGGTCACCGTGCCGGCCTCGGCCGTGGTCGACGCCGACGGGCGGTCCACGGTGTGGGCGGTGCGCGACGGCAAGGCCGAGCGGGTGCCGGTGACGCTGGGTGTGCAGGGTGAGGACACCGTGCAGGTGACGACCGGCCTGAGCGACGGGCAGCCGATCGTGGTCTCCGGCGCCGACCAGGTGCGTGCGGGCCAGGAACTGCCGTGACCTGCTTTTTCTCGGCCGGGATGCGACCGTGACCGCCGCGGGGCCGGCGATCGTCGCCACCGGGGTCGCCCGCACGTACGACCTGGACGGGGTCTCGGTGACCGCGCTCAAGGGCGTCTCGCTGACCGTCGAGGCCGACGACTACCTGGCCATCGTGGGCACCTCCGGCTCCGGCAAGTCCACCCTGATGCACCTGCTCGGCGCGCTCGACCGGCCCACCTCCGGCACCCTGCTGATCGGCGGCCGCGACGTCGCCACGCTCGGGCCGGGCGAGATGGCCAAGCTGCGCAACGAGACCATCGGCTTCGTCTTCCAGTCGTTCCACCTGCTCGCCCGCACCACCGCCCAGGACAACGTGGCGCTGCCGCTGGTCTATCGCGGGGTGGCCCGGCGTGAGCGCCGCGAACGGGCGGCGGCCATGCTCGACCGGGTCGGGCTCGCGCACCGCGCCGGGCACCGGCCCAACCAGATGTCCGGCGGCGAACAGCAGCGGGTGGCGATCGCCCGGGCCCTGGTCACCGGGCCGTCGGTGCTCCTGGCCGACGAGCCGACCGGCAACCTCGACACGGCGACCGGAGAATCCGTACTCGCGCTGCTCGAGTCCCTGAACGCCGAAGGCGTCGCCATCGTCCTGGTCACCCACGACCGCGGGGTGGCCGCGCGGGCCCGGCGGCAGATCCGGATGCGCGACGGCGAGATCGTGGCCTCGTGAGAGTCGGCGAAGCCTGGCGCGTCGCCATCGACGCCCTGCGGGCCAACCGGCTGCGCAGCATCCTCACCATGCTCGGCGTGGTCATCGGGGTCGCGGCCGTGGTCGCGCTGGTGGCCATCGGCACCGGCACCAAACAGCAGATCGAGTCGCAGGTCGAGGGCCTCGGCTCCAACCTGCTCCTGGTCGTGCCCGGCCGGCTCGAGGCGGGCGCGGCGGCCACCGCCTCGACGATGACCCTGGACGACGTCGACGCGGTCACCCGGGTGGTCGGCGACCGGTCGCGCGTCGCGGTCACCGTCGCCTCCGGCGAGACGGTACGCGCGGGCAGCCGCAGCGCCTTCGCCAGCATGCAGGGCGTCCTGGAGACCACGCCGACCGTGTTCGTCCGCAAGCTCGACCGCGGCAGCTACTTCACCCGCTCCGACGTCAGCACGGGCCGGCGGGTCGCGGTGCTCGGCTCGGCCGTGGCCCGGTCGCTGTTCGGCGACCGCGACCCGATCGGGCGGCAGATCACCATCGGCGGCGTCCGGTTCCGGGTCACCGGCACCTTCGAGCCCCTGGGCCAGAGCCTCGGCGTCGACCGGGACAGCGAGGTGCACGTGCCCGTCACCGCCGCGCAACGGCTCCTCGGCACCGACCGGATCGACGGCCTGGCCATCCGGGCGCCCGACCGGGAACGCATCGGCGCGCTCGGCGACTCGGTGGTCGCCGCCCTGGTCAAACGCCACCCCGACACCGACTTCAGCGCGGTCACCCAGGAACAGATCCTGGGCGTGCTGGGCGACATCCTGGGCGTGCTGACCGGTGTGCTCGCCGCCATCGCCGGCATCAGCCTGCTCGTCGGCGGGGTCGGCGTCTCCAACATCATGCTGGTGTCGGTGCGCGAGCGGACCAGAGAGATCGGGCTGCGGAAGGCGGTCGGGGCCCGCCCCCGCGACATCAGTGTCCAGTTCCTCCTGGAAGCGGTGCTTCTGACGACCATCGGCGGTGTGCTCGGTATGGCCCTCGGCATCACCGCCGCCCTGCTCGTCGACCGGTTGTCCCCGGTGCCCGCGGCGATCACCTGGTGGGCGCTGGCGCTCGCGTTCGGCGTCTCGGCGGCGGTCGGCATCATCTTCGGCGTCGTACCGGCCCAGCGCGCCGGCCGCCTCGACCCGGTAGTGGCCCTGCGCACGGAATAGCGCCCAACACTCAACCGGTCGCTCCTTCCGCCGATCTGTGCCAGGAGAGAACCCGGAGGAGGAACCATGGCGTACGAGATCCGCGACCGCCACGGCGCGTCGCGATCCGTCGCGTACCTCCTGTTCGCGGCCGCTCCCTTCGTACTCCTCACGGGTTTCGTCCTGCAGCCGGGCCAAGCGCTGCCGATCCTGATCGCCATCGGGACCACCGCGCTGGCCCTCGCCCTGGGCGCGTGGGTCTGCTGGTCGCGCCCGCACCGGCTGCCCGACCTGTTCTACTGGTCGGCGCCGCTGAGCGCCACCCTGGTCATCTCCGGGCTCAACCTGATGACCAAGGACGCCAGCACCGGCTCCCAGCTCTTCTACCTGTGGCCGGTGCTGTACGCGGCGAACTTCCTCAGCCGCCGCGTCATCTACCTCAACCTGGTCGCGGTGAGCACCGGCCAGGCCGGCGTCGTGATCGTGGCCCTGCGGGCGGAGAACGCGTTCGCCGACTGGATCGCCATGACCATCGCGCTGATCATGACCGCGGTCGTCGTCTACAGCCTCCGCGACCGCGCCGACCAGCTGCGCCGCAAGCTCGAGGACCAGGCCTTCGCCGACCCGCTCACCGGCCTGGCCAACCGCCGCGCCTTCGACGACGCGCTCGCCGCGGCCGGCCGGTCGGCGCCCCTCGCGGTCATCACGATCGACCTCGACCACTTCAAAGGCATCAACGACACGTACGGCCACGCCGCCGGCGACGCCGCCCTGCAGCTCGTGGCCGGCGCGATGCGGGAGGTCGCGTCGCCCGACGACGTGGTGGCCCGGTTCGGCGGCGACGAGTTCGTCATGCTGCTGCGCGGCGACCAGCCCGCGGCGCTGCGCGCGGTCACCCGCCTCCAGGAGATCGTCGCCCAGGACACCACGCTGCGCTCCGGCCCGCCCGGCCTGAGCATCGGCGTGGCCGCCCTGCCCGAGCACGCCCTGGACGTCGAAGACCTGGTCCGGGCCTCCGACACGGCCCTCTACAGCGCCAAGAGCGGCGGCCGGGGCCGGGTGGCCGTGGCGACGATGCCCGGTTTCACGCCTCCGGCGCCGGCTCCTGATCCGGCCCCAGCAGCGCCGGGTCGATGATCTCCCGCCGCATGCGCGGATAGGGGCCCCAACCGTCCCGGAGCACGTGGATGTAGACCGCCTCCAGGCTCACACCGACCCGCTCGGCCAGATCCATGTCGTCCTCGTCGCCCAGCCGCACGGCCCGCGCGAAATGATCCAGGGCCTCCATGTGCCGCCCCTGATCGAAGGCGCTCCGCCCCGCGTTCTCATGCACCACGGCGCGCAGCGGCTCCGGCGTCTCGGAACTGGCGGCCTGCTCGAACAGCCGGTCCGCCTCGACGAAGTCCCCCCGCAACCGCAACGTGTGCGCCAGCTCGGCCTGGGCGATCACCAGGGCCCGGGCATCACCGGCGCGCTCGGCGTGGGCCAGAGCCAGCCGGCTGGCCGCGGCGGCCATCCCTAACTCGCCGAGCAACCGATAAACCTCGGCCCGGACACTGAGCAGCCCCGCCTTGGTGGCATCGTCCTGCTCGGCGGCGAGCGGGCCGTCGAGCTGCTCACCCAGCCGCTGCAGCCCTTCCCGGTTGTCGACCACCTCGCGAAGCGTCCCGCCGTCCAGCCGCCACCGGATCGAGTCCAGATCCGCGGCCGTGGGGACGCCGTTCGTCTTCACCTCGGGGGCTGCCTCGGCTTTCACCTCGGCTCGTGTCTCGGCTTCTGCCTCGGCCTTTTCCTCGGCCAGCTTCTGGCCTGCGGCGGCTTCCTGGCTTGCGGCCGGCTTCTGGCCCGCGGCCTGGTCCTCGGCCTTCTCCTCCGCCCGGTCCTCTGCTTCCGCAGGGTTCTCGGGCTCGTCCCGGGCGGCCTTCTCGTTCTGCTCCCGTAACTCGCGGGCAACGATCATGGCCTGCCCGGCGGTCACGCCCCGCCCGTCGAAGAGGCCGCTGATGTCCAGGTCGATGACCACACCGTCAGCCCCGGCGACCGGCGCGGGCTTCTCCGGGGCCTTGGCTTCTTCGACCTTGCCCTCTTGAACCTGGGCCTCTTGAACCTGGGCCTCTTCGGCCTTGTTGCCGTTGCCGTCGGCCTCGGCCGGGCCACCCTTGCCGAACCAGTCGACCTTCAGGTCGGCGTCGACATACTTCCGCTCCGCGTCGGGGCCCGCGATCACCAGCCGGCCGATGGGCGCGGTGACCGGCGTCGGCGGCGCCGGCCGTTCCCCGGCCGGCACCACGTTGCGGCTGTCCGGCCCAGCAGGAACCTTCCGGCTCGACGGCGGCGATGCGCCGTCGACTTCTTGCGCCGACCCGCGGACGTCGGTCTCCCGCTCCGGAGCCGCCGGAGGCGCGCCGTGCGGGGGCGTTGTCTCGTTCCAGCCCGGAGCCTCTTCCGCGGCGGTGTCACGCCAGACCTCAGGCTGAGCTTGCGGCGCACCATGCCGCGGCACAGGCCCGGCAGGCGTTCCACCATGCCGGGGCGCCGGCCCTTGCGGTGCGCCACCGTGCCGCGGTGCCGGCCCCTGGGGCACAACACCGCCGTGCCGTGGCGCAGGTGTTTGAGGCGCGTCGACGTGCCGCGGTCCTTGCAGGCCGTCCACCTGCTGCGGCGCGATGCCTTCCGCGCCCACTGGTGTGGCTGTGCCCTGTGTGACGGCGCCGTGTCGCGGTCCTTGCAGGCTATCCGCTTGCTGGGCAGGCGCTTGAGCCTGACCGCTCTGCCGTGCCAGCGGCTGTGTCCGATCGGCCGGCCGGCCTTGCTGCTGAGCGGGGTCGTGAGTTTCCGCCTCGGCTACGCCGCCTTCCTGCCCGCCGAAACCGTTCCAGCTCTGCGGACCATCCAGCGACTGCCCCGGCCCCCGCGTAGGCAACGGCCCACCCGGCCGCATCTGCGGCGGAACCAGCGACTCGGTCTCCTGACCCGGCCCGACCCCCGCGCCAGGCACCGACTGCTGTCCCGCCCCCGCCTGCGCGTCCCACGGCGGCTGGCTCGGCTGAACGCCCCGCGACTCCCGGCGATCCAGCCCGGCCTGGGCTTTACTCGATTGCTGCTGGTCGCGCTGACCGTCCCATTGCTGAGTGTCGGTCTGGCCGGCTTGGGTGTCCCAAGGCTGCCGGACAGCCTGGCCGGACTCGGCATCCCAAGCCTGCGGTGCCCCGTGGCCCGGCTGCGGCTGCCGAGGCGCCTGGGCGGGTTGGTCACGCCACGCTTGCGCTGCTGCCTGGCCGGATTCGGCTTCCGGTGCTGGTTGTTGCGCGTCCGGCTGCCGGTTCCACGCCTGTTCTGCGTTCGGCTGCGGATCCCATGCCTGGTGTTGTGCGTCCGGCTGGGTGTCCCAGGGTTGTTGCGCGGCGGGCTGGGCGTCCCAGGAATGCTGGGTGTCCGGGAGAGTGTTTGGCGCCGGACTTGGCTGGGCGTCCCAAGGCTCCTGGTGTGCGCCCGGCTGGGCGTCGGCGGGCCACGCCTGGTCGTCGCGCTGATCGGCTTGCGGATCGGACGACCAATCGTCGCCGCCGCGCAATTGGGACAGCCAAGCGTCATCGTCGTGGATCGCAGCCGGGTCGGGCTGCTGAGAGTCGTTCCACGGCTGGGCCGGAGCAGCCCACGGGTCCTGCGCCGCACCCGGCGCGATCTGGTCCGAGCCGGGCCATGCCTGCCGCCCAGCAGCCTGCTGCGGCGACGCACCCCAAGGCTGCTCCGGATCGGACTGCCACTGCTGGTCGGCGCCAACTCCCGGCGGAGGGGTGACGTTCTGCGGCTGCTGCTTGGACTGGTTCTTCTGCTTGCCGCCGTTCTTGTTGCGGCTCCAGGGGAAGCGGCGCTTTCCCTCCGCCGGCGGCTGGTCCTGCGCCGGCGCGGCTGGGGGCCGGCCCTGGGGCGCTACGGCCTGGGGCCCGCCCTGAGGCGCTGCAGCCTGGGGCCGGCCGTGGGGCGGCGCGGCGTGGGGTCCTCCGTGGGGCGGTGCGGCGTGGGGTCCGCCCTGAGGCGGTGCGGCGTGGGGTCCGCCCTGAGGCGGTGCGGCGTGGGGTCCGCCGTGAAAAGCGGCCGGAGGCTGACCGGCGGGCGCGGGACGGCGTGCCGGAGGAGCCTGCGGAGGCAAGGAAGACTGCGCGCCCGGTGCCTGCTCCGGCCACTGCGTCATGGGTGACGGCGGCGTTGGCACGGGCCGGTAGCTCGCCGAGGCCTGGCCGTCAGGGCTTGGGCGCATCGGCTCGGGCCGGTGGCTCGCCACGGCCTGGCCGTCCGCTGCCGGCCGCATCTGTTCAGGTTTGCGGCTCGGCGCGGCTTGAGCGCCCCGCGCCTGCGAAGTCGGCTGGGGACGCTGCCCGGGAGTTGCCGGCGTGGCGAGGGTGTCGGCGGGTGACGTTTCGTCGGGGCCCCAGTTCGCGGGCGGGGTCTGCTCCGGGCGGTGGTGTGCCGGTGCTTGCGCGGCGGGCTCGAAGCCCTGCGGCGTCGGCGCCGGAGTGCCGGGGCGCCCGGAGGCAGGTCTCCGCTGGCCGTAGGGCTCGGAGGCGGGCGAGGGGTACGTCTGCGGATCAGGCCGACGGGTCGTCTGCGGGGCCGTGTCCTGGGGTTCGGAGGTGTGGGCCGGCGGTTCGGTGGGCGGCGCCGGCGGGACCGCGCGTGCGGGAGCGCTCGGCGGGGCGCTGTTCACCACCCGCGGCTGGGCCGGTGGCTCGGCCTTCTTGAGTACGCGGGGCGGCGCGGGCGGCGTCGCCTTGTGGAGGACCCGGGGCTTGGTCGGGGGCGGTGTCTTGTGGAGTACGCGTGGGCCCTCGCCGTCGACCTCGGAAGGGTCGGGCTCCTGGTACTGGTCGGCGTCGGGGTAGCGCCAAGCATCGGCCGCCGCGCGGGCGTCGTCGGAGACGCCCTGGCCGAGGTGCTCTGCCGGCTCATCCGGCGCGGCCGGGCGAGCGCGGCCGGTCCGGCCTGCGTCATCCGGCGCGGCCGGGCGAGCGCGGCCTGAGGCGCCGCTCCCGGGTTCGGGGCGGGCGTCGTCGGGGGCGATCGGGCGGGCCCGGCCGACCGCGCCGCTGCCGGAGGTGGGGCGGGTGTCTTCGGAGTACGGACTGGCCGACACCGGGCGGTCCTGCGGGTCCAGGCCGGCGGGTGGGACCGGGACCTGGGCGCGGCCGGCGACCGGCGGCGCGGGGCGGGGCGGCGCGGGACGGGGCGGGGCAGGGCGGCGGGGGGCGTGGCGGCGCTGGTCGGGGTGGTCCTCGGGGTGGTACTGGCCCTCGAAGACGGATTCGTCCATGCCGTCGACGGTGATGCGGCTGCGCTGGGCGCGGATCGGCATGATCTCGCCCTCGAGGACCTCGCGGCCGTCGGGGGCTGGAGGGGCTGAAGGGGCGGGAGGGGCGGGAGGGGCGGGAGGGGCGTCGCTGCGGTCGACGACGGTGCCGTCGATGACCGCCCGGCCACGGACCGGCTCCGCGGGCATCTCGTAGTCGTTGACGTACTCGGCGGGGGCGGGACGTCCGAAGCGGTCGCGGGCGGTGCTGCGGCCGTCGATGGGAGCGGCGATGTCGACGTCGTCGGGGCCGTCGATGGCCACCCGCCGGCGGCGTGGGTCCTGGTCGGGGCGGGGGCGGATCTGCTGGTCGGGGCCACCGGCGCGCGGGTCGACGCGGGCCGCGCCGGCGACTCGGGGGTCGGGGCGGTCGTCGCGCGGCATGCGACGGTCTGTGCCGGCGACACGGGGATCGCGATCGGCGTCGGTGAGACGCGGGTCGCGGTCGGGGCGCGGGTCGCGGTTCGGGCCGGCGATGCGCGGGTCGAGGCCGGCGGCGACGCGTGGGTCGCGTTCGGAACCGGGGAGGCGCGAGTCGCGGTCCGGGCGTGGGGCGCGGCCTGGGATGCGCGGGTCGCGTTCCGGGCCTGGGGTGCGCTGGTCGCGGCGGGCCACCTCGCGGTCGTCGCGGTACGGCCCGCGGCGGGCGTCGTCGCGGTCGGGCCGGGGCCCGCGCGGGTCGAGGCGGGGGTCGGTACGGGCCACGCGGGAGTCGCGGCGCGGGTCGTTGTCACGGGCCGGGGAGGTGGGCCGAGGGTCGTTGCCACGGACCGGGGACGTGGGCCGAGGGTCGTCACCACGGGCCGGGGAGGTGGGGCGGGAGTCGCGGCGGGGGTCGTACGAGCGGTCGGGGCGGCCGCCGCGGTCGTAGTCGTCGCGGGGGAGGGCATCGCGGCGGCGGTCGGGGGCTCGGTCGCCGGGGCGGTAGCGGTCGTCGCGGGAGTAACGGTCGTCGGCGGGGCGGCGGGGGCCGGCCTCGCGGTAGCGGTCGTCGGGGCGGTAGCGGTCGTCGTACCCGTACCCGTCATCGAGGTCTTGAGCGCGCGTGGGGTGGTCGCCCTTGTAGGTGCTGCGGCCGTCGGAGAAATCGGTGTCGCGGCCGGCGCCCTGGTCCGTGCGGGCGCGGGCGAGGTCGGCCAGGTAGGCGTCGTCGTCGTAGTCGTCGTCGACATAGTCGATGATCTCGGGATCGCGCCGGGGGCGGACGGCGCGGGTGCCGACGTCGGGGCCGTGGTATTCGGGGTTGTCGAAGTCGGCGCCGAACTCGGGGCGGTTGAAGTCGACGATGTCGCCGAGTGACGGGTCGGGCACCGAGGTGTCGGTGGGTACGAAGTCGGGGTCGTTCAGCCAGTCCGGCCGGGTGCTGTCGAAGTCGCCGCCCTTGGTGCCGGGCTTCGACAGGCCCTGCTGCGGCGGGGGCTCGGCGGGACGTTGCGGCGCCTTGGTCCGCTTGTTGCGGCGGCGGGCGGCGAGCTCGTCGGGTGGGCGTACATCAAGATCAATGGGGGTTGGCTCGGGATCGCCGTTCCGGCTGGACGTCTTGACCTGGGCGGGGCGGCGGGGGCGACGGCCGGGGGAATTCGCCGGCGGGTAACGGTCGGGCGCGGTCGCGGAGTTCTCCACATAGGCGACCGGGGAATTGTCCGTGTACTCGCCGTCCCAGTATTCGTCGTCCTCGTAACTCATGCCGACCCCGAATGGGCGACGATGGTGAAACACCGGTGGCGCATCGTCGTCCCCCGTCCTGACCGAGCCGTGTCCGTCGGTCGCGACGCCCCCGCGCGCGGCCGATGTGGAACGTTAACCGCACTTGCGCAGTGTGCGCCACCTGGCAGGAAGCGCTTCACCGGGCCGTGGGGTCCGCTACGTGGGCGCCCGGGAGGGCACCCCTCGACGGACAGTACGTGTCACCCGGCCGTCCGGTTCAACCCTACCTGCAAAAAGTACGCTCCGATCTTGTGAATGCGCAGACGGTGACCATTTCCGGCGTGTTGAACGGACGGCAGAAAAACTGATCGGCTTAAGCAATTCTTAAAGCCCAGCTCAGGCAACCGGAAACCTTCCGTGACAGCGATGGGCCACCTGTGGCACGGCGGTGGTGAAGGACACGTCGCCGCCGCGCGGATCTTGGGCTTTGGCCTGGCACCGTGGATGACGGAACTCGCCCGGTCGGCACGACGCGGTGCCGGCCCGGGTGTCCGGCCCGGCGGCGGTGCAGTGTCACCGCCCCTGCGTGTGGCGCCTCGCGAGCGCCCGGTCCTGGACGAGGCGCAGGGTGCGTTGCGACGAGCTGGGCCGTTGGCCGGATGGCCGCGAGCCGAGGCCGGTCGCCGCATAGGGCCCACCTTCGGGCAACCGCGCCTGGTCGGCGTCCTGCCGATCGGGTCGATCACTGGTGAGAGGAACACGATATGCCGCGTCTCGACATCGGCGCAGTTCGCGCGGGCTTCCGCAAGGCACTGCGCGGCATCGATGCCTGGACCCTGCAGACCATGAACTACCCGGCCGGCGGCCGCCGCCCCCGCACGTAAGTCCGCCGACCGGGTCCCGAACGGTGGCGAGGTGCACCTCGCCACCGTTCACTCTCTTCCGAGGTCACGTCCGTCGAGGCCGCGACCCGACCGAGGTAGTTCCGGCGGGCGCCGCGGGCGAGGTTGATCGCTCAGGGCCGGATGGTTCGCGGCCGAGCTGACTGAGCCCGACGAGCCGCGGGCCAAGCGGGTCGGATCGACGCTAATAACGCCCGTCGCCGATGAAGGGGCCGACCTTTGCCGGTAGCACCAGGCCCGCGTCGGCCAGGTCGTGCAGGATCGTGCCCAGTTCGGTCCGGTTCAGGGTGGCGGGTGGCTCGGGTTCGGGATGGGGTAGGCCCAGAGCCCGCGCCGCCTCCACCGCGCGCACCGAGATCGCCGCCTCGACCGCCCACAAGCGGTGTGCCCTCATGGCCAGGTGGGCCGACGCGGTCAGCTCTCCATGCAGGCGGAGCAGTCGGCGCAGGTCACAGGCCAGTTGCTCGATCGGCGGGCCGATCGGCTGGGGGTCCGCGGGACGCCGGGCCCGCCACCGGTCGGCCACGGAGGCGCACCAGCGCGGCGCGAAGAGCACCGTGGCCCCGATGAGGGTCGGTGCGGCGATGATGAGGGCTAGTCGGCCGATGTCGACGATGGTCACGATCTGCTCCAGGCAGAAGTGCGGGATACCTCGACGATCCGCCCCTCTTCCAGGCCCGTCAAGCGGACTTTGTGCGATGTGGGACGTGGGTCAGCGGATCCGGCCGCGGGGAACCAGCCGGGTGATCGGCATCGGTGGCGCGGGCAGGGGCGGTCCCTCGTACCCGTGAACCTCGCCGAAGAGTGACCCCGACTCCCACGCCGCGCGGGCCTCGAGCACCTCGTCGTGGGTGCGGGCGACGAAGTTCCACCACATGACCAGCGATTCCGTGAACGGTTCGCCGCCGAGCAGCAGCACCCGGGTGGCCGGACCGGCCGCGATGCGCAGGGACGTGCGGCCCTCGCCCACGTACAGCAGCGGCCCAGGTTTCAGCTCCTGCCCGTCGATCATGGCGGCGCCGTCGAGGGTGAGCACCGCGTACTCGAAATCGGCACGCAGCGGGACCACCCCCTCAGCGCCGGCCGCCGCGGTGATCTCCGCGCTGGTCAGCGGGCTGAACGTCGTGGCCGGCGAGACCGCGTCGCCGAGCTCGCCCATGATCACGGTCGCGCGCAGGCCGCCGGCGGTGAAGACCGGGAGATCCGCGTGGTGGGCGAAGGCGGGCGGCCGGGCGCGGGCCGCGTCGGGCAGGGCAACCCATAGCTGTACGCCCTGGAGCACGCCGGAGTTGACCGTCGGCGTCTCCTCGGAATGCGAGATGCCGCGGCCGGCCGTCATCAGGTTGAGCCGGCCCGGCCGGATCCGCCTGCAGGTTGCTCACCCCTGCACGCTATCCCGCGAATCCCGCCGTCTCGAGAAGCGCGGCCTAATCGGTCTTCAGCAGCGAATTGGCGCCGAGCACCCGAGTCACCTCGACGACGATGGCGACGCGCGAGGGGTTGGGTCGCGGCACCCGATAGCGCGCCGCGTAAAGATTCTCGGCCAGCGTGACCGCATCGACGGAGGACAGGATCGACGCCTTGCCCTCGACGGTGCTCCACCGCGCCCCGTCCACCTGGCAGATCGCCACCCGATTGGCCCCGGCCAGGATGTGCCTGACGTGCGCGGAGGACGACGAGCTGATCACCCGGGCCAGGCCGTCCTCGAAGGAGAGCGTCGCCCCGACCGCCACCACGTGAGGGGAACCGTCGGCACGCAGCGTGGTGAACGTGCAGAGGTGACGCTCGGTCCAGAAGGTCTGCAGTGCCGGTGAGGAGAGGGGTACGACGCCGCTCACGCCGCCCCCGATGTGGGCAGGAGGCCGCGGCGGACCGCGGACACCAGGGTCTCGTGGTCGCTCTCGACCTGGTCGGCGTAGGTTCGCGCGAACCGGGAGAGCGCCTCGTCGAGCTTGTCGCTGCTGCCCACGTACCCGGCGATCATCGACGCGCCGCTGGTCCGGGCGTGGCTCTTGGCCAGCAGGTAGCCGCAGATGCCGGCGTAGTCGGACAGCGCGCCCGCGCTGAGGTCGTCCACCACGATCGCGCCCTTCATGTCGCGGAACTGCCGTACGTAGTACTGGCGCTCGCCGACCGTCGTCCAGCCGAGCAGGGGGTCGCTGACCGTCTGCAACGCCTGCTGATATTCGACCACACGCTGTCCCTGGTGCCGGTGCCACGCCGAGTCACCGTGCACGTGGCGAGCCACCACCGAGCGTCGCGCCTGCTTGAGCTGCAGGAACACCACGTCGTCGGGGCTGCTGCCCTCGCACAGCGCGACGTAGGCGCGCAGGCCGACCGAGCCGACCCCGACGACCTTGTGCGCGATGTCGACGATCCGGTAGCCGGCCAGGATGCGTGCCCAGTGCGGCGGCAGCGTGTTCAGGTATCCGTCGAGGGCCTCGCCGACCAGGTCGCGGTCCGCCGGCGACAATCGGGTGATCAGCGGCGGCTCCTCGATGAGCCGGGCCGTCCCGTGGAAGGGCTCGGTGAAGCGGGGCAGAGCCCGGTCCGAGGTACGCCGCCGGGCCCGCCGGGCGGCGCGGGAGACCGAGTCCTTGAAGTTCGAGCCGGTCGCCGCCTGCCGCAGCCGATCCACGTCGAGCTGTTCGAACGACCGGGCCAGCAGCGGCTGTTCGGCGAGGTGGCCGATCTGCTCGCGGTACTCGGCCACGCAATGTCGCACGGCCTCGGCGCAGGCGCTTTCCCGGAATCCGTTCTGCCGCCCGGCCACGTGCACGCTGACCACCAGCCGGCGCAGGTCCCACTCCCACGCGCCGGGGTGCGCCTCGTCGAAGTCGTTCAGGTCGAAGACCAGCTCGCGCTCGGGTGAGGCGTAGAACCCGAAGTTCCCGAGGTGGGCGTCACCGCAGATCACGGGATTGATGCCGGTACGCGGCAGCGCCGCGAAGTCGTCGGCCATGACGTTGGCCGAGCCCCGCAGGAACGCGTAGGGCGACGCCACCATCCGGCCGATCCGCACCGGGATCAGCCAGGACACCCGGCCGGTGTGTGCCTCGGCGAGGTGGACGAGCACGCCGGCGCGGTCGGCCGGCGGGGTCCAGAAGGCCATCTCCGAGCGATGCGCGCGTTCGCGGAGGGACCGGCCGAGTTCGTACCGCTCCTTGCGGGGCCGGCCGGGCCGGCGCAGCGAGGCGAATCCTTCGTCGGGGCCCGAGTCGAGCACGGTGTTCATCGTGCCGTAACTCTACGGATCGCGCATGAACCGGAGGCGACGCCGCGCATGAACGGGAAGCGCGCCACGCGTGAACCAGAGGCGGCGGCAAAGCGTGGACCGGAGGCGGTGGCAAAGTGACGACCGGAAACAATAGAGTCTTGACCCCGGCCGTGTTATCGCTAACATGAGGCAACGGGTCACGGGACCGGCCCGGCGTTAGTCTCTTCTCCAGGCCTTTCTTGAGGGGTTGAGGGTGCGTTGGTGGACATCAGGGGGTCCCGTGGCCCGGCTATGACCGACGTCGCGCGGCTGGCGGGGGTTTCGCACCAGACCGTGTCGCGGGTGCTGAACGATCACCCGAACGTGAAGGAGCAGACCCGGCTGCGCGTGCGCGCGGCCATCGCCGAGCTGGGCTACCGGCCCAACCGGGCGGCCCGCACGCTGGTCACCGGCCGTTCCCAGCTGCTCGGCGTGGTCACGCTGAACAGCACGCTGTTCGGCCCGGCGTCGCTGCTGGCGGCCTTCGAGCAGGCCGCGGCCGAGGCCGGCTTCGCGGTGAGCGTGGCCAGCGTGGTCAGGCTCGACCGGGAATCGGTGGCGGCGGCGGTCGACCGTCACCTCGATCAGCGCGTGGCGGGGCTGGTGGTGATCGCGCCGACCGCCTCGGCCGGCGAGGGGCTGGCCGCGCTGCCCGCGGGCGTGCCGGTGGTGACCATCGACGGCGACCCGAACCGGGCCCATGGGCTGGTCACGGTCGATCAGGTGGCCGGGGCCCGGGCCGCCACCCAACACCTGCTGGACGCCGGTCACCGCACGGTCTGGCACGTCTCCGGCCCGCCCGACTGGTACGACGCGGCCGGCCGGATCGAGGGCTGGCGGCGCACCCTCCAGGCGGCGGGGGCCGAGGTGCCGCCGCCGGTGCAGGCCGACTGGTCGGCCGCCGCGGGCTATGCGGCGGGGCAGATGCTGGCCCGGATGCCCGAGGTCACGGCGGTTTTCACGGCCAACGACCACCTGGCCCTGGGCCTGCTGCGGGCGCTCTACGAGCGGGGCCGGCGGGTGCCCGAGGACGTCAGCGTGGTCGGTTTCGACGACGTGCCCGAGGCGGCGTTCCTGATCCCGCCGCTGACCACGGTCCGCCCGGATTTCGCGGCCGTGGCGCTGGCCGGCCTCGATCTGCTGCTCGCTCAGATGGCCGATGCCGACGCCGCGCCCGGACAGATCGTGGTGGAGCCGGAACTGGTGGTGCGCAACAGCGTCCGCAGATAAAGCAAAGTAAAACCGTCGTGTCCTGAATGTTGCCGACAGCCGTTGACACGATGGATTGTTAGCGTTCACACTTTCGCTTCATGACCCAGCACACACCGCCGGCGTACGTCGTGGGAATCGACTTCGGAACGCTCTCCGGTCGTGCCGTCGTCGTCCGGGTCTCCGACGGCGCCGAGCTCGGCTCGGCCGTGCACGACTACCCACACGCGGTGCTCACCGAGACGCTGCCCGACGGCACGCCGCTCGGCCACGACTGGGCGCTGCAGGTGCCGGCCGACTACATCGAGGTGCTGCGCAACGCCGTCCCCGCGGCCCTGCGCGCGGCCCAGGTCGACCCGGCCCAGGTGATCGGGGTGGGCACCGACTTCACCGCCTGCACCATGGTGCCGACCACGGCCGACGGCACCCCGCTCAACGAGCTCGACCGCTTCGCCAGCTCGCCGCACGCGTACATCAAGCTCTGGAAGCACCACGCCGCCCAGCCACAGGCCGACCGGATCAACGCCCTCGCCGCGAAGCGTGGCGAGTCCTGGCTGCCGCGCTACGGCGGGCTGATCTCCTCGGAGTGGGAGTTCGCCAAGGCGCTGCAGGTCCTCGAGGAGGACCCGGAGGTGTACGCGGCCACCGAGCGCTGGGTCGAGGCGGCCGACTGGATCATCTGGCAGCTCACCGGCGACTACGTCCGCAACGCCTGCACGGCCGGCTACAAGGGCATCCGGCAGGACGGCGCGTACCCGTCGCGGGAGTTCCTGACCGAGCTCAACCCCGACTTCGCCGACTTCGTCGACACGAAGCTGGACCAACCGATCGGGCAGCTCGGCGAGGCGGCCGGCCGGCTCGGCGCCCGCGCGGCCGAGTGGACCGGCCTGCCCGAGGGCATCGCGGTCGCCGTCGGCAACGTGGACGCGCACGTCACCTCGGCCGCCGCCCAGGCGCTCGACCCGGGCCAGATGGTCGCCGTGATGGGCACCTCGACCTGTCACATGGTCAACCACGACGAGGTCAAGGTCGTGCCGGGCATGTGCGGGGTGGTGGACGGCGGGATCGTGGCCGGCCTGTTCGGCTACGAGGCCGGCCAGAGCGGGGTGGGCGACATCTTCGCCCACGTGGTGCCGCCCGGCTACACCCACGAGCAGCTCACCGACCTGGCCCGGGGCCAGAAGCCGGGCGAGCACGGCCTGCTGGTGCTGGACTGGCACGGCGGCAACCGCTCGGTGCTGGTCAACGCCGAGCTGTCCGGCCTGGTGGTCGGCGAGACGCTCGCGACGAAGCCGGAGGACGTCTACCGCGCGGTGATCGAGGCGACCGCCTTCGGCACCCGGGTCATCGTGGAGACCTTCCAGCAGGCCGGCGTCGAGGTGCGCGAGTTCGTGGCGGCCGGTGGGCTGATCAAGAACCCGCTGGTCATGCAGATCTACGCGGACGTGCTGAAGATGCCGCTGTCGGTGATCGGGTCGGACCAGGGCCCGGCGCTGGGCTCGGCGATCCATGCCGCCGCGGCCGCCGGCGCGTACCCCGACGTGCGGGCCGCGGCCGCGGCCATGGGCCGCAAGCAGGACGCGGTCTGGTCGCCCGATCCGGCGGCGGGTGCGGTCTACGACGAGCTGTACGCCGAGTACGTGCGCCTGCACGACTACTTCGGCCGTGGCGAGAACAGCGTGATGCGCAAGCTTCGCGCCATCCAGCGCAAGGTCGTGACCTCATGACGGTTGCCGAGAGCATCCTCGAGCTCCGGCGGCAGGTGGCCGCCCTGCACGCCGAGCTGGTGCGCAATCAACTCGTGGCGTGGACCGCGGGCAACGTGTCGGCCCGGGTGCCCGGGGCCGACCTGCTGGTGATCAAGCCGTCCGGTGTCTCCTACGACGACATCACGCCGGCGAACATGGTCGTCACCGACCTCGACGGCAAGCTGGTCGAGGGCGATCTGGCGCCGTCCTCGGACACCGCCGCCCACGCGTACGTCTACCAGCACATGCCCGAGGTCGGGGGAGTGGTGCACACCCACTCCACCTACGCGACCGCCTGGGCCGCCCGCGGCGAGCCCATCCCGTGCGTGCTCACGATGATCGCCGACGAGTTCGGCGGCGAGATCCCGGTCGGGCCGTTCGCGCTGATCGGTGACGACTCGATCGGCCGCGGCATCGTCGACACGCTCCGCGCCTACCGGTCCCGGGCGGTGCTGATGCGGAACCACGGCCCGTTCACCGTGGGCAAGGACGCGAAGTCGGCGGTGAAGTCGGCGGTGCTCTGCGAGGACGTCGCCCGGACCGTGCACATCGCCCGCCAGCTCGGCGAGCCGGCGCCGATCGCGCGGCAGCACATCGACTCGCTCTACGACCGCTACCAGAACGTCTACGGACAGGAGCCGCGAGCGTGACACCCCAGATCTGGTTCCTCACCGGCAGCCAGGGCCTCTACGGTCCGGAGACCCTCGACCAGGTGGCCGACCAGTCGCAGCAGATCCAGCGGATGCTCACCGGCAACGGGCTGATCGCCGAGCTGGTCGGCCGGCCGGTGCTCACCGGCAGCGCGGCCATCCGGGACGTCATGCTGGCCGCCAACGCCGACCCGAACTGCGTCGGCGTGATCGCCTGGATGCACACGTTCTCGCCGGCCAAGATGTGGATCACCGGGCTGGACGCGCTCCGCAAGCCCCTGCTCCACCTGCACACCCAGCTCAACGAGTCGTTGCCCTGGGAGTCCATCGACATGGACTTCATGAACCTCAACCAGGCCGCGCACGGCGACCGGGAGTTCGGGTTCATCCAGGCCCGGCTGGGCGTGCCGCGCAAGACGGTGGCCGGGCACGCCAGCGACCCGGGCGTGGTCGAACGGATCAACCGGTGGGCGCGGGCGGCGACCGGCGTGCAACATCTGCGGACCCTGCGGCTGGCGCGCTTCGGCGACAACATGCGCGACGTGGCCGTCACCGAGGGCGACAAGGTCGAGGCCGAGCTGAAGTTCGGCGTCTCGGTCAACACGTACGGCGTGAACGATCTGGTCGAGCGGGTGGATTCGGCCGGCGACGACGAAGTGGACAAGCTGGTCACCGAGTACGCCGACGCGTACGAGCTGGCGCCCGAACTGGCCCGCGGCGGCGAGCGGCACGATTCGCTGCGGTACGCCGCGCGCATCGAGGCCGGCCTTCGCCGCTTCCTCACCGAGGGCGGCTTCGGCGCCTTCACCACCAACTTCGAGGACCTGGGCGGGCTGCGTCAGCTGCCGGGCCTGGCGGTGCAGCGGTTGATGGCCGACGGGTACGGCTTCGGCGGCGAGGGCGACTGGAAGACCTCGGTGCTGCTGGCCACGATCAAGGCGATGGCCCCGGGCGGCCGGACCTCGTTCATGGAGGACTACACGTACCACTTCGGGCCGGGTGAGCCGAAGATCCTCGGCGCCCACATGCTCGAGGTGTGCCCGACGATCGCGGCCGGCACCCCGCGGGTCGAGATCCACCCGCTGGGCATCGGCGGCCGCGAGGACCCGGTCCGCCTGGTCTTCGACGCCGCGCCCGGCCCGGCCGTGGTGATCGGCATGTCCGACATGGGCGAGCGGTTCCGCCTGGTGGCCAACGAGGTGGACGTGGTGCCGCCGGACGAGCCGCTGCCCCGGCTGCCGGTCGCCCGGGCGGTGTGGAAGCCGCGCCCGTCGCTGTCGACCTCGGCCGAGAGCTGGCTGACGGCCGGCGGCCCGCACCACACGGTGATGACCGCGGCCGTCGGGGCCGAGACCCTTCGCGACTTCGCCACCATGCTCAATACTGAGCTCCTGATCATCGACTCATCGACAAATGTTGATGACTTTGCGGACCGGATCCGCTGGAATCAGGCGTACTACCGCCTGGCCCGGCCCCTGTGAAAAATAGAGGAGAATTCATGCGTTTCACCCGTCTGGCGGCGGTGGCCTCGGCCACCGTCCTCACCGCGGCGCTGGCCGCCTGCGGTTCCAGCGAGAAGACCGTCGACCAGCAGGCGTCCGGCGGCGCGAACAACGCCGGCGCGCTGATCGGCGTGACCATGCCGACGCGGTCCTCGGAGCGCTGGATCGGCGACGGCGACAACCTGAAGAAGCAGCTCGAGGCGCTGGGTTACAAGGTCGACCTGCAGTACGCCGAGGACGACATCCCGACCCAGGTGAACCAGCTCGACAACCAGATCACCAAGGGCGCCAAGCTGCTGATCATCGCGTCGATCGACGGCACCGCGATCACCACCCAGCTGCAGAGCGCCAAGGACAACAAGATCCCGGTCATCGCCTACGACCGGCTGATCCGCAACTCGCCGAACGTCGACTACTACGCGACCTTCGACAACTTCAAGGTCGGCGTGCAGCAGGCGACCTCGCTGCTGACCGGTCTCAAGCTGGTCAACGCCGACGGTTCGCCGGGCACCGCCAAGGGCCCGTTCAACGTCGAGCTGTTCGCCGGCTCGCCGGACGACAACAACGCCACGTTCTTCTTCAACGGCGCGATGTCGGTGCTGAAGCCGTACCTCGACAAGGGCACGCTGAAGGTGCCGAGCACGCAGACCGAGTTCAAGAAGGTCGCGATCCTGCGGTGGCAGCCCAAGACCGCTCAGGACCGGATGGAGAACCTGCTGACCTCGACGTACCGCTCGGGTCTGAAGGTGGACGGCGTGCTGTCGCCGTACGACGGCCTCTCGATCGGTATTCTCTCGGCCCTGAAGAGCAACGGATACGGCACCACGGGCCAGCCCTACCCGGTTGTCACCGGACAGGACGCCGAGCTCGCCTCGGTGAAGTCGATCATCAAGGGTGAGCAGTACTCCACCATCTACAAGGACACCCGCGAGCTGGCCAAGACCACCGTGGGCATGGCCGACGCCGTGCTCAAGGGCCAGAAGCCGACCACGAACAACGACAAGGACTACGACAACGGCGTCAAGGTCGTGCCGTCGATGCTGCTCGAGTCGGTCATCGTGGACAAGACCAACTACACGAAGGCCCTGGTCGACACCGGCTACTACAAGGACTCGGATCTGAAGTGACCATCCTGTCGATGCGGGGCATCACCAAGACCTTCCCGGGTGTGAAGGCCTTGCAGGACGTCACGCTGGACGTGGAACGCGGCGAGATCCACGCGATCTGTGGTGAGAACGGCGCGGGCAAGTCCACGCTGATGAAGGTGCTGTCCGGCGTCTACCCGCACGGCTCGTACGACGGAGAGATCCTCTTCGACGGCGAGCCGTGCCGGTTCGCCGGCATCCGGGACAGTGAGCACCGGGGCATCGTCATCATCCACCAGGAGCTGGCGCTGGCCCCGAACCTGTCGATCGCCGAGAACATCTTCCTCGGCAACGAGCAGGCGACTCGCGGCATGATCGACTGGAACCGCACCAACCAGGCGGCGCAGCAGTTGCTGCGCCGCGTGGGCCTGGCCGAGAGCGCCGTCATCCCGGTGGTCGATCTGGGCGTCGGCAAGCAGCAGCTCGTGGAGATCGCCAAGGCGCTCTCCAAGGAGGTCAAGCTGCTGATCCTCGACGAACCCACCGCGGCGCTCAACGACGAGGACTCCGAGCACCTGCTCGACCTGATCCGCGGCCTGCGTGACGAGGGGATCACCTGCGTGATCATCTCGCACAAGCTGAACGAGGTGATGGCCATCGCCGACCGGGTCACCATCCTGCGCGACGGCAAGACGATCACCACGATGAGCATGGCCGCCGACGAGGTGACCGAGGAGAAGATCATCGCCGGGATGGTGGGCCGCGACCTCGACCACCGGTTCCCGCCGCGGGAGCCGCACGTCGGCGACGAGATCCTGCGGATCGAGGACTGGACCGTGCACAGCCCGACGCAGCACGGCCGGGTCCTGGTCGACAACGCCAACCTGACGCTGCGCCGGGGCGAGATCGTCGGCCTGGCCGGGCTGATGGGCGCCGGCCGCACCGAGCTCGCGATGAGCGTGTTCGGGCGGGCGTACGGCATCGGGATCTCGGGGCGGGTCTTCAAGGACGGGCGGGAGATCCACCTGCGGTCGGTGCGGGACGCGATCAGGAACGGCATCGCGTACGCGACGGAGGACCGCAAGCGCTACGGCCTGAACCTGATCGAGGACATCAAGCGCAACGTCTCCGCCGCCGGTCTGCGGAAGCTCGCGCGCCGGGGCTGGGTGGACGACAACGAGGAGTTCAAGGTCGCCGAGGAGTACCGCCGGTCGATGAACATCAAGGCGCCCAGCGTCTCGAGCATCACCGGCAAGCTCTCCGGCGGCAACCAGCAGAAGGTCGTCCTGTCCAAGTGGATCTTCACGAACCCGGACGTCCTGATCCTGGACGAGCCCACCCGAGGCATCGACGTCGGCGCCAAGTACGAGATCTACACGATCATCAATCGGCTCGCCGAGGAGGGCAAGGCGGTGCTGCTCATCTCCAGTGAGCTGCCCGAGCTGCTCGGCCTCTGCGACCGCATCTACACATTGTCGGCCGGCCGGATCACCGGTGAGGTGCCCCGGTCGGACGCCACCCAGGAGGGCCTGATGACGCTCATGACCGCAGGGCAGGCGCAATGACCAGCGTCGCGCCCAGCAATGCCGACCTTGCGGTCGATCCGGTACCGGCCGGCGCCGGGCCGGAGGGACCCCGGCGCTTCCAGTTGAACCTGCGCCAGAGCGGCATCTACTTCGCCTTCGCGGCGATCGTGGTGCTGTTCACCATCCTCACCGGTGGCGACCTGCTGGCGCCGCAGAACATCAGCAACATCGTGGTGCAGAACTCGTACATCCTGATCCTGGCGATCGGGATGATCCTGGTCATCATCGCCGGGCACATCGACCTGTCGGTGGGCTCGATCGTGGCCGCCAGCGGCGCGTTCGCCGCGGTGATGATGGTCAACCAGGGCTGGCCGTGGCCGCTGGCCGTGCTGGTCACCCTGCTGATCGGCGGTCTGATCGGCGCCTGGCAGGGTTACTGGGTCGCCTACTTCGGCATCCCGGCGTTCATCGTGACGCTGGCCGGCATGCTGCTGTTCCGGGCGGTCACGCTGACCGTGCTCGGCAACCGCGGCATCGGCCCGTTCCCGGACGAGGTGCGCACCCTGGCCAACGGCTTCACCGAGGGCTATCTGGGCAACATCGGCCTGGGCGCGCTCGGCGGGGCCGACCTGTTCAGCCTGCTGGTCGGGGTGGCCGCGGTGGCGGTGTTCGCGTTCAGCCAGTGGCGGACCCGGATCGCCCGCCTGCGCTACGAGCAGGCGGTCGACCCGATCCCGCTGTTCGTCCTGAAGATCGCGCTGGCCGCGCTGGTGGTCATGTACGTGGTCCTCCAGCTCGCCCGGTTCAAGAACCTGCCCTGGGTGCTGGTGCTGCTCGCCGCGCTGGTGATCGGCTACTCGGTGCTCACCAACCGGGCGGTGTTCGGCCGGCAGATCTACGCCGTGGGCGGCAACCTGCAGGCCGCCACGCTGTCCGGCGTGAAGGTCAAGTCGGTGATCTTCTGGATCTTCGTGAACATGGGCGTGCTGTCGGCCCTGGCCGGCATCATCTTCGCCGGGCGGCTCAACCAGGCCAACCCGACCGCGGGTGACCAGTTCGAGCTGGACGCCATCGCGGCCGCGTTCATCGGCGGCGCCGCGGTGCAGGGCGGGGTCGGCAAGGTGGTCGGCGCGATCACCGGTGGCCTGATCATGGGCGTGATCAACAACGGCATGGGCCTGATCGGCGCGCAGACCGAGTCGGTCATGCTGGTCAAGGGCGCGGTCCTGCTGGCCGCGGTCGCCTTCGACGTGTGGGCCAAGCGGCGGGCCGGCGCGTCGCGCTGACCCGCGGTACGGGAGGAGGGCACTGCGGTCCCTCCTCCCGTCGTAGTGACCTGAATCCGACTCTTCACCGTCCCGTTCGGTACCTTCCTCCACCATGGACCCGCGGCGGGTCTCGGGGAGGGCGGTATGAGGGATTGGCGGCGGCCGACCGCGATCATCGCCGGCGTGGTGCTCGCCGGCGTCCTGGCCGGTGTGGCCGTGGTGGCGGTGACCGGGCCGGACGAGGCGGCCACCCCCGCGGTCGCGCCCGCCCGTAGCCCTGAGGTGGCGCCGGCCGACCCCTCCGCGCAACCGATCCCCGACCGGCCCGCCGCCGAGCGGCCGGCCGTGCCCTCGCCCCGCCGCTCCCGGTCGCCCGAGCGGCTGCGCGACCACAACAAGCCCCCGGCCCTCCCGGATGGGCCAGGGCCGCCCGCGGACCGTCCGGTGGTGGTCGAGAGGCCCGAGGACATGGCGCCGGAGCCGCGGCCGGACGGCGTACCCGAGCAGGTGAACTTCTTCTTCGGGGGCGGGCCGGAGTGCTTCGACCGGATCCCGCCGCCGCCCCCGGCCATCACGCTGTCGGACGACGCCGTGATCCCCAGCCGCTTCCAGCTGTGCTTCATGGGGTTCGACAAGGAACGGCCGGTGCGGATCACCCTGACGCCACCCGGCGGCCGGACGATCACCCGCACCCTGCCCGCCACCAGGAGCGAGGAGCAGGGGCACAGGTACGAGTGGCCGCGGCTGCCCTCGCACCGGGCCGGCGCCCACCGGATCACCGCCCGCCAGGGGAACACCGTGGTCACCAAGACGGTCAACGTGCTCCGGCCGGCCCGGCCCCGGCTCTGGATCGACCGCCCGCCCGCCTTCCGGGCCAGCACCGACGTGCACATGTACTACGCCGGCTTCCCGCCGGACAGCATGGTCGCCTTCAACCTCTACGCCGGCGAGGGCTACCGGGCGACCTTCCGGGTCCCGGCCGACGCGTCCGGCGGCGGTCACGCCATCCTGCGTACCGGTGACGACCCGCCGGACGGGTGCTTCGGCGTGAGCCACCCCGCCCTGGGCGACTCGACCGGTGACGAGCCGCCGAACACCGAGAACGGATTCTGCACATCAGGGGCCGAGTGATCGCCGCCGCCACCCTGGCCGCCGCCGTGGCGACCGGGCTGGTGCTGGCCGCCCTCGACCGGCCGGCGCCGCCCACCGCGCGCCCGCCCGGCATCATCCACACCCCCGGGCCGTCGCCCGAGCCGCGGTCGCCCGGCCCGGCCTCGTCCGGCCCGATCTCGTCCGGCCCGATCTCGCCCGGCCCGATCTCGTCTGGCCCGGCCTCGCCGGGGTCCGTGGCGCCGGGAGCGGATCCGGCGACCGGGCCGGGACCGGCGCCGCGGCGCGCCCGGCCGCACGCCCAGGTGATCGCGCCGCCGCCGGCACGGACGCCGGGGAACCCGCCGGCCGACGACCCGGTGCTGATCGAGGGGGCCCTGAGGCATCCGGACGACCGCCCCGACGGTGTGCCGGAGCAGGTCGAGTTCTTCTTCGGCGGCGGCCCCGAGTGCTACGACCCCGAGGCCACGCGGCCGCGCATCGAGATGGCGAGCAAGCCGCTGATCCCGACCGAGTTCCTGCTCTGCTTCCTCGGCTTCCGGAGCGACCGGCCGCTCCAGGTCACCGTCACGCCGCCCGGCGGCCGGCCGGTGGCGGTCCCGCCGCAACCCGACCCGGCCAACTTCTTCGGGTGGCCGATCCTGCCGTCGTACCGGGCCGGTGGTTATCGCGTGACCGCCCGGCAGGGGGAGCGGCACGCCGAGGCCGTCTTCACCGTGACCCGGCCGACGACACCACGCCTCTGGCTCGATCGGGGGAGCGCGTTCCTCGACCACAGCGTCGATCTGCATCTGTATTTCGCCGGCTATCCGCCGAATGGCACAGTGGACTTCCATGTCTACCGCGAGGACCACTACTTCTCGACCTTCCGGGTCCGCGCCGACGCGCTCGGCGGTGGGCATGCCGTGTTCCGCACCGGCGGCGACCTGCCGAACGCCTGCTGGGGCATCACCAGCGCGGCCCTGCGCGACGGGCCCCATCTGAATGTCTTCTGCACGTCGGAGGCCGGACGTGACTGACACCGCGGCAGCGAGGCGGGGCCGGCGCCAGGCCGAGCTGGACGGGAGCATCCCGGCCAACCTGCGGGACTTCGCGCAGCGCCTGCGCGACCTGCGGGCCGAGTGCGGCAACCCGCCCTACCGGGTGCTCAGCGGCCTGGCGCACTGTGCCACCAGCACGCTCTCCGAGGCGGCCAGCGGACGCAAGGTGCCGTCGTGGGAGACGACCCGGGCGTACGTGATCGGGTGTCTGCGCTATGCCGGCCGGACCGACGAGCTCGACCGGGAGCTGCCGCGCTGGGAGGCCCGCTGGAACCGGGCCGGCCTCGTGGTCGAAGCACCGGCCCCGCCGCGCGTGGCGCCCGAGGCGCCCACGCCACCGAGCCGGCGACGGGTGTTACCCGGCGTTCTGGCCGCCATCGTGCTGGTGGCGGCCGGCTTCCTGGTCGCGGCCGATCAGCGGTTGACGTCGGCGCCGATGAGCGGCGCGTTCAACGTCCTGGTGCTGACCGCGGCCGGTCCCGCGCCCGCCCTCGCGCTCGACCGCGACCTGCGGGCGTGGGCCGGCGACTCGGCCGCGATCCAGGTCCGGGCGCTGGCCGGCCCGCCCGGCGCCGACCTCGCGAGCGCCGCCGCCGAGCAGCACGCCGACGTGGTGCTGCGACCGGCCGTGCATCCCGCCGGCCGCCGGACGGTCACCACGGTCGAGATCTTCCTCGGCGACCGGGCGCTGGCCGAGACCCCCGAGTTCGGCGGGCGGCAGGACCTCACCCTGACCGAGCCCGCCGGGGCGACCGGCGAGCTGTCCGCCGCGACCCGGCACTACCTGGGCGGGGTGGTCACCTTCGTCCGCGGGCTGGGCGCCTACGCCGACGACGACTACCAGATGGCCGAGGACCACTTCGTGCGGGCCGGCCAGGAACTGGAGCTCATCGGCGGCCAGGCCCAGGGGCCGGTGGTGCACCGGGCGGTGGTCGACCTGATGGCCGGCAACGCGGCCGGGCGCCGCAACCCGCAACGGGCGATCGCCTACTTCGAGCGTGCGCTGGCCGCGCAGCCGGGTTACGGCCGGGCGCTGATCGGGCTGGCCGAGGCCCACCGGGCCGGGGTGTCCTGCAAGCCCGGCGCCGATCTGTCCGCCCTGGACCCGGCCGAGCAGAGCTACCGGGCCTACCTGAACGGGTCGCCGGAGAGCGTGCTGCTGAGCATGCGGGCCCGCCTCGGGCTCGGCCTGAGCGCCATCTGCCGCGGGCAGAGCGGCGCCGGCGGGCGTGCCTACGCGGCCGCCGACCGGGAGTTCCGCGAGGTCCTCCTGCTGTACGGGATCAGCGGCAGCTCCGGGCACGCCCGCTGGCTGGCCGCCGAGGCCACCGCCGGGCTGGGCCTGGACGCGATCCTGGCCCGCGGCGACGACGAGGCGGCGGCCGTGCACTACGAGGAGGCGACCGCCCGGATGGACTCGATCGGCGCGCCGCTGCCCGTCTACCTGGCCCGCGAGCTGGTCTTCCTGCGGGTGCTGCGCGGCTGTTACGACCGGCTGGACCGGCCCGGCCAGGTTCTCGAGACCAGCGACCGGATGCTGCGGATCGACCGGCGGCTCACCGAGATGACCGCCGGTCGATGACGCGGCCGGACGAGGCCGAGCGGGAGCGGCCCGCGGCTCAGGAACGGGCGGCGGCCAGCCCGAACGACGACGGCGTGATGGTCGGGAAAACGTCGTCGAGCGCGCCGAAGCCACATCGCTTCTGCAGGATCTCGCCGATCACCGAGCGGTAGTCGGTGGTGGCCGCGAGGTCGCCGTCGGCCAGGGCGCCGGGCGCCAGCGTCGGCCACCTGGTGTAGACCTTCCCGCCCCGGATCCCGCCGCCGAGCAGCATCATCGCGTTGCCGTGGCCGTGGTCGACGCCCTTCGAGCCGTTCTCGCCGACCCGGCGGCCGAACTCGCTGATCGTCACCACGGTCACCTTGGCCATGCCGTCGGGACCGAGATCGGCGGCGAAGGCGGCCAGGGCCAGCGACGTGTCGTACAGGTTGTCGTACATCCGCTGGCCCTTGACCGCGGCGCCGAGCGCCTCGTGCATGTCCCAGTCGCCGGAGTCGACCGCGGCGGCGGCCAGCCCGACGTTGGACCTGATCAGCCGGGCCAGGTCGCGCAGGGCCTCGCCGAGCGGGGTGGCCGGGTAGATCGCGTTGTTGGCCGGCGCGTACTTCTCGGCCCGCAGCGGCACACTCGCGGTCAGCGCCCGGTCGGCGGCCAGGGCCGGGGCGGCCAGCGCGGCCGGCGCGTCGGCGTACATCCGGCGCAGCGCGGCCGCCATCGGGCGCTTGCTGCTCTCACCGGCCAGCTTGAAGTCGTCGATCGAGGCCATCGACACGTCGCCGGTCGGCCCGCCGAAGATCCGCGACGGCATCGCGTTGCCCATCGCCACCCCGGCCAGCGGCGCGGTGCTCCCGGTCAGCCCGAGCATCCGGTCCAGCCAGCCGGTCCGCAGCGACGTGCCGGCCGCGGCCCGTTCCATCTCCTCCATCGCGGCGAAGTGTGACCGGGTCGGGCTGGGCTGGCCGACCGCCTGCACCGCGGCGAACCGGCCGTCGTTCCACAGCGGCAGCAGCGGGGCCAGCGCCGGGTGCAGCCCGAACGTGCCGTCGCCGGCGATCACCGCGCTCTTCGGCAGGGCGATGCTGGGCCGGGCCTTGTAGTAGTCGGTGTCGCCGATCGGGGCGATGGCCGACAGCCCGTCGAAGCCGCCGCGCAGCGACAGCACCACCAGCGTGTCGCCGGTGTAGCCCTCGCCGGCGTAGGCCAGCCGGGTGGAGAGGCCCTCACCGGCCAGGCCGGCCAGCACGGCGCCGCCGCCCACGGCCAGGGTGCGGCCGAGAACGCCTCGGCGCGATATACCGGACATCTCGTCACAAGAAGCAGCGTTCACAGAGATCACCTCAGCGAGAAGGTCGGCGCGTCGAGGACCAGCGCGATCAGGTACGGCAGGCTGCCCGCGAGCGACTTGTCGGAACTGCTCAAGGGACTGGTCGGCAGCTTGCCCGCGACACTGAGCACGGCGGCGGTGTGCGTGGCCGGGAGCGTCGTCCCGGCGAGCCGGCGGGCCAGCGCGTCGACCAGGGCGCCGTACGTGCCGGGCAGGACGGGCACCAGGGACTTGAGCAGATCCGCGGGGCGGACGAGCTGGCTGGGGTACCAGCCGGTGGCGAGGTTCAGGTGGCTGTTGCAGCGCATCAGGAAGGCGGACGGCGAGGCCCAGGCGGCGGCCACGTCCGGGAAGCCGTTCGGCGGGGCCCAGCGCAGCGGCGCGTTGCCGGCGTCCACCAGCATGTTGTAGAGGGCGTCCAGGGCCTTGGTGCCGTCCTTCTCCGGGGCCAGGCCGAGCGTGCGGACGGTCGCGGTCAGGTCCTCGAACGGCGTGCGCACCTTCTGGCCGACCGACGCGGCGAACTCCGGCGAGGTGAACAGCGCGCGCAGCATCGGGGCGATCGCGGTCCCGTTGTCCAGGTAGACCTGGGCCAGCTTGGCCACCAGCGTCGCGGGCGGCTCGTCGGCCACGAACCGGACGACCATCCGGGTGGCCAGCCGGGTGGCGGTCGCCGGGTGCTTGGCCAGGTGGTCGAGGAAGGCCAGCGCGGCGGCCTCGCCGCCCTCGGCGGTGGCGTTGGCGTGCTGGAAGCCGAGCACGCTGACCGCGCCGGTGGCGTGCTTCGCCGCGGTGTAGGTGTAGGCGCCGGCGCTGCTGACGGTCAGGCCGGTGAGCAGCCGGGCCGCCGCCTTGACCTCGTCCTCGGTGTAGACCAGGCCGACGGTGTGCAGCTCCATCAGCTCGCGGGCGTAGTTCTCGTTCGGGTGCGCCTTGGTCGACGACCGGTTGTCCAGGTAGGTCAGCATCGCCGGGTGCCGGGCGGAGGCCTTCAGCATGTCCGCGAAGGTGCCGAGGGCGTGCTTGCGGATGACCTGCTGGTCGTAGTCGCTCCGGCTGTCCCAGACGCCCGCTGAGGGCGCCGCCACGTGCAGCACGTTGTTGAAGAAGTTGACCGTGGTCTCCAGCAGCTGCCGGTTGCTCCAGACGGCGCGGGCCACGGTGGCCCGGCCGAGCTCCTTGAACGCGTCGTACGAGTGCACCTTGAGCTTCGACCGGACCGTCGCGATGTCGGCGCCGGCCAGCGGGAGCCGGGTCAGCAGGCTGTCGCAGGCCGCGTCGCTGATCTTGGCCGGGCTCAGCTGCTGGTCGAGCCAGCCGTTCACGCCGAGCTTGGTCGCCTCGGCCAGGGTGGCCGGCGTCGCGCCGAAGGTCGCCCGGCGCAGCAGGTGCGCGATCTGGTCGGCCGGGAGCAGGTCGGCGGGACCGGCGGCGACCGCGGGCGCGGCCAGCAGCAGGTCGGCGGCGGCGACGGTCGAGACGGCAACGGCAGAGGCGGCGAGGACGGTGCGGCGCGTTGTCATGCCGGGCTCATCGGCCCGTACGGGCAGTGCCCTTCGGTGATTCGGACCGAGGCAACCGAGGCGCAATCCGTGGGCACCCGTTCCCGCCCGGGCCTGCTCGGACGTAGTCTCGTGGTGTGGATCACATCGAAGCGGTGCGCACTCCGGCGTCCTGGGTCGTCGTGGGGCTGGACAACGGTGGTACCTGCAACAACGCGACCGTGCTGGACGCGACGGGACGGTTCCTGGTGGACCGTCTGGTCGAGAACCCGAGCCTGGTCACCGACGGCCCGGAGCCGGCCGTGGAGCAGCTGGCCGAGGCGCTCACCAACATCCTGACGCTGACCAGCACACCGCTGACCCTGGTGCGCGCGGTCGGCCTGGACACCCCCGGCCCGGCCAGCGCGACCGGCGTGATCTCGTCCAAGGGCTCCACCAACTTCAACCAGACGTCCTGGCACGGCTTCGACATCCGCGGCGCCCTGGAGGCCCGGATCGGGCTGCCGGTGATCTACAACAACGACGCCAACGCCGCCGCCCTCTACGCGCACCACCGGCACTTCGGCGCCCGGGCGGGGGAGACCGGCTCGATCTCGGCGATCGTCGGCACCGGCCTCGGCGGCGGCGTGGTGGAGAGCGGCCGGGTGATCAGCGGCGCGGCCGGGATGGCCGGCGAGCTCGGCCACGTGCAGATCCCGCTGCACGACGTGCTGGAGCCGGACCAGCCGGTGCCGGCCTGCAACTGCGGTTTCGAGGGCGATGTCGAGAGCATCGCGTCGCTCACCGGCATCAAGAAGAATCTGCTGCCGTACTGGCTGGCCAAATTCCCCGAGCACCCATTGGCCGCCGAGCCCATCGATAAAGCGGCCAAGCTTTTACGCGGTTACGGCGAAAAAGAGGATCCGCTCGCACTGGCCGTGTTCGGCCAACAGGCCAAGGCGATCGGGAAGCTTTTCACGATCGCGGCCAATTTCACTGATCCACATGCATATTTCCTGGGTGGAGGTGTCGTAGAGGCGACGCCCGGGTTCCGGCAGTGGTTCTTGAACACGGTGCGTGAACACACCCAGTTGCGGCGGGAACAGGTCGACGCGGCGGCGTTCGCGCTGGTGGCAGACCTGGACATGGCCGGGGCGCGCGGCGCGGCAGTGGCCGCATTGGACACTGTCAAGTCCACATAGGTCCGTCATACACGTATCAATTGACCACACTAGATATTGATCGCCACCTTCAGTAGCGTTCCGGTTGCTGTCTACGGCCGGGGGGCCGGGATGCGCTGAAGGGGGAATACAAGATGCGAAGGAGCATCGCGACCGCCGGAGCAGTGCTGCTCGGGCTGATCACGCTTACACCGGGCGTGGCGACCGCTGCACCGGATCCCGCGGGTGGTTCACGCTCCGGGTTGAGCGCCGCCGAGAAGGCCGCCGTCAATGCCGGCGTTCCGTTCGCGCCGAAGGCCAAGCCGGGAGTGAAGCCCAAGGGCGTCAACCCGTTCCTGGCCAACCTGGGCGATCCGGCCAAGGCTGATTACAGCGGGTGGAAGACATATCTGGCCAAGCAGGCCGCCGCCAAGGCGTCGGCCAAACTCAAGGCCAAGGCCGGCGCCAGGGCCGCCGCGCGCCCGGTCCTCTTCGAGGAGGACGAGTTCGACGGCACCCGGGGCGGCAACGACACCCCGGCGTTCGCCCAGCGGCTCCGTGGCTTCGGCACCGGCGCCAACCAGTCGTCCGCGGCCCGCGTGGTCGGTCAGCTCGACCCCGAGCCGGTCACCAGCACCGCGATCGCGCCCACCCCGGCGGCCACTGAGGACGGCAGCATCCCGACCGCCCGGGTCACCGGCCTCGGCGTCACCGCCGACGGCATCACCACCACCGGCGAGATCGGCGACGGCGCGCACGGCTCGCTCGGCGACAGCACCGGCGACTTCGACTACTACTCGCTGACCTCGGCGGCCGGCGACACCATCACCGCCGAGACCGGCGACCTCACCGGCGGGCTCGACACCCTGGTCCGGCTGTACGCGGCCGACGGCACCCAGGTCGCGTTCGACGACGACGGCGCGGTCGAGTTCCTCGCCAGCAAGCTGCAGTTCAAGGTGCCCGCCGCGGGCACCTACTTCCTCGCCGTCGGCGCCTACGGCAACCTGCAGGCCAGCCCGAACGACCCGGCCAGCGGCGACGGCGTCACCAGCGAGGGCACCTACGACCTCAGCATCACCACGGCCCAGGCGGACGAGGACTTCTTCTCGGTCAACCTGAAGAAGGGCGACGTGCTCGGCGCGTCGGTGAAGGGCTCGCCGTCCTACATCACCGTGTACGACACCGACCCGCGTGAGGTGCACGGCTCCAACCAGGACGCCACCGCGATCTACCCGCCGACCTCCCCGCTCCCGGGTGGCGGCAACGCGCAGACCGACTACGTCGCCACCGAGGCCGGCTGGCACTTCATCGGCGTCACCACCGGTTCCGGCGCGTACGACATCACCGTCGAGGCCTTCCGTCCCACGCTCGAGGGCGGCACCCCGCCGGTGCAGACGCTGTTCCTGGACTTCGACGGCGCGCGGGTGAACACCGCGGTCTTCGGCGGCCCGGGCACCGTCACGCTCACCCCGTTCGCCGCCTTCATGTCCCGCTGGAACATCCCGCGGTCCCAGGAGGACGAGCTGATCGCGGCCATCACGGCCAGCGTCACCGAGAGCCTGAAGCAGGACATGATCGACTCGGGCCTCAACAACCGGTTCAAGCTCCAGGTGACGAACAGCCTGGACGACCCGGACACCTTCGGTAAGCCGAACGTCAGCCGGATCATCATCGGCGGCACCCAGGCCGAATCGGGTATCGCCACGATCGGCATCGCGCAGAGCATCGACCCGGGCAACTTCGACACCCAGGAGAGCGCGCTGGTCCTGCTCGACACCCTGAGCAACCCGGCCGGGTCGAGCGCGGCCTCGCTGAACACGTACCTGACCCCGGCCAGTGACCGGATCGCGTTCGTGGCCCAGGCGGTCGGCAACGTGACCTCGCACGAGGCCGGTCACTTCTTCGGCAACTTCCACACCGACAACGCCAGCCTCAACGTCAACCTGCAGGACGCGGGCGGCGCGAACTTCCAGAACCTGTTCGGCGTCGGTCCGGACAACATCGGCGGCACCGCGGACGACGTCGACGTCGACTTCGGTGACGACGCGTTCTCGCCGGCTGAGGGCTTCGTCGGCACCGAGGACACGCTGGGCCGGATCGCCTTCGGCATCACCAGCTAGCACGCACGGACAGCGAGGGGCGTCCCGGGTCTCCCGGGGCGCCCCTTACTCCTTGAGCGCCGCTTCCAGGTCGGGATAGAGCGCCAGGTATTCGGTCAGACCGAGGGTGTCGAGCAGCCGGCGCAGGAAACTGGACGGCGCCGCCAGCCGCACCCAGCCGCCCCGCTCCATCGCCCGGCCGTGGGCGGTGACCAGGACGCCGACGCCCATCGAGTCGCAGAAGTCGAGGCCGGAGAGGTCGACCACGACATGCGGGGCCGAGCGTTCGACGAGGCGGGACAGGTTGGCCTTGAGGGCGGGCGCGGTGTCGATGTCGAGAGAGCCGCGGAGATTCAGGACGGCCGTGTTCGGTGGGTGGTGCGCGACCAAGACCTGCATGGGGTGTCGCTTTCGTTCCGGGGAGGGGTAAGGATCTCTCCACCCTATGCGAGTAAGCGCACTCCAGTCGCCTCCCCGGAACCGCCGTCCTCAGCCCCACCACCACCCAACACCAGACTGAAGGCAGAGTTGAATCTCAAGGCGCGTTGCGCCACTTCCGCCCGCTGCGTTCGATCAGCCGGTTGGCGTCGGTCGGACCCCAGGACGCGGCCTCATACGTCGGGATCGGGGACTGGTCGCCCGCCCAGTTCTCGATGATCGGGTCGACGATCCGCCAGCACTGCTCGACCTCGTCGGTGCGGATGAACAGCGTCGGGTCGCCGAGCAGCGCGTCGAGCAGCAGGCGCTCGTACGCCTCCGGCGACTCCTCGGTAAACGTGGTGTCGTACGAGAAATCCATGCTGGCCGTACGCACGCGGAAGGAGTGGCCGGGCACCTTGGCGCCGAAGCGCAGTGAGATGCCCTCATTCGGCTGGATCCGCAGGACCAGCGCGTCGGCCTCGAGGTCGGTCAGCTGGCTGGTCGGGATCGGCAGGTGGGGCGGCCGCTGGAACTGCAGCGCGACCTCGGTCAGCCGGGCCGGCAGGCGCTTGCCGGTGCGGACGTAGAACGGCACGCCCGCCCACCGCCAGTTGTCCACGTTCAGCCGCATCGCCGCGTAGGTCTCGGTCCGCGACAGTGGGTCGACGCCCTGCTCCTCGCGGTAGCCCGCCATCAGGTCGTCACGGGTGCCGCCCCGCGTGTACTGCCCGCGCACGGCCAGATCGGCCACGTCCCGGTTGGTGGGCAGCCGCACCGACTGGAGCAGCTTCACCTTCTCGTTGCGCAGGCCCTCGGCCTCGAACGAGGCTGGCGGTTCCATCAGTGACAGCGCGAGCACCTGGAGCACGTGGTTCTGCACGATGTCGCGCATCGCGCCGGCGTGCTCGTAGAACCCGCCGCGGGTGCCGACGCCCAGCGTCTCGGCCACCGTGATCTGCACGTGGTCGACCCAGGAGCGGTCCCAGATGGGCTGGAAGATCGAGTTGGCGAAGCGCAGGGCCAGGACGTTCTGAACGGTGTCCTTGCCCAGGTAGTGGTCGATCCGGAAGACCTGGTGCTCGTCGAACGCGGCGTGCACGATGCCGTCCAGCTCGTGGGCGGTCTGCAGGTTCTTCCCGTACGGCTTCTCGATGACCAGCCGGGCGAAGGAGCCCTCGCGGGCCTGGTTGAGCCCGGCCCCGGCCAGCCCGTTGATCACCGGCTGGAAGGCCTCGGCCGGGGTGGAGAGGTAGAAGATGCGGTTGCCCGCGGTGCCCCGGCTGGCGTCCAGCTCGTCGAGGACCTCGCCGAGCCGCTTGTAGGTCTCGGGGTTGTCGTAGCCGCCGGACACGTAGCGGATGCCGCCCTGGAGCTGCGGCTTGTCGAGGAGGCTGCGGTCGCCCAGCGCGCTGCCGGCGAACTGGCTGTCCTCCATCGGCGTGCGAGCGACGCCGACCAGCGCGAACTCGGCGGGGAGCCGGTTGTGCCGGGCCAGGCTCTCGACCGCCGGGAGCAGCTTGCGCCGGGTCAGGTCGCCGGATGCGCCGAAGATCACCAGAGTGGCGGGCGGGGCGCTGCGCTCCTGGATGAGCTGAGGGGCGGTGTCCATGATCGTTGATCGTCCTCCGGCCGATGTGAGCGTCTGACTGAACCTTACGCAGGGCGCTCCGCGCGGGGTTCAGACCCGTCCTGGCCATCGCGCCGGGTCCGCCGCCGCAAAAGTGGCATATTGGTAGTTAACGCCGAAGATCCCGAGGGAGCGTCACGTGAAGTACCGCCTGGTCACCCGCAGCGACTTCGACGGCCTGGTCTGTGCGGTGTTGCTGCGTGTCCTGGACATGATCGACGACATCACGTTCGTTCACCCCAAGGATGTCCAGGACGGCGCGGTCGATATAACTGAACGTGACATCTTGACCAACCTGCCGTACGCGCCGGGCGCTTACATGGTCTTCGACCACCACCATTCGGAGACGTTGCGTAACAAGGCCGGCCTCTCGAACCACATCATCGATCCCGACGCCCCGTCGGCGGCCCGGGTCATCTACGAGCACTTCGGCGGGACCGAGCGCTTCGCGGAGATCTCCGACGAGCTGATGCGGGCCGTGGACCAGGCCGACTCGGCCGACTACACGCTCGAGGACATCCTGCGGCCCGAGGGCTGGACGCTGCTCAACTTCCTGATGGACAGCCGCACCGGGCTGGGCCGGTTCCGCGAGTTCCGGATCTCCAACTACCAGCTGATGATGCTGCTCATCGACGCCTGCATCCAGATGCAGGAGGTCGAGGAGATCCTGGCCCTGCCGGACGTGGCCGAGCGCGCCGACCTCTACCGCGACTGCTCGCTGATGTTCCAGGAGCAGCTCGAGCGGGTCAGCCACGTCGAGGGGGACGTGGTCATCGTCGACCTGCGCGACGAGGAGACCATCCACGCCGGCAACCGGTTCATGGTGTGCGCGATGTTCCCGCAGGCCCGGGTGTCGATGCACATCATCTGGGGCCGTCAGAAGCTGAACACCGTCTTCGCCTGCGGCAAGTCGATCCTGGACCGCACCTCGCCGGTCGACATCGGCGAGGTGATGTTGCGCTACGGCGGCGGAGGTCACCTGGCCGCGGGCACCTGCCAGGTCCCGCACGAGGACGCCGACCGCGTCCAGCGCGAGATCATCGAGGCCCTCAAGACGCCGCGTACGGCCGGCGTCAACTCCTGACCTACCACTGGGCCTGGGTATGCATCGGGGCGGGAGACCGAACTCTCCCGCCCCGATGGCCGCAGGTCGTGGGTCTTGCCCTTGACCCCACCTGCCCGTCGTGTCCCGCGCCCCACGCGCATTCCACGACATTCACCCGCGCCCACCAGCGCGGGGAGTCTCGCCCTAGTTGTCCGGGCCGTCCTGGTAGCGCCACGAGGTGACCCGCGGCGCGCCGGCGGCGACCGGTTCCTTCTCCTCGCCGGCCTCGTCCTCCGGCTCGTCCTGAGCGTCGTCGCCGGCCTCGTCCTCCGGCCGGCGACGGTTGCGGAGCAGCAGCACGGCCACGGCGCCGAGCGCGAGCAGACCGACCACCCAGCCCGCGTACGTCCAGAAGCCCAGCCCGTCGTCCTGCGCGTCGATGAGCGCCTGGAACGTGGCGTCGTCCTCGGCCGAGGTGCCGCCACCCTGGGTCGCGCCGCCGGTGTCACCGTGACCGCCGTGGCCGCTGGTCTGGCCGGGCGCCGCCGGGGTCAGCGCGAGGCTGACGGCCGGGATGGCCGGTCCGGCCTTGCCGTCCGTGCAGGTCTGCTCGAGCGTGAAGCGCATCGATGAGGTCGTCGGCAGCGGACCCAGCGCGACGGCCAGGTCGTCGGTCTTGCCCGGCGCGACCTCGTGGCCCTTCATCGCGATCCAGGTGACCGCGGAGGCTGTCTCGGTGACCGGGGCGCCGTTGTGGACGCTGGTCAGCGGGGTGGTCAGCTTCAGCGGCGTGATCAGCGGCGCCCAGCCCTCGTTGGAGAGCGGGAACACCTCGGCCACCGGCGTGTCGGCCGGCATCAGCATCTTGACCTTGTTCACCGTGCACGAGGAGGTGTTGGTGAACTGGAAGTGGACATTCTGCCCGCTACCCTGGGGCGCGCTGGCCGGCTCCACCTTGACGTCCGCCATGGCTGGGCCGGCCATGGTAAGGGCGCCTGCCACGGTGGTAGCAGCCAGAACGCCCGCACGGCGGGCGATGAGGTTTCGGCTCACGACGGGTAGTTCGTATCGCGGGCCCGGATGGTTCAAGGGTTCAACGATTATTTTCCGGCCGTGGTCGACAATGGTCGGCATGCGCGACGTAGTGATCGACGGAGACATGATCAGGCTCGGACAGTTCCTCAAGATCGCCGACCTGGTGGACACCGGCGGCGAGGGCAAGGTGCTGATCACCTCCGGTGACGTGAGCGTCAACGGAGAGGTCGATCTGCGCCGCGGCCGGCAGCTGCACCGGGGCGACGTGGTCGAGGTGATGGGGCGCCGGGCCCGCGTCGCCTAGGCCGTCGATTTCGATACTCATTTATGCACGACCTCCCCCGGACGGTTGACATGTAATCGATCACAGGCATGTACTGATGACCGTTCTGTTACCGGCGTCACAACAGCCGGTGACAACGATGTCCGCCTCGCCGGGGAGGCCACGTGTCTCGTGCCCACATTCGTGCGGCGACAGCCGCGATCTCCGCAACCGTCCTTCTCGTCTCGTCCGGTTGCGCCGGGTGGGGTGGCAGCGAGGGCGGTTCGGACAACCCCAAGAGCATCGACGTCCTGATGGTCAACAACCCGCAGATGATCGATCTGCAGCGGCTGACCGCCGCCCATTTCACCCGCGAGACGGGCATCTCGGTGAACTTCACCGTCCTGCCCGAGAACGACGTCCGCGACAAGATCAGTCAGGAGTTCTCCAGTCAGGCCGGCCAGTACGACGTGGCCTCGCTGTCCAACTTCGAGATCCCGATCTACGCCAAGTCCAAGTGGATCGCCCCGCTGGACGACTACGTCAAGGCGGACACCCGCTTCGACCAGGGCGACATCCTGCCGTCGATGACCCAGTCGCTGACCGCGGACGACGGCAAGCTCTACGGTGAGCCGTTCTACGGCGAGTCCTCGTTCCTGATGTACCGCAAGGACGTGCTCGACGGGCAGGGCATCCAGATGCCGGCCGCCCCGACCTGGACCCAGGTCGCCGACATCGCCGCCCGGGTGGACGGCAAGCAGCCCGGGATGGCCGGGATCTGCCTGCGCGGCCAGCCCGGCTGGGGCCAGGTGTTCGCGCCGCTGACCACGGTGGTCAACACGTTCGGCGGCACCTGGTTCGAGAAGGACTGGACGCCGAAGGTGAACGCGCCCGAGTTCAAGGCGGCCACCAACTTCTACGTCAACCTGGTCCGCGAGCACGGCGAGGCCGGGGCGCCGCAGGCCGGCTTCACCGAATGCCTGAACAACACGGTCCAGGGCAAGGCCGCGATGTGGTACGACGCGACCAGCGCCGCCGGCTCGCTCGAGGCCGACGATTCGCCGGTCAAGGGCAAGATGGGGTACGCCGCCGCGCCGGTCATGCAGACGAGGAGCAGCGGCTGGCTCTACGCCTGGTCCTGGAGCATCCAGCAGGCCAGCGAGAAGAAGGACAACGCCTGGAAGTTCATCTCCTGGGCGTCGTCCAAGGAGTACGAGGAACTCGTCGGCCAGGACGTCGGCTGGTCCAGCGTGCCGGCCGGCAAGCGCGCCTCGACCTACGAGAACCAGGAGTACCTGGGCGTCGCCGCCGCCTTCGCCGAGCCGACCAAGAACGCCATCACCACCGCCGACCCGCGCAACCCGGGCGTGCAGCCGCGGCCCGCGATCGGCATCCAGTTCATCGACATCCCCGAGTTCACCGACCTCGGCACCCAGGTCTCCCAGTACGTCAGCTCGGCCGTCGCCGGGCAGATGAGCGTCGACGAGGCCCTCGACCGAGGGCAGCGCCTGGCCGAGGACGTCGCCGAACGCTACAAGTCGAGGCAGGGGGCCAGCTCATGACCACCGTGGCGGAGAAGACCTCGGCGGGCACGTCGGCGCCGCCCCCGGGCGTGATCCGCAAGACCTCGGCCTGGGCCCGGCGCGCGCCGCTGCTGCCCGCGCTGATCTTCATGATCGTGGTGACCCAGCTGCCGTTCCTGGCCACGCTGGTGATCTCGTTCATGGACTGGAACGCGTACTACCCCGACGAGCGGGGCTTCGCCGGGGTCGACAACTTCGTCCGGGTGTTCACCGACGTGAACATGCGCGAGGCGGTCTGGACCACGATCCTGCTCACCGCCGGGGTGGTGCTGATCAGCCTGATCCTCGGGCTGGGGATCGCGCTGCTGCTGGACCGCAAGTTCCGGGGCCGGGGCGCGGTCCGCACCATGATGATCGCGCCCTTCCTGGTGGTGCCGGTGGCGGCCGCGCTGCTCTGGAAGCACGCCCTCTACAACCCCGAGTACGGCCTCTTCAACGGCGCCCTCACCTGGATCTGGGGCATCTTCGGCGCCGACCCGCCCCAGCCCGACTGGATCAGCAACATGCCCCTCTGGTCGGTGATCTTCGCGCTGGTCTGGCAGTGGACGCCGTTCATGATGCTGATCCTGCTGGCCGGCCTGCAGGGGCGGCCGCTGGACGTGATCGAGGCGGCCCGGATCGACGGGGCCAACAGCTGGCAGATCTTCCGCAGCATGACGCTCCCGCACCTGCGGCAGTACCTGGAGCTCGGCGGGTTGCTCGGCTCGATCTACATCGTGCAGAACTTCGACGCGGTCTTCACCATCACGTCCGGTGGGCTCGGCACGGCGAACCTGCCGTACACGATCTACACGATCTTCTACAACGCCCACGACTACGGCCGGGCATCGGCCGCCGCCGTGATCGTCGTCGTCGGCACCATCATCATCGCGACGTTCGCCCTGCGTACCGTGTCGTCGCTCTTCCGAGAGGACCCGGGCCGATGAGTACGGTTGCCACGACGGCGCCGCAGGCCGTCGAGAAGAAGAAGTCGCGTGGCGGGCCCTGGCTGAGCCTGCTGGCCTGGGTGGTCGGCATCCTGTTCGTGCTGCCCGTGGTCTGGATGGTGCTGACCTCCTTCCACGGTGAGTCGGACGCAGCGCAGAACCCGCCCGCGGTGTTCGCCCCGCTCACCATCGAGGGCTACCGCGAGTTCTTCACCGGCGGCGCCTCGCCGTGGCCGCCGCTGCTGAATTCGCTCACCGCGAGCATCCTGTCGACCGCGCTGGTGCTGCTGCTGTCCATCCCGGCCGCGTACGCGCTGTCGATCAAGCCGGTGAAGAAGTGGACCGACACCCTCTTCTTCTTCCTCTCCACCAAGATGCTGCCGATCGTGGCCGGTCTGCTCCCGCTCTACCTGTTCGCCCAGAACGCCGGCCTGCTCGACAACATCTGGCTGCTGATCATCTTCTACACCTCGATGAACCTGCCGATCGCGGTGTGGATGATGCGCTCGTTCCTCTCCGAGGTGCCGGTGGAGATGCTCGAGGCGGCGCAGATGGACGGGGCCAACCTGGTCAAGACGCTGCGCTCGGTGATCGCCCCGGTGGTCATGCCGGGCATCGCGGCCACCGCGCTGATCTGCTTCATCTTCAGCTGGAACGAGCTGCTGTTCGCCCGGGTGCTGACCGCGACCGTGGCCGAGACCGCGCCGGTCTTCCTGACCAGCTTCGTGACCAGCCAGGGCCTGTTCCTGGCGCAGCTGTGCGCGGCGGCGTTCGTGGTCTCGCTGCCGGTGCTGGTGGCCGGGTTCGCGGCCCAGGACAAGCTGGTCCAGGGTCTGTCGCTCGGTTCGGTCAAGTAAGGATCATTTTGATCGGCGGATCCCGGAACCTTGGGGGTCCGCCGATCGTCGTACACGGCATGACCGTTCGCCGCATCCCCCTGATGGCAACAGCCGCAGCGTTGATCGCTCTGTCCGCCTGCGCCCGCACCGACGCCGGCTCCGCTTCCGCTCCTTCCCCCTCGGGCGATGGCGTGACCGGAAGCGCCGGCACCGATCTGGTCCTCCGGATGCTCAGCGAGGGCGGGTTCGTGCCCGCCGAGCGCATCGTCGGGCGGATCCCCGAGGTCAGCGTCTTCGCCGATGGGCGGATCATCACCGAGGGCCCGGTCCCGGCCATCTATCCCGGCCCGGCGCTGCCCAACCTCCAGGTCACCTCGATCAGCCCCGGCGAGGTCACCAAGCTGGCCCAGGAGGCCCAGGCGGCCGGCGTGCGCACCGGGTCCGACCTCGGCCAGCCGAACGTGGCCGACGCGCCGAGCACCCGGATCGACGTGATCGTCGGCGGCGAGACCCAGAGCGTCAGCGTGATGGCGCTGCGTGAGGCCCAGGAGAACGACCCGAGGCTGACCCCCGATCAACGGGCGGCCCGGGCCAAGCTGGCCGCGTTCGCCGACAAGCTCCGCGAGTACGGCGCGAGCCCGCAGGCCAAGCCGTACCAGGCCGGTCAGATCGCCGCGCTGGCCCAGCCCTACGTCAAGCAGGACGACGGGATGCCGGGCGAGTTCACCCCGGTGGCCTGGCCGGGCCCGGCGCTGCCGGGTGAGCCCCTGAACCCGAACGTGAAGGTCGGTTGCGTCATCGCCGACGGCCCGGCCGTGCTGGCCGCGGCCCAGAAGGGCAAGGCCAACCAGCAGACCCCGTGGACGTGGGAGGCGAAGCAGTTCCGGGTCACCTTCCGCCCGCTGCTGCCGGACGAGACCGGCTGCGCCGACCTGAGGAAGCAGAAGTGACCCCGCTGGGCGACCCGTTCGACCCGGACGAGTTCCTGTCCCGCGACGAGCCGGGGCACGAGCCGAACGGCGACGGGCCGGGGCGGGCGATGCCCGCTCCGGCCCGTGCGGCCTGCCGTCCGATCACTTCACGCCGAGCAGGTCCACCACGAAGATGAGCGTCTCGTTCGGCTTGATCGCGCCCGGCGCGCCCTGGGCGCCGTAGCCCAGGTGCGGGGGGACGGTCAGCCGGCGGCGGCCACCGACGCGCATGCCGGCCACCCCCTTGTCCCACCCGGCGATGACCCGGCCCCCACCCAGCTCGAACTCGAACGGCTCGCCCCGGTTGTAGGACGCGTCGAACTCCTTGCCGGACGAGTGCGCCACACCCACGTAGTGCACGCTCACGTACTGGCCCGGCTTCGCCTCGTCGCCGTCACCCGGGGTGATGTCCTCGATCAGCAGCTCGGCCGGCGGCTCGCCGGTGATCGGGCCGACGTCGGGCTTGTCCATGGATCCTCCTGTGTTCGGTTACGTCCGCCATGCAATCACAGCCGGGCGCGCTTCTCGTCGATTGCCACCCAGGGTGATGAACGACTCGCGGCTCCCGTCCGTACCCCTGGGGTCAGTTCCGAGTCGAGGGAGTCCTCACCCATGCCGCTCCGCCGCATCGGCGCGGTGCTCGCCGCGACCGCCCTGGTCACGTTGACGACCACCGTTCCCGCCAGCGCCCACGGCGCACCGACCAAGCCGATCAGCCGCACCGCCGCCTGCGCCGGGGAGGGCACCGAAACCTCCAGCGCCGCGTGCAAGGCGGCCAAGAAGGCGAACGGTCAGCCGTTCGGGAAGTTCGACAACCTGCGCGTCAACGGGGTGAACGGCCGGGACCGCGAGGTGATCCCGGACGGGAAGCTGTGCAGCGGGGGACTGGACGCCTACCAGGGCCTCGACCTGGCCCGGGACGACTGGCCGGCGACGAAGGTGACCGCCGGCGACACGCTGACCATCCGCTACACCTCGCCCATCCCGCACCAGGGCACCTTCCGGGTCTACCTGACCAAGGAGGGGTACGACCCGGGCGAACCGCTGCGCTGGGACGACCTGCCCACCAAGGCCATCCTGGTGGACAAGGACCCGCCGCTGGTCGACGGGGCGTACCGGATGAGCGCGAAGCTGCCGAAGGACCGCACCGGCCGGCAGGTGCTCTACACGATCTGGCAGAACTCCTCCACCGCGGACACCTATTACTCCTGCTCGGACCTGGTGCTGAGCGCGGCGGAGAAACCCGCGGCGAAGAAGACGCCGGCTGTGGTCGTACCCAAGGCGTCGAAGGCCGCACCGAAGGCGAAGCCGTCACCGACCGCCTCGGACGAGCCCGCACCGGCCGCGGAAACCCCGGCCCCACAGCAGCTCCGGCGGGCCGCGGAGCTGCCGGCGGACGACAGCGTCTACTACGTGGCGATCGCGCTGCTGGCCGCGATGACCGCCGCGTTCGCGCTCACCTGGATGATCCGCAGCCGCGGGCGGCGTACTCAGGATTCTCCCAGGGAGATCGAAATCCGTTGAACCGCCGTGCTTCCGGCACCGTACTGAAGGGCGTCGACGACACAGCCCCGCCCCTAAGACGATCGAAAGGCCGAGCATGAGTCGCAGTCACTACCGCCGCCAGACGGGCACCGGCCTGTCCCGGCGCCGGGTTCTCACCGTCGCCGCCACCGTCGGGGTCGGCGCATCCGTCGCCGGTGTCGCCGGGCTGAGCCTGGCCGGTGAGCGCAAGGGCGACGGCAAGGACGACGGCCAGCCGTTGGTGTTGTCGCTGGTCGACGCGAAGAAGGGTGTGTTCGACGTCTTCAGCGGTGGCCAGAAGCTGAAGCTGGAGGACAAGAAGCTCGCCGAGCAGCTGCTCAAAGCCGCCAAGCGCGGCTGACTCCTCCTTCCCCCGACGACTTTAAGGACCCCCCTTGTCTTCGCATCGTGAAGCACCGGAGATCAGCAAGGACCCGGTGGCGGACAGCTCCGACCTCTACGCGTTCGTGAGCCCGGACCACCCGGACACCGTGACCCTGATCGCCAACTACGTTCCGCTCCAGCCCCCCGCGAGCGGACCGAACTTCTTCGAGTTCGGCGACGACGTACTCTACGAGATCCACATCGATTCCAACGGCGACGCCCGCCCGGATCTCACGTACCAGTTCCGGTTCCGCACCGAACTGCGTAACGACAAGACGTTTCTCTACAACACCGGGCCGATCGAGTCCCTGGACAGCGAGAACTGGAACCGTCGCCAGTTCTTCTCGGTGACCAGGGTGGACGCTCACGGCAAGCACACCGTGCTGGCCGAGAAGCTGCCCTGCCCGCCCTGCAACGTCGGTCCGCTGTCCATCGCGGACTACGACAAGCTCGCCGCCGACGCCGTGCACAAGCTGAAGTCCGGCGAGCAGGTCTTCGCCGGGCAGCGCGCCGACGCCTTCTTCGTCGACCTCGGGTCCATCTTCGACCTGGGTACGCTGCGTCCGTTCCAGAACGCGCACCTGGTCGGCCAGAAGCTCTTCAACTACGCCGGCAAGGCGGTCAACGCCACCGACAAGACCAACGTGCACTCCATCGCCGTGCAGGTCCCGCTGCACATGGTCCGCAAGGACGGCAAGAAGAAGGTCCGCGGCCGTGACGCCGGCGCGGTGATCGGCGTGTGGACCTCGGCCAGCCGCCGCCAGGTCCAGGTGCGCAAGGGCAAGGGCGAGGACGACGTGTACGTCGGCCCGCACACCCAGGTCTCCCGGCTCGGCAACCCGCTGTTCAACGAGGTCATCGTGCCGATGGCGCAGAAGGACCTGTGGAACAGCCTGCCGCCCAGCGAGGACAAGCGGTTCGCCGAGTTCGTCGCCACCCCCGAGCTCGGCGCGCTGCTGCCGGTGCTCTACCCGGGCGTCTTCGACAAGCTGGCCGAGCTGAACAAGGCCGGCGAGCCGCGCGCCGACCTGCTCGCGATCCTGCTCACCGGCATCCCGGACGGGCTGATCGACGAGTTCCAGAACAACACCGGCGAGACCCAGGCCGACATGCTGCGGCTGAACACGGCCATCCCGCCGGCCAAGGAGGAGAACCCGTTCGGTGTCCTCGGCGCCGACCTGGCCGGGTTCCCGAACGGCCGGCGGATCGCCGACGACGTGGTGTCGATCTCGCTGCGGGCCATCGCCGGTGTCACCGTGCCGCTGGTCAACGCCGACTTCAAGCCGGACGACGCGGCGGCGCTGGTCGAGCAGGGCCTGACCATCAAGAACGTCAGCGCCCCGCTGCTGAAGAAGTTCCCGTACCTGCCGACGCCGTTCGACGGTTTCAACAACCCGCCGGCGCCCGACGCTGCGAAGGCCAAGAAGTGACGGTCGGCGCGCATCACCACCACACCCTGGCCCCCAGCGGCCAGGGCACGGTGGTGCTCAACATCGGCGGTTCGATCGGCGCCATGGTCATCCACACGCCGGGCAGCCTGCACGGGCACGAGATCGAGGTGTCCCCGCTGTCCGACCCCACGCGGCGTACGCACGCCGCGGTCCGCGCCCGCTACGTGCGCGGCGGGGTGCTGTGGAGCGTCGTCATCGACGACCTGCCCGAGGGCCGGTACGCCATCTGGCGCGACCCGGTCACGGTGCTCGCCGAGGTGGACGTCACCGGTGGCATGGTGACCGAATATGAATGGCCGGTCCCGGTGACTGTCTGAGAGTCACCGTAGGACTACAGTCGGCGGATGGTGTCGAGGGGGTCGGACGCGGAGGCGGGCATTCCGGTCCGCACCACGCTGCGGACCAACGACCTCGACGAGGCCGGCCGGTTCTGCCGCAAACTGTTCTACGACAGCGTGCGGGTCCGCCCCCTGGGCGACACCCGCACGCTCGACTTCCAGGCCGAGGGCCTCGGCCTGGGCGCGGTGACGATCGGTGAGCTCGGGTACGGCGCCGACGTCTTCGTCACCACCTCCCACCTGGAAGACGCCTACCACGTGCTGGCCCCCCTGACCGGGGCGGTCCAGTCCCGTCAGCTCGGCCATGTGGTCGCCGCCGACGCGTCGTGCGCGGTTGTCCTCCAGCCGGTGGGCGAGGTCGAGCTGCGCCTGGGCGCCGACTGCCGCCTGCTGAGCGTCAAGGTCGACCGCGCCACCCTGGAACGCGAGGTCGACGCCGCCCTCGACCGCCAGGTCACCTCGCCCATGCCGCTCGCGGCGAGCTTCCCCACCGGCACCGGCCGGGGCCGCAGCTGGGCGGCCATGGTCCGCCAGCTGCTGACCGACATGCGCGGCCACAACCCGTTGATCGCCCGGCCCCAGATCGCCAAGCAGTGGCGCGACCTGCTGATCACCGGCCTGGCCCTGACGGTCGAACACCCGTTCTCGAACGAGCCCGCGGCCCGTCGCCCCCGCACGGTCAAACGCGCCCTGGACGCGATCCAGGAGCGCCCCGGCCACCCCTTCACGGCCGGCGACCTGGCCGCCATCGCCGGCGTCGGGGTGCGCGTGCTGCAGGACGCCTTCAAACAGCACGTCGGCATGTCCCCGATGACCTACCTGCGCCGCTTCCGCCTCGACGGAGTCCACCGGGAGCTGTCCAACGGCGACCCGTGGCGCACCACCGTCAGCGACGTCGCGGCCCGCTGGGGTTTCGCCCACCTGGGCCGCTTCGCCGGTGACTACCGCCGCCGCTTCGGCGAGTCACCCTCACAGACGCTCCGCGATCGTCGCTAGCGCAGCACAACCTGGTCGAGCGACGCCGCGCTGATGGCGCTCGGTACCTTGTCGAGCCGGACGGTCACGTTGTAATACGTCGAGCCCATCAGCCGGTACTCGCCGTCTCCGCCGATGACGAAGTCGCCGCTGCCCTTCACCAGGTCGTCCGGCAGCAGGTAGAGCAGGTAGGACTCGTCCTTCTTGAGGAACTCCCGGCCGTACATCGGCGGGTCGATGGTCGAGCCAAGCTGTTTGACGATGACCTTCGCCGGGGCCGGGGGTCCGCTGACCGACCGTTCGACCTGGAACACGACCCGGGTGACCCGGGCGCCGGCCATCGGCAGTCCGTCCGGGATGACCGTGACGCTGGAACTCCGCGGCTTGCCGACCACCACGAAGGTGGCCTCCTGCCGGGTCTCCGCCAGCGACTCGGCGGGCCGGACCCGGCTCGGACCTGGACCGTACATCTCCTCGGCCGCCGCCGCGGACAACGGAAAGGTGCCGGCCGGAGCCGCCTGGGATCCCACATTGCTGACCAGCGTCACCGCGGTGACAGCGACAACGACGCCTGCGATTGATGTCAATACGTTGCTTCGCACGTCACGTCCTCAGTAGATGATGTTGGCGCGCTGAATGTCTCTGTCCTGCGGCGTATTGATGCGGCAGGTGTTCCACCGGCGGAGGGTCTCGGGGTCCATCAGGGCGACATTGGGGCAGCTGCCCGCCGTCCCATGGGCCAGACCGAGCGCGTGACCGATCTCGTGAGCCAGCGTGGACTGCCGTTGGGCGGCCGAATCGGCGCTGCCGTCATCCTGACCCTCGGCATACCACCGGTTGATCGCGACGTGGGGTGAGAGCCTCCACAGCCCGTCCGTGCAGACCGGATCGTAACTTCCGCCGTTCACCACGGTGTACGTGACGCCGTCGGACTCGATGCCGTTGATGATCGGGCCGAAATTCGGTGACTCCAGCAGCATGTTGGCGCCACTGCTCACCTTGGTCAGGTGCACCTGCGCGGCCGAATTGTTCCAGGCGGCGGCGGAATTGGAGGCGACCGAGGAATAGCTGGACGACGTCGTGTCGTCCCGCCATTTCAATTCCAACCCGGAGCCGGAGAAGTGGCAGGGAAACGCCGGGACCGGATCGGCACTGGCTGGCGACACGTCCAGCAGCACAGCGCTTACCGTCAAGGCCAGGACAGTCGGGACCACGTACGAGGTTCGTCTCACGCTCGACCCTTCTTTATGGGGATAATTGTCCTTTCCGTGGTCGATCGTACATTGTGGATTGTCAGCCTCTCAATGAATTGCAAGTTGCGGAATCACATAGACTTTCGTCAAGGTGTTGTGAGCCTCTGCCCGATTCTCCGGCGGCCTGATCTCGGCTAGGCTGCCGTGACCGCGAATCAAGGGCGGATGGTCAGGGGCGAGCTGATCGGCGACTCGTTGCCCGAGCGGTCGAGGCCGCTCAGGCAGTAGGTGCCGGGCCCGGGTGCGGCCGGCGCGGTCCCGGCGCGGCCGGTCGACACGAGCGCGGCCTTGGGGCCGTCCACCCGGTACAGCGCCCAGGACGCCGGCTTCTTGTCGCCGGCCTGCCAGTCCAGGGCCATGGTGCCGCCGGGGGCGGACTTGCGGGCCGCCACCAGGCGCGGGGTCGACGGCTGCTCGTTCGGGAGTTGCTTCATCAGCGGGACCAGGGCCGGCGACGCGTAGTGGGCCTTGCGGTAGCGGGACACCGAGCCCAGCCGGTCGGCCCGGATCTGCTTGGCGCTGAAGTGGACGCTGCCCTGCACGGCGTACTGGTCGTTCAGGGCCAGCTGGCGGTCGATCTGGGCCGGATCGCTCCACGGCCCCTTCTCGCCGACACGGTAGTCACCCTGGCCGATGTAGAGCTGCACGTCGGTGCCTTTGACCAGCTTGGACCACCAGGGCAGGACCTTCTCGTACGCGGCCTTGTCGAAGCCGATGGCCCAGTAGAGCTGGGGCACGATGTAGTCGACCCAGCCCTCGAGGACCCAGGTGCGGGTGTCGGCGTAGATCTCGTCGTTGCTCTGCAGGCCCTTGGAGTCGGAGCCCAGCGGGTCGGTGCGGGCGTTGCGCCAGATGCCGAACGGGCTGATGCCGAACTTCACCCACGGCTTCATCTGCTTGATGCGCTGGTCCATCTCGCGGACCAGGGTGTTCACGTTGGCCCGGCGCCAGGCCGCCTTGCTCTGGCCGGGCCGCGCGTACTTGGCGTAGCTGGCGTTGTCGGGGAAGTCCTGGGTGCCCTCGGGGTAGGGGTAGAAGAAGTCGTCGAAGTGGACGCCGTCGACGTCGTACTTCTGCACCGCCTCGAGCATCGAGTCTTCGACGAAGCGCCGCGCCTCGGGGATGCCCGGGTCGAAGTAGAGGCGGGCCTTCGGGCCGGTCGGATAGGAGATCGACCACTCGCGGTGCTTGATCAGCGGGTGGTTGGGCGCCAGCTTGGCGAAGTCGGCGCCGGGTCCCTTCGGGCCGGGCTGGGTTCCGCGGTACGGGTTGAACCAGGCGTGGAACTCCAGGTTCCGCTGGTGCGCCTCGTCGATCATGAACTGCATCGGGTCCCAGCCGGGGCTCTTGCCGTCCCGTTTGCCGGTCAGCCACTCGGACCAGGGCGCGTACTTCGACTCCCAGAACGCGTCGCCGCTGGGCCGCACGTGCACGAAGATCGCGTTGTGGTTCTGGGCCTGGGCCAGCGCCAGCCAGTCCAGGTACTCCTTCTTCACCTGCGCCTCGGACAGGTCCGGCCGGCTCGGCCAGTCGATGTTGGTGACCGTGGTGAGCCACATGCCGCGCAGTTCGCGGGGCGCGTCCACCGGCACCCCGGCGCAGCGCCCGGTGACGCCGGTGACCGGTTCCGCCGCCGCCGGCCCGACCGGCTGGGCGGCGGGTGGTTCGTACGTGGCAGCCCTGATCAGACCCACCGCGATGGCGGCCAGGGCGATCACCGAGACCACCACGATCGCGGTGATCTTCAATGGCGGTCGGCGCAGGCGCATGGCCCCCAGTGTGCCTTGCGCCCACGAACGGCTCGTAACAGGTCGTAGAGTCCGGGGCGTGACGGTGATCGTGGTAGGGGCGGGCATAGCCGGTCTGGCCTGCGCGCGGGAGCTGGTCGACGCGGATGTTCCGGCCCGGGTGATCGAGCGTGGGCGCGTGGTCGGCGGGCGGTTGGCGAGCAAGAGATTCGACGGCCGGTACGCGGACATCGGCGCCGCCTACCTCACCGCGGACGACCCGGCCTTCCAGGGGCGGCTGGACAGCTGGCGGGTGGCGGGACTGGCACACCCGTGGACCGACACGTTCGCGGTCGACGACGGCGGCGAGCGTTCCACGACGACCGGGCCGGCGCGCTGGTCGGCGCCGGGCGGGCTGCGGAGCCTGGCCGAGGACCTGGCCGGTGAGCTGGACGTCACGCTGGAGCAGGAGGTGCGCACGCTGCCCGAGGCGGACGCCGTGGTGCTGGCGATGCCGGCGCCGCAGGCCGAGCGGATCACGCCGGTGGGCGTACTCCAGGAATGGTCCCCGGTGCTGGCCGCCGTGCTGACCTTCCGGGAGCGGACCTGGCCCGGCTTCCACGGCATGTTCGTGAACGGCCATGACGTGCTGGCCACCGTCTGTGATGACGGGGACCGCCGGGGCGACCGCGCGCCGGTGCTGGTGGCCCACTCGACCGGCGACTTCGCCCGGCCGCATCTGGCCGAGCCGCTCGCGGCCGCGGCGGAGCTCGAGTCGGCCGTACGCAAGCTGCTCGATCTGCCCGCCGCCGAGTCGGTCCGCGTGCACCGCTGGACCTTCGCGCAACCGTCGCCCGGCGGCGGCGAGCTGTTCCACCGCCAGGGCGACGTCTACGTCTGCGGCGACGCGTTCGGCCGGCCGCGCGTGCAGACGGCCTGGCTGAGCGGCCGGGCCGTCGCGCGGGACATCATGCGGAGCATGAAAAAGTAGGCTCAGACCTCAGAGCAGGCTGCGGTAGACCTCGAGGGTGTCCTCGGCGATCGTCGACCAGGAGAACTTCTCCACGGCCCGCCGCCGCCCGGCCAGGCCCAGCTCCTTGGCCCGCGCCGGGTCCTGGAGCACGCCGGTCAGCGCCGACGCCAGGTCGGCCACGAAGCGGTCCGGGTCGACCGGGGTGCCGGTGCCGTCCGCGACCTGGTCGATCGGCACCAGGACGCCGGTCTCGCCGTCGGCGATCACCTCGGGGATGCCGCCGGTCGCGGTCGCCACCACCGCGGTCTCGCAGGCCATCGCCTCCAGGTTGACGATGCCCATCGGCTCGTAGATCGACGGGCAGACGAACACCGTGCCGTGCGTCAGCACCTGGACGACCTCGTGCTTGGGCAGCATCTCCTGCACCCAGATCACGCCGTTCTCGTCGCGGGCGTTGCGCAGCTGGATGGCCAGGCCCTCGACCTCGGCGGCGATCTCGGGCGTGTCCGGCGCACCGGCCAGCAGCACGATCTGGACGTCGGACGGCAGGTCGTGACAGGCCCGCAGCAGGTAGGGCAGTCCCTTCTGCCGGGTGATCCGCCCGACGAAGACCACGCTGGGCCGGCTCAGGTCGATGCCCAGCCGCTCGATCACGTCCGTGCCCCGGTCGGGTTGGTACTGCTCGGTGTCGATGCCGTTGTAGACCACCCGGATCTTGGATTCATCGACCGACGGGTACGCCGTGAGCACGTCACGCTTCATGCCGGCGGACACCGCGATCACCGCGTCGGCGTTCTCGATGGCCACCCGCTCACAGAACGAGGACAGCGCGTACCCGCCGCCGAGCTGTTCCGCCTTCCACGGCCGCAGCGGCTCGAGGCTGTGGGTGGTCACCACGTGCGGCACGCCGTGCAGGAGTTTGGCGGTGTGGCCGGCGAAGTTCGCGTACCAGGTGTGGCTGTGCACGATGTCGGTGCCCTCGCACCCGGCGGCGATGGCCAGGTCGATGCCCATGGTGCGGAGCGCGGCGTTGGCGCCGGCCAGCTCGGCCGGTTCCGGGTACGCCGTGACGCCCGGCTCGTCGCGCTTGCCCCCGAAGCAGTGCACCCGGACGTCGGCCAGCGGGCGCAGATCACGGGCGAGGTACTCCAGGTGGACGCCGGCGCCGCCGTACACCTCCGGGGGGTACTCACGGCTGATCAGATCCACACGCAGGTCTTGGGAGGTCACGACACTCAACTTAGCCGCTTCGACTGGCGTTCGCGCAGCCAGAAAGTTAGCGTTCCTCCATGGCTGTCAAGGTGCTCGCGATCGTACTGGCTGGTGGCGAGGGCAAGCGCCTGATGCCCCTCACCACCGACCGGGCCAAGCCCGGCGTCCCGTTCGGCGGCATCTATCGCATGATCGACTTCGTGCTCTCCAACCTGGCCAACGGCGGGTATCTGAAGATGGTGGTGCTGACCCAGTACAAGTCGCACTCCCTCGACCGGCACATCTCCAAGACCTGGCGGATGTCGACGCTGCTCGGCAACTACGTCACCCCGGTGCCGGCCCAGCAGCGGCTCGGTCCGCGCTGGTTCGCCGGCTCGGCCGACGCCATCTACCAGAGCCTGAACCTGATCAACGACGAGAACCCCGACTACGTCATCGTCTTCGGCGCCGACCACATCTACCGGATGGACCCGGGCCAGATGGTCGACCAGCACATCGCCTCGGGCGCCGCGGTGACCGTGGCCGGCATCCGGCAGCCCAAGGCGATGTCCGACCAATTCGGAGTGATCGACATCGATCCGGCCAGCCCGCGCCGGATCCGCGAGTTCAAGGAGAAGCCGGTCGAGGTCGACGGCCTGCCGGACGCGCCGGACGAGATCTACGCGTCGATGGGCAACTACGTCTTCACCACGCGGGCGCTGTGTGAGGCGGTCACCCGGGACGCGCAGAACCCGGACAGCAAGCACGACATGGGCGGCAACATCATCCCGATGCTCGTCGAGAAGGGCGAGGCGTGCGTCTACGACTTCCGTGACAACGCCATCCCGGGCAGCACCGACCGCGACCGCGGCTACTGGCGTGATGTGGGGACGCTCGACTCGTTCTACGAGGCCCACATGGACCTGATCGCCACCTCGCCGGTCTTCAACCTCTACAACCACGAGTGGCCGATCTACACCAACTACGGCTCGTGGCCGCCGGCCAAATTCGTCCATGGGTACGACGACCGCCAGGGCCGCGCCGTCGAATCGATGATCTCGCCCGGTGTGGTCGTCTCCGGCTCGCTGGTCGACCGGTCGGTGGTCTCGCCGAACGTCCGGATCAACTCCTGGGCCCACGTCGAGGGCTCGGTGCTGATGGAGGGCGTGCAGGTGGGCCGGCGCGCGGTCATCCGCAACGCGATCATCGACAAGAACGTGATCGTGCCCGAGGGCGCCCAGATCGGTGTCGACCTCGACCGTGACCGCAAGTTCTACACGGTCTCCGACAACGGCGTGGTCGTCATCGGCAAGGGGCAACAGGTCGAGCTCTGACGGGTACGGCCGGGAGGCGCCCTCCCGGCCGTACCCGCCCGCTCGATCACGGGATGCAGTTGTGCCCCTCGTTGTGCGTGTACTCCGCCGCCGAGAAACTGGCCGAGAACCGCCGCACCTTGATCTCGAAGCAGCCGTCCGCGTCCACGGCGTCCTGCGCGGCCCGCTCGACGTTGTAGACCGTGCCGATGCCGATCGCGGTGCATCCGGCCTCGGCCAACGGGAACGCCGGGCCCCAGGCCGCGGTGATCGCGGCGCAGGCGACCGCCTCCGTGACGGCCGATCCGGCCCCGTTCTCCGGGTCGTTGAGCGCGTCGTTCAGCATCCGGCTCGCGCCCCGGCTGAAGTAGTACGACTGCGTCCCGATGCCGCCCAGACCCTTGGTCAGCACCCCGTTACCGGCCGGCGAGAATTCCGCGTCGCCGTCCGGCATCCGCGGCAGGCCGATGGTGAGACCGGCCGGCGAGTTGGCGATGCGGTCCAGCGCCGTGATGGTGATCGGGCCCGCCTCACCGTCGGCGTCCAGCCCGGCCGCCACCTGGAAGTAGTACACGGCCAGCCGGGTCCGGGCGCCGTACTGGCCGTCCGCTCCGACATCCATGCCCAGCGCTTCGAGCGATTCCTGCATCGAGCTGACACACGGCCCCGACGAGCCCATGATCAGCAGCTGGTCGGTGCACGTGGTCAGGCTCGGTGTCCCGGCCGCCTGAGCAGCCCCGGCGCCGGCTGGAATCAGCGCCAGCCCCGCCGCGACCGCCAGCATGATCTTTCGTACCCACATCTCCGTCTCCTCCCGCTCGGGTTCACCGCCACCACGGGCCCGGCGCGAAGAAGGTTCACGTGCTTTCGCTCCGGCTCCAGCCGATGGCCGGGGCGATGTGCTTGGTGATGGTCTCCAGGATCCGGGCGTTGTAGGCGACGCCGAGCTGGTTCGGCACGGTGAACAGCACCGTGTCGGCGGCCCGGACGGCCTCGTCGGCGGCCAGTTCCTCGGCGGCCTCGGCCAGCTCGATGGTCTGCAGCAGCGCGTCCGCGGCGCTGCGGGTCTCGGAGCCGGCCGCGTTGCGCCAGTGACCGAAGGACAGGAAGCCGATCTTCTTCACGTGGCCATTGAACCTCGGCCGTCCATCAGCGGCTCGGGGTCGCGTCCATCAGCGGCTTGGGGTCGCCTCCGTCAGCGCCCCGACGACCTCCTGGCCGGCCTGAACGGCGCCCACGACCCGGCGCGGATCACCGCCCTGCTCCGCCGCTACAGCGCCGAGCGACGGTAGGGGCTCGGCTCGGGTTCATTCGTAGTGGTAGCGGCAGGAGATGACGGCGATCTCGGCCGGCTCGACGGCGTAGATCAGGCGGTGTACCAGTGAGACGGGGTCAGCGGGCGTGGGGGACGCGGCCGGTCAGGCGCTGCCAGAGCCAGCTCGACGGGACGGAGCGGGCGCGAAGGACGTACTCGCTGACGGCGTCGTTGGTCATCGTGTCGGCCAGGTGGCGGCGGGCCGACGGGCGGCCGATCAGCAGGAGCTGATCGCCCGGGGTGACGGGGGTGTCGTCGCCGGGGGCGAGGATCGTGGCGCCGGTCTCGCGCATCAGCAGGAGGGGCACCACGGCCAGGGGGCGGTCGCGCTGGTGCGGGGTGCGTAGCAGGTCGGCCAGTCGGGCCTCGCCTCCGCGCAGCCAGGAACCCAGCGCGGGCGCCTCGCGGCTGGTCAGCGCCACCTTCCAGACCTCGCCCAGGCGGCCGCCGCACTGGTGCCGCAGGCGGTCGACCAGGCCGGTCGCCCACTCGTCGCTCTCGGACAGCATGTTCTGGAGGAAGCGCCACAGCAGCGGGGTGCTCAGCTGCGCGTAGACCTCGCGGGCCATGACCTCGGTGGGCACCATGAGCCAGTCGGCGTCGACCGCGGTGAACAGCGGGGCGTCGGCGGGGCGGTTCTGGCGGGCGGCGATGAACAGGTCCGGGTTGATCTTGCGGGCGGCGGCGATGAGGGAGAGGTTCGTGGTGTCGTTGTGGGTGCCCGCGACCAGGCCGACGGCCTGGTCCAGCTCGGCGCGGGCGATCACCTCCGGGTCGGACGCGTCGCCCACGATGATGTCGGGGCCGGCGTCGGGGTCGAGGTCGATGATGGTCACCTCCAGGCCCTCGGCTCGCAGGTCGGCGGTGAGTTCCCGGCCGAACCGGCCGTGGCCGCACACCACCCAGCGGCCGGTCGCCGGGGCCTTCCCACGCTCCGGCAGGTCGGCCCCGGGCCCGCTGACCAGCCACGACATCAGCTGGTACGAGGACGGCGCGTGCAGCGCCAGCCGGAGGTGGTCGCCGAACCGGTCGAACGGGTTGACCACGGTCGGCGTCCCGAAGGCCTTCATCCGGTGGGCGATGGTCGGCGAGGTGGTGCGTGCGATGACGCGTACGTCGGGCCGGACGAGCGCGGCCGTCATCGTCACCAGCAGGTTGACCTCGTCATCGTCGGTGAGCGCGAGCACGCCCTCGCAGCGCGGGTGTTCGAGCCCGGCCATGCCCAGGGTGTGCGGGTCGCGGGCGTCGGCGGCCAGGCCGGGCACGTCGGCGTGGTACTGGTCGACGTCGAGCGAGTCGACGCGCTCGGACGAGGTGTCGAGCACGACGAAGCGGCGGCCCAGCGCGTCCAGCGACCGGCCCAGCAGGCGCCCGGTCTGCCCGTACCCGACCACCAGCAGGAAGGGCTCACGCAGCCGGGCCACCGTGCGGGTGAAGCGTTGCAGCGCGAGCGCCTGCCGGAAGGCCCGGTCCTGCAGCAGCGTGAGGAGCGACCCGATCGCGTACGCCCAGCCGATCACCGTGAAGTAGATGGTGGCCATCACCCAGAGCCGCTGCGCACTGGTGAAGGGGTGCGGGATCTCCCCGTACCCGATGGTGGTCGCGGTGTAGCTCATGAAGTAGAACGCGTCGAAGAAGCCCATCCGGGTCGGCTGCCCGGCCGCGTCCCGCCCGGGGATCAGCGACAGGCCGAGGACGCTCACCGCGAAGATCAGGATCAGGACGATCAGCGGTACGCGCATCCGGCGCAGGATGAGGAAGATCGTCGGCGAGTTCTCCCGGCCGCGCATGGGGTGGCCGCGCCGGGCGGTCATCGGCGATGGAAGGACACGGTCTCGATGACCAGCAGGACCACCGAGACGAGGTTGGCCAGCAGCGCGCCGCCGGACAGCGACACCACGCTCGCCATGGCCTGCGGGTCGAGGCCGGCCGAGGAGATCTGGCTGGCCCAGGCCCAGGCCAGCGCCGCCGCGATCAGCTGGAGGTCGGCCACGAGGCTGGTGGCCAGGTGGACCGCGCCGATCTGGGTGCGGTCGCCGAACTTGAGCACGGTGGCGATCAGGCTGACGACGACCGCGGCGAACAGCTCGTAGACGTTGTGCAGCGCCGGGTCGGACAGGTCGCCGATGAAGAAGCCGAAGTTGAGCGTCGCGGCGAGCAGGACGAAGAATCCGAAGATGACCTTTTCCAGGCTCACCCGGTCACCGTACCGTCGGCGACCTCCAGATGCCGGGTGGTGTGGACGGCTTCGAGCATGCGGCGGTCGTGGGTGACCAGCAGGAGCGTGCCGGTGAACGAGGACAGGGCCTGCTCCAGTTGCTCGATGGCGGGCAGGTCGAGGTGGTTGGTGGGCTCGTCGAGGACCAGCAGGTTGACGCCCCGGGCCTGGAGAAGGGCCAGGGCGGCCCGGGTGCGTTCGCCGGGGGAGAGGGTGGCCGCGGGGCGGCGGACGTGGTCGGCGCGCAGGCCGAACTTGGCCAGCAGGGTGCGTACATCGGCATCGTTGAGTTCGGGCACCACGTTGCCGAAGGCCCTGGTCAGCGGCTCGCCGCCGAGGAACAGGCCGCGGGCCTGGTCAACCTCGCCGACCACCACGCCGGGGCCGAGGCGGGACTCGCCGGCGTCCAGCGGGAGGCGGCCGAGCAGGGCGGCCAGCAGGGTGGACTTGCCGGAGCCGTTGGCGCCGGTGATCGCCACCCGGTCGGCCCAGTCGATCTGCAGGGTGACCGGGCCCAGGGTGAAGGCGCCGCGGCTCACCACGGCGTCGCGCATCGAGGCGACGACCGCGCCGGATCGGGGGGCGGCGGCGATCGTCATGCGGAGGTCCCACTCCTTGCGGGGCTCGTCGACGACCTCCAGGCGCTCGATCAGCTTCTCGGTCTGTCGCGCCTTGGCCGCCTGCTTCTCGCTGCTCTCGACCCGGAACGCCTTGACGTTCTTGTCGGGATCGGTGGCCTTCCGCCTCGCGTTGCGGACGCCCTTCTCCATCCAGGCCCGCTGGGTACGGGCGCGTTCGAGCAGGTCGTCCTTCTTCTCGGCGTACTCGTCGTATTCCTCCCGCGCGTGCCGGCGGGCCCGCTCGCGTTCCTCCAGGTACGCCGCGTAGCCACCGCCGTAGAGCCGGACCTGCTGTTGCGCCAGGTCGAGTTCGAGCACCTCGGTGACCGTCCGGGCGAGGAACTCGCGGTCGTGGCTGACCAGCGCCACCCCGGCGCGCAGGCCGGTGACGAACTCCTCCAGCCGGCGCAGACCGTCCAGGTCGAGGTCGTTGGTGGGTTCGTCGAGCAGCACGATGTCGAAGCGGCTGAGCAGCAACGACGCCATGCCGGCGCGGGCCGCCTGGCCGCCCGAGAGGGCGGTCATCGGGTGCTCGGGAGCCACGTCCAGCGCGAGGGACGCCAGCGCCATGGGAAGGCGTTCGTCCAGGTCGGCGCCGCCCAGACCGAGCCAGCGGTCGAGTGCCGCAGAGTAGGCGTCGCCGGAGTCGGCGGAGGAATTGGCGAGGGCGGCCGCCGCCGCGTCCATCGCCTCCTGGGCCGGGCCGACCCCGGTGCGCCGGTGGAGGAAGTCGCGCAGCGTCTCGCCCTCGCGGCGCTCGCGTTCCTGGGGCAGGTAGCCGACCGTCGCCGTGGGCGGGCTCAGGGTCACCGTGCCGGCGGCCGCGGGGAGCAGGCCGGCCAGGGTTCTCAGGAGCGTGGTCTTGCCGGCGCCGTTCGCGCCGACCAGGCCGATCACGTCGCCGGGGGCGATGACCAGGTCGAGGTCGGCGAACAGGCTCTTGTCGCCGTGCTCGGCGGCGAGGTTGCGGGCGATCATCGTGGCGCTCATGTCAGGTTCGATGCTAGTGAGCCCGGCGACCGAGTTTTCGCGGGCGGTGACGATCGCGGAGTAGCTTTCTTCGAGTGACAGACGCGCCAACCGCGATGATTCCGGAAACACCCTCCGACCTGCCGCGCACCCTGGGCGAGCTGCGGGCCTCCGGCCACGAGTTCCGCACCGTCAAGGAGGAGCTGCGCGACAACCTGCTCCAACGGCTCCGCAGCGGCGCGCCGCGCTTCCCGGGCATCGTCGGGTACGACGACACGGTGCTCCCCGAGGTCGAGCGCGCGCTCCTGGCCGGCCACGACATGGTCCTGCTGGGCGAGCGCGGCCAGGGCAAGACCCGCCTGATCCGGGGCCTGATCGACCTGCTCGACGAGTGGACCCCGATCATCGAGGGCTCCGAGCTGCGCGAACATCCCTACCTCCCGCTCACCCCGGCGTCCCGGCGGCAGCACGACGAGATGGGCGACCTGCTGCCGGTGGGCTGGCTGCACCGCTCCGAGCGGTACGGCGAGAAGCTCGCCACCCCGGACACCAGCGTCGGCGACCTGATCGGCGACGTCGACCCGATCAAGGTGGCCGAGGGCCGCGCGCTCGGCGACCCCGAGACCATCCACTTCGGCCTGGTCCCACGCACCAACCGGGGCATCTTCGCGGTCAACGAGCTGCCCGACCTGGCCGAACGCATCCAGGTGTCGCTGCTCAACGTGCTCGAGGAGCGTGACATCCAGGTCCGCGGCTACCAGCTCCGGCTGCCGCTCGACCTGCTCCTGGTGGCCAGCGCCAACCCCGAGGACTACACCAACCGCGGCCGCATCATCACGCCGCTCAAGGACCGTTTCGGCGCCGAGATCCGCACCCACTACCCGCTCGAGGTGGAGCTGGAGGTGGCGCTGATCCGGCAGGAGGCGGCGCTGGCCGCGTCCGTCCCCGAGCACCTGATCGAGACGCTGGCCCGATACACGCGTGGGGTCCGCGAGTCGCCGGCGGTGGATTCCCGGTCGGGCGTGTCGGCCCGGTTCGCGATCGCCGCGGCCGAGACGGTCGCGGCCAGCGCGCTGCGCCGGGCGGGGCTGCGCAACGAGAGCGAGGCGGTGGCGCGGGTCTGCGACACCGTGTCGGTCACGTCCACGCTGCGCGGCAAGGTCGAGTTCGACAGCGGCGAGGAGGGCCGGGAGACCGAGGTGCTGGCCCACCTGCTGCGGGTGGCCACGGCCGAGACGTTCCGGGCCCGGCTGGCCGGCCTCGACCTGTCCGGCTTCACCGAGCTGGTCTCCGAGGGCGCGATCATCGAGACCGGCGACCTGGTGTCGGCCGAGGAGCTGCTGGCCCAGATCGGCACCGTGCCCGGCCTGGCCAAGGTGCTCGACCGGCTCGGGCTGGGCGACGCGCCGAGCCCGGCGCAGGCGGCCTCCGGCATCGAGTTCGTGCTGGAGGGCCTCCACCTGACCCGGCGGCTGGCCAAGGAGTTCACCGACGACGGCCGCACCCTCTACGGGAGCTGACATGAGCGGGAGCGGGGAGGCTACGGCCTTGACCACGACGGCGGACGAACGCCGAGCCGCGGAGCGGGGTGGGCAATGAGTGGGAACCGATTCCGGTACGGGGCGTGGCGGGACGGGCCCGACCCGCTCGCCGCGCCGTACGACGTGCGCGGCGCGGTGGACGAGGTCGGCGAGCGGGTGCTGGCCGGCGAGAACCTGCGGGACGCGCTGCGCGATCTGCTGCGGCGCGGGCCGCGGGACGGCCGCGGGCTCGACGACCTGTACGCCAAGGCGCGCCGGATGCGCCGGGACGCGCTGCGCCGGGGCAACCTGGACGGCGCGGTGACCCGGGCCCAGCAACTGCTCGACCAGGCCCTGGCGGCCGAACGCGAGGAGCTGGGCCGGCGCGGCGACGACGACAACGCCCGGTTCGCCGAGGCGATGCTCGACAACCTGCCCCGGTCGACCGCGCAGGCGGTGCAGGAGCTGTCCGAGTACGACTGGGCCAGCGACGAGGCGCGCCAGACGTACCAGCAGATCTTGAACGGCCTGCGGCAGGAGGTCATCGAGCAGCGCTTCGCCGGGATGAAGCAGGCGCTCCAGGGCAACGACCCGGCCGCGAACGCCCGGATCTCCGAGATGCTCACCGACCTCAACGACCTGCTCGGGCGGCACGCCCGCGGCGAGGACACCGAGGACGCGTTCCAGCAGTTCATGGAGAAGCACGGCGAGTTCTTCCCCGAGCAGCCGGGGAACATCGAGGAGCTGGTCGACTCGCTGGCCCGGCGGGCCGCGGCGGCCGAGCGGCTGATGCGGTCGCTGAGCCCGCAGCAGCGCGAGGAGCTGGCCCAGCTGATGGACCAGGCGCTCGGCGACGGCCCGCTGCGGGGCCAGCTGTCCGAGATGACCGATAATCTCCGCGCGCTGCGGCCCGGCCTGAACTGGGGGCGCGGCGAGCGGATGCGGGGGTCCGAAGATCTGGGGTACGGCGACGCGACGGCCGCCCTCGGCGAGCTGGCCGACCTGGACGACCTGCTGGAACAGCTGGGCCAGGAGCATCCGGGGGCGACCCTGGACGACGTGGACGTGCAGGCGGTGGAGCGGCAGCTCGGCCGGTCGGCGGCGGACGACGTGCGGCGGCTGCGCGAGCTCGAGCGGGAGATGCGCCGGCAGGGCTGGGTGACGCGGGACGACGAGGGGCTGACCCTGTCGGCCAAGGCGTTGCGGCGGCTCGGCCGGACGGCTCTGGCCAAGGTCTTCTCCGACCTGTCGGCCAAGCAGCGCGGCCAGCACGACCTGCGCGACGCCGGGGCGGCCGGCGACCTGACCGGCTCGTCGCGACGCTGGACGTTCGGCGACGAGCAGCCGCTCGACGTGGTGCGCACGATCGGCAACGCGGTGCGGCGGCGGGCTTCCGGCCGGTCCACGGCGACGCTGCCGGTGCGGTTGCAGCCGGACGACTTCGAGGTGGCGGAGACCGAGCGCCGGGCGTCCGCGGTGGTCGCCCTGTGCGTCGACCTGTCGTACTCGATGTTCGCCGACGGCCGCTGGGGCCCGATGAAGCAGACCGCGCTGGCCCTGTCCCACCTGGTCGAGACCCAGTTCCCGCAGGACTCGCTGCAGATCATCGGCTTCGGCCCGCTGGCCATGACGCTGTCGCAGAGCGAGCTGGCCGCGATCGAGCCGAACATGGAGAAGGGCACCAACCTCCAGCACGCGCTCAAGCTGGCCGGCCGGCACGTGCGCAAGCACCCCGGCTCCGAGCCGGTGGTGCTGGTGGTGACCGACGGCGAGCCGACCGCCCACCTCGACGACGACGGGCAGCCGTTCTTCTGGTGGCCCACGCTGCCCGAGACGGTGGAGGCCACGGTGCGTGAGGTCGACCAGCTCACCCGGTACGGCGCGACGCTCAATCTGTTCATGCTCGGGGAAGATCCGGGACTGCGGCGGTTCGTGGACGCGGTGGCGCAGCGCAGCGGGGGCCGGGTGTTCAGCCCGGACGTCGAGGAGCTGGGACGGTACGTGGTCGACGACTACGTGCGGTCACGACGAGGACGTGGATGACCGTGCCTCGCGTGTCGGGGAGCGCAGGCTGGTTATAGTGGCTCGGCGAGTGGCCGGAGCGTGCGTTTACCCGAGGGGGTTCGGGTGGCCCGGTGATGAGCGTCGGGGGAGAGGGAGTCGCGATGTCGCAGCAACCGTCTGCGCACGCTCCTGTAGTCGCGTCCCGGCGCATCTGGACCGTTCCGAACGTCATCAGCTTCATCCGGCTGCTCGGCGTGCCGCTCTTCCTCTACCTGCTGCTCGGGCCCGAACATGACATCGCCGCGGTGATCGTGCTGGTGGCCGGGGGCACGACCGACTGGGTGGACGGCTACGCGGCACGCCGCCTCAACCAGGTCAGCCGGCTCGGTGAGCTGCTCGACCCGTTCGCCGACCGGCTCTACATCCTGGCCACGCTGATCGGCTTCACGCTGCGCGAGGTGGTGCCGTGGTGGCTGACCGCGGCCCTGCTGATGCGCGAGGTGGTGCTCGGCGTCGGGCTGCTGGTGCTGCGCCGGTACGGGTACGGGCCGCCGGCCGTGCACTACGTCGGCAAGACCGGCACGTTCGTGCTGCTCGCGGCGTTCCCGCTGGTGCTGCTGAGCCAGGCCCTGCCCGGGTCCGAGCACTGGCTCGGCCCGACCGGCTGGGGCCTGATGTGGTGGGCGCTCGCGCTCTACTGGGCGGCCGCGGTCTTCTACTGGGTCCAGACGATCGGCCTGGTCCGCGCCGAACGCCGGGCCGAGCGGGCCCAGGACACCGACGGCACCGGGCCGGGGGCGCCGACCGGGCCCGCGGCGGTCACCGGATGACGGCCACGGGTGGCGGGGAACGCCGCACGTTCACCCCCGACTTTCTGACCGAGCTGTTCCGGAACCCGCTCGACCCCGGGTACGCCGACGCGGCCGAACGCAAGGCGCGTGGCGAAGGCCCGTCACCGAACGCGCGGAAGACCTACCGGACGATCATGGCGGTCACCCTGGTCTTGCTGGGTGTGCTGCTGGTGATGGCCTACCGGCAGACGATGGAGGACGAGCCGGCCCGCACCCGCGCCCACGCCACCCTGGTCGAGCAGGTGCAGGACCGCCGCGTCAGCAACGGCGAGCTGCAGGAACGCGCCGAGTCGCTGCGGGCCGAGGTGGCCGGCCTGCGCGAGCGCGAGCTGGGCGGCGCGGCCGTGCAGCGGCTGCGTGACCTGGAGGCGGCCACCGGGCTGGCGCCGGTGCGGGGCAGCGGGGCCAAGGTGACGCTGGCCGACGGGGCGACCACGATCAACCCGGTCACCGGCGACCGGCGGACCGAGGCGCAGGTCAAGGACACCGACCTCCAGCTCGCGTCGAACGCGCTGTGGGCGGCCGGCGCCGAGGCCATCGCGATCAACGGGGAGCGGCTGACCGCGACGTCCACGATCCGGCAGGCGGGCGAGGCGATCCTGGTCGACTTCCGGCCGGTGACCTCGCCGTACGAGATCGTCGCGCTCGGCCCGGACGACCTGGAGAGCGAGTTCCGGGACGGGTACGCGGGCCGGTTCTTCGCCGAGCTCGTCAAGCGGTACGGGATGTCGTTCGACGCGGCCGAGGTCGACGACGTCACGCTGGACGCCGCCACCGAGCTCAAACTGCGGGTCGCCAAGCCGATCACGCCCCTTGTCCCTTCGTCCTCACCGTCGGAAGGCGGCCGATGATCGCCGTACTCGCCCTGATCGCCGGTGTCGTGCTCGGCATCGTGTTCCACCCGACCGTGCCGCCGGGCCTGCAGCCGTACCTGCCCATCGCGGTGGTGGCGGCCCTGGACGCGGTCTTCGGCGGGGTGCGCGCCCAGCTCGACGGGATCTTCGACGACAAGCAGTTCGTCGTCTCGTTCGTCTCGAATGTGCTGGTCGCGGGCCTGATCGTCTATCTCGGCGATCAGCTCGGCGTGGGCGGCCAGCTCTCCACCGGCGTGGTGGTCGTCCTCGGCGTCCGGATCTTCGGCAACGTGGCCGCCATCCGCCGGCACCTGTTCCGGGCCTAGGCGCGATGACCGATCCCGACAAGAAACCCGAACCCGAGGCGACGGGTACGGCCGGAGGCGAGCTGCCGCTGGCCGGCCGGATGCCCGCCCTGCCCGGGGAGTCGCGCGCGTCGATCCGTCCGCCGGAGCCGGCCGACACGCCCGGGACCGCGGAAGATGATCCATCTAACAAACCGACGGTCTCGCTGACGCGTTCCGAGCTGGTCGCCGGCCCGGGCGACGGCCCGACGACCCGCGTCGAGCGACCTCAGCCGGACGACGGCGAGACCCGCCGGCTGGTGCCACCACCGACGGTCACCGCCCCCGACGAGGAGCCCACGGTCATCACCCCGACGGCCGGCGCGAGCGGGGCCGGGACCGGCGGCCGAGCGGAAGCCGCGCCGCAAGGCGCGGGTGACGACCAGGCCGCGGACCCGGCTGGGCGGGAGGTGTCGGCGTCACCCGAACCGGTGAACGCCGTCGACATTGCTGACCAGGCCGTTGACGGGGAGCCGACTGGCGTACCCATAAAAAGCGAGACCCGAGCCGCGAAGAAGTGGACATCGGGTGGGGCTTTGATCGCGGTGTTGCTGGCGTTGTTCGGGTTCACCCTGGTGGTCCAGCTGCGCAGCAACAACACCGATGAGGGGCTGGCGTCCGCGCGGCAGGAAGACCTGGTGCGGATCCTGTCCGACCTCGAGTCGCAGGACGCCCGGCTCCAGCAGGAGATCACCGCGCTGGAGACCTCACAGCGGAAGCTGACCTCGGGCGTGGCCGGGCGGGAGGCGGCGCTGGCCGAGGCCGACCGGCGCGCCGAGGAGCTGGGGCTGCTGGCCGGCACGCTGCCGGGACAGGGGCCGGGCCTGCGGATCACCATGGTCGGGGTGAAGGCGTCCGGCGTGCTGAACGCGGTGCAGGAGTTGCGCGGCGCCGGCGGCGAGGTCATGCAGGTGCAGGGGAGTGGCGGTCAGCCGGTGCGGATCGTGGCCTCCACCTACTTCGTCGACGCGCAGGAGGGCGGGATCGCGGTCGACGGGGAGCGGATGGCCGGACCGTACACACTCTCCGTGATCGGCCCGCCGCAGACGATGGAAACCGCGCTCAACATCCCGGGTGGGGTGGTCGCGTCCGTGGAGGGTGACGGCGGTAGCGTACAGGTCGAGCGCCGCGAGGTGGTCGACGTGACCGCCCTGCGCAAGGCGACCACCCTGCAGTACGCACGACCGGTCTCCTGACCGACCAGGCCGGTGTCACTACGGAGGAATGTGTGATTCCTGAGGACCTGCGGTACACGTCCGAGCACGAGTGGGTGGCCTCGGACGGCAGCGGGCCGGTGCGGGTGGGCATCACCCACTTCGCGCAGGACGCGCTGGGCGACATCGTCTACGTGCAGTTGCCCGACGAGGGCACCGAGGTGCGGGCCGGTGACTCGATCGGCGAGATCGAGTCGACCAAGAGCGTGTCCGAGCTCTACGCGCCGATCGCCGGCACGGTGGTGTCGCGCAACGCGACGCTGGCCGACGAGCCGGAACTGATCAACGCGGAGCCGTACGCCGCGGGCTGGCTGGTGGAGATCGCTCCGGCCGATCCGGCGTCGGTGGACGCGTTGCTCGACGCGGCCGGATACCGGGCCCTGACCGAGAACTGAGTCTCCCGCGCGTCCGGTTGTCCGTCGATCCACGGCTGACTAGGCTCGCGTGGCACGTGTAGAACTTGTTATCTCTTCGAAACCTATAGTCGTGTGTCCGGCGTCCCGGACAGCGGCCGTGGGCAGCCGCGTCTGGGCGCCCCGGGTCGCCAGGGGGCACGACCCGCGACAGATCCGTGAGGTGGTCCATGACGCGCCCAGACGACGAGTTTCCCCCACTCGACGTCACGTCCACGCTCAACCTCGGTGCGCTCGACGAGGTGCTCGATGGGCCGGAGACGGACGTTGTCCCGAGCCGGATGTCCGGCTCGCTGCCGCCCGGCATGGCCCTGCTCGTCGTACGCCGGGGGCCGAACGCGGGCGCCCGGTTCCTGCTCGACCACGACGTGACGACCAGCGGCCGGCACCCGGACAGCGACATCTTCCTGGACGACGTGACCGTGTCGCGCCGGCACGCGGAGTTCCACCGCGACCAGGGCACCTTCACGGTGCGTGATGTCGGGTCGTTGAACGGGACGTATGTCAACCGCGAGCGGGTCGAAGCCGCGACGCTCAGCAACGGCGACGAGGTGCAGATCGGCAAGTTCCGTCTCGTGTTCATCGCCGGACCCCGGCCGGAGGGCGAGGGCGGCCACGCGTGACGTCGGCGGGGGCAGCCGCACGCGACCCGGGATCAGCACGCCCGAGCCGCGATGTCGTGCTGATGAGTATCGGTGAGGTGCTTGCTCAGCTCCGCACCGAATTCCCCGACACGACCATCTCCAAGCTGCGGTTCCTCGAGGCGGAAGGCCTCGTCGACCCGCAGCGGACGCCGTCCGGCTACCGGAAGTACTCGCAGGACGACGTGAACCGGCTGCGGTTCGTGCTGACCGCGCAACGGGATCAGTACCTGCCGTTGCGGGTCATCCGGGAGCAGCTGGACAAGCAGGAACTGGAGCCTCCGCAGCGACCCGCTCTGGTCGCCGTCGGGGCCGCCGGTTCCACGCGTGCGGCCGATCCCGCGGACACCCGAGTTCCGCGGGCGGAGCTGCTGCAACGCACCGGGGTGAGCGACGAGATGCTCACCGAGCTGGAGCGGGCCGGGCTGGTGACGGCCCGGCCGCCCGGCTGGTACGACGGCGACCAGGTGGTGATCGTCGAGGCGGTGGCCGGCCTGGCCCGGCACGGCCTCGAACTGCGTCACCTGCGTGCTTTCCGGGCCGGCGCCGACCGCGAGGTCGGCTTGTTCACCCAGCTGCTGGCGCCGCTGGTGCGACAGCACGATCCCGGGGCCCGGGCCCGGGCCGCGGAAACCGCGCGTGAGCTGCAGGCGCTGTCACAGCGGTTGCACGCCGCACTGGTGCGTGCGGGGCTGCGCAACGAATTGGGCCGGTGAAACCCCCGCCGAGGGGCATGCCGCAGCAGACGGACACGGACGGCGTGCGTGTACCGTGCAGGAGTAGGGCAGTCGTTGGAAAGTGCGGCGGCGATGACATCGACACACGGAGGCGGCGGTGCGCGAGCTGAGCGTGGTCGGGGTTCGGGTGGAGCTGCCCAGCAACCAGCCGATCGTTCTGCTCAGAGAGGTCGACGGGGACCGTTACCTGCCGATCTGGATCGGCGCGGTGGAGGCTACCGCCATCGCGTACGAGCAGCAGGGCGTGAAGCCGGCCCGGCCGTTGACCCATGATCTGCTGCGGGACATCCTCGCGGCCCTTCAACAGCCGTTGAAGGCCGTGGAGATCATCGAGCTGAAGGACAACGTGTTCTACGCCGATCTGCTGATCGGTGACAGCCTGCGGGTGTCCGCGCGGCCGAGCGACTCGATCGCCCTGGCGTTGCGGGTGGGTGCTCCGATCCGGTGCGCCGACCAGGTGCTGACCGAGGCCGGCATCGTGATCCCGGACGAGCAGGAGGACGAGGTCGAGAAGTTCCGCGAGTTCCTCGACCAGGTTCGCCCCGAGGACTTCGCCGGATAATCCGGCACGCATCGGGGCAAAGGCCCCGGTCGTCCGTACGCGGCGTGTCGCAGTATTACCTCCCTGTTTCCCGCTCGGCTGAGATATAGGCTCATGGAGTCTCAGTCGGTGGCATGGGGAGGTAGTCGCATGCACGATCAGCCTCTTGAAGGGCCCCAGGTCGGCGAGGACGGTTCCGTCGGCTATCGAGGGGTGACCGCCTGCCACGCGGTCGGCATCAGCTACCGCCAGCTCGACTACTGGGCGCGGACCGCGCTGGTGGTGCCGAGCATCCGGGACGCGTCCGGCTCCGGCACCCAGCGCCTCTACTCGTTCCGCGACCTGGTCGTCCTCAAGGTGGTCAAGCGCCTGCTCGACGCCGGGGTGTCGCTGCAGAACATCCGCAAGGCGATCGAGACGCTGCGCTCGCGTGGGGTGGAAGACCTGGCCGGCATCACGCTGATCTCGGACGGGACCACGGTGTACGAGTGCCGCTCGCCCGAAGAGGTCGTCGACCTGCTCCAGGGCGGCCAGGGTGTGTTCGGCATCGCCATCGGCGGCGCGTTCAAGGAGATCCAGGGCTCGCTGACCAACCTGCCGGCCGAGCCGGCCTCGCCCCAGCCGGTGGGCACCGACACCTCGGCCGAGCCCGCCGCGGGTGACGAGCTCGCCGCTCGCCGGGCCCGCCGCCGCGCCGGCTGACCGTAGTGTCGCTGCGGTGACGCACATCGCCGACAGCCACGATGCCGACGCCGGCAACACGGTGATTGTCATCGAACATCACCAGGCGGTGATGGCACACGCCGATTGGATCATCAACCTCGGTCCCGGCGCGCGCGCCGACGGTGGCCGGGTGGTGTTCACGGGTACGCCGTCCGAGCTGGTCAGCGGGCCGGAAACGCTCACCGCGAGACATCTTCGGGAGTACGCCGGCAACTGAGGCAGCCCGACACGCGGGACGGAATGTGACTGCGGGTATCGACGTGTGCGATCCTTCCCCGGTCTTTTCCACCCCCTGTCCGGCCGCGGAGGTCTCCCGTGTCGTTCGTCTACGCGATCCTGGCGTTTCTGATCGGTCTGCTCGTCGGATGGTTGGTGTGGGGGAGGCGTGCCGCGACGACCCCGGCCGCGTCCGCCGCGCCGGCGTCCGAGGCGGCTGTTGCCGCGCCTTCCTCCGTGCCGGAGGCGGCTTCTCCCGCGCCCGAAACGGCTTCTTCCGCGCCCGAAGCGGTGATCGTGGCGGTCGAGCCGGTCCCGTCCGAGACGATCGAGCCGGTCGAGGACGAGCCCGCTTCGTCGCCGAAGCCGCACCTCTCCGCCGGCCTGGTCGAGGAGACCACGCCTTCGCCGGAGCCCGAGCCTGAGACCGCCCCGGTCCCGCGTCCGGGCGAAATCTCGTCCGCGCCGGTCGAGGAGCCCGAGCCGGTCGCCCGGCCGCACGAGATGTCGGTCGCCCCGGTCGCTGAGCCTGCTCCGATCGCTGACCCCGCACCGATCGCTGACCCCGCACCGATTGCTGAGCCTGCTCCGGTTGCTGAGCCTGCTCCGGTTGCTGAGGCTGCTCCGGTTGCCGAGGCCGCGCCGGTCGCCGCGGTGCCCGCCCAGCGCATCGCCGTCGGCGACGACCTCAAGCGCCTGGAAGGCATCGGCCCCAAGATGGCCGCCGCGCTGCACGCCGCCGGGATCACCACCTACGGCCAGCTGGCCGTGGCCGACGACGCCGCGATCCGCTCGGCGATCACCACGGCGAAGCTGCGCCGCCCGGCCACCGCGGGCACCTGGCCGCGCCAGGCCGCCCTGCTCGCCGAGGGCGACGAGGCGGGCTTCACCGCGCTCGCCCGTACGCTGAAGAGCCGTACCTGACCCTGGCAGTTTCTTGGAGCTCGATGTCCGAATATCGCTCGGACAATCACCGCGACGGCCCCTAGATTCGTGGCATGCCTGATCGACAACGGGCGGTCGCTCTAGGGGCCGCCGCGGTGACCGTCCTGTTCTGGGCGTCCGCCTTCGTCTCCATCCGCAGCGCCGGCTCGGCCTATTCACCGGGCGCGCTGGCCCTGGGCCGGTTGGGCACGGCGGCGCTGCTGCTGGGCGGGTGGGCGCTGATCCGCCGGGTGGGCTGGCCCGATCGCCGGGCCTGGCCGGGCATCCTGACCTCGGGGCTGCTCTGGTTCGGCGGCTACATGGTGTTCCTGAACTGGGGCGAGCGCCTGGTCGACGCGGGCACCGCCGCGCTGCTGGTGAACATCGGCCCGATCCTGATCGCGCTGCTCGGCGTGTGGCTGCTGCGCGAGGGGGCGCCCCGGTCGCTGTGGTTCGGCATCGCGGTGTCGTTCGCCGGCACCGTGGTGGTCGGGCTGTCGATGTCCGCGGGCGGCGGGTCGTCGCTGCTCGGCGTGCTGCTGTGCGTGCTGGCGGCGATCACCTACGCGATCGGGGTGGTCGCTCAGAAACCGGCCCTCCGGTACGGCAGCGCGCTGCAGATCACCACCTACTCCACGCTCGTCGCCACGGTCGCGTTGCTGCCGTTCGCCGGCCGGCTCGCCGGCGAGGTGGCCGGCGCGCCGCTGCCGGCCACGCTGAACATGATCTACCTGGGGGTCGGTCCGACCGCGATCGCGTTCACCACCTGGGCGTACGCGCTGGCGCGCACCACCGCGGGCAAGCTCGGCGCCACCACCTACGTGGTGCCGGCGCTGGTCGTGTTCATGTCGTGGCTGTTCCTGGACGAGGTGCCCGGCTGGCTCACGCTGGCCGGTGGGGCGCTGTGCCTGGCCGGGGTGGCGGTGTCCCGTCGCCGGTCCGCTTCAGACGGTCGAGCAGAAGCGCCAGCGGCGGCCACCCCTCCCGTCCCCGCCGAGCCACCGCCCACGCCCGCATCCGCACCTCGGGACCGCTGAGCCGGACCAGCCGCACGCCCGGCTGCGGTGGCCGGTCGACCGGCAGCAGTCCGATGCCCATTCCGGCCACCAGCAGGTCCTGCAGCAGGATCAGGCTGTCGGCCTGGTGCACGAAGCGCGGGGTGAAACCCATCATCGAACCGAGCGTGCGTACGACGTCCTGCTCGGCCGGGTTGCGCGAGTTGACGATCCAGTCCTGGGCGCCCAGGTCGAGGTCGTCCGGCGCGTCGGCCGGGACCCCCAGCCACCACACGTTCTCCCACAGCGGCCAGGCCAGCAGCGACGCGTCGAAGGTGGCCGGGGCGAGGTTGTAGTCGTACACCAGGGCCAGATCGATCTCGTCGGAGGCCAGCAACGCGAACTGCTCGCCCGGCTCGTACTCGCGGATGGCCACGCCGACCCCCGGGTGGGTGGGCCGGAGGGCGGCCAGGATCGGCAGGAGCGTACGGCGGATCGCGGTCGCGAAGCCGGACACCCGCACCGTGCCGACCGGCTCGGCGGCCGGGTCGAGGTCGAGGCGGGCGGCGTCGACCGCGGCCAGAATGGTCACGCCGTGCGCGGCCAGCCGCCGCCCCGCCGGGGTGAGCCGCACGTTGCGCCCGTCCGGCTCGATCAGCGTGGCCCCGACCTCCTTGGCCAGCGCCGCCACCTGCTGCGACACGGTCGAGGTGGTGATACCCATCTCGTCCGCGACGGCCCGCATCGACTTTCGCCGTTCCAGCTCGATCAGTATTCGCAGGCGGCGGGTCTCCATCGCTCCATCGTCCGGTAATCGTGAATGGTCTGTCCACCAAAAGCACGTGGACGTGAACGATTTCTCAAGGTGAACTTGTGGACATGACGAACAACGCCCGTTCCGGTTCGCTGCTGGCCCTCGGCTCGATGGCCCTGGTGCAGCTCGGCATCGCGGTGTCCGTCGGCCTCATCGACCGGATCGGCGCCGACGGTACGGCCTGGCTCCGGCTGGTCTGGGCCGGCGTGCTGCTGCCGCTGCTGGTCCGCCCCCGCCTGCGCGGCGTGCCGCGGAAGGTTCTGCTCAACGGCGTCCTGCTGGGCGTGGTGACCGCCGGGGTCACCATCCTCTTCACCAACGCGGTGGCCCGGCTGCCGATGGGCACGGCCAGCGCCCTGGAGTTCCTCGGCCCGCTCGGCGTGGCCGTGTTCCGGGGCTCCGGCCGGGCCCGGCTGTGGGCCCTCCCGGCCGCCGCCGGCGTGGTGCTCCTGACCGAGCCCTGGCACGGCGGCGCCGACCCCATCGGCGTGGCGTTCGCCCTGGCCGCCGCGGTCTGCTGGGCCGCGTACATCGTCCTGACCCAACGGGTCGGCGACGCGCTACCCGGCCTCACCGGCCTGGCCGTCTCGATGCCGGTCGCCGGCGTCGCGGCGACCCTGGTGGCCGGCCCGTCGGTCCTCGGCCACCTGAGCCCGTCGTTGCTGCTGGCCGGCGCCGGCCTGGCCCTGCTGCTGCCGGTGATCCCGTTCAGCCTGGAGCTGCTGGCCCTGCGCCGCCTGACAACCGCCGCCTTCGGCACCCTGATGGCCCTGGAGCCGGCCTTCGCCCTGCTGATCGGCCTGCTCGTGCTGAGCCAGGCCCCCACGGCGATCGCGGTGGCCGGCATAGCTTTCGTGGTCCTGGCCGGCATCGGCGCCGAACGCACGGGCGCCCGCGTTGCCCCGTCCGCGGCACCCGCCCCATCGGCCGAGCCGGAGGAGGCCGCCGAGCCCGAGGAGCCCGCCGAGCCGGAAGGGACCGCCGAGCCCGCGCTGGCGTCTGAGCCGTCGCCCGCGCCGGCCGCGCCCGGCCCGTCGGTCGGGCCGGAAGAACCCGCCGAGCCTGCGCTGCGCGTCTGAGTCGGCACCCGCGCCGGCCGGGCCCGCGAAATGATCTTGATTTCGACGCGGCCACCGCCGCCGCCCCCACCCCTCTGGGTGGGCGGGAAGGTAGCACGCGGGCGGCGGGTCCGGCGGGCGCTGTCCACAGGAGACGGCGACTGTGGATGGGCGCCCGTGCTCCGCTACATTCGCGGGCGTGCAGATCCAGGTTCAGGAGGGCTCGCTCGCCGAGGCGCCGACCCACGATGCTTCAGGCATGGACCGGCGGGCGTTCGGGGAGTTCGTCGGGCCCGGGGGTGAGCTCGCCTCCTACGCGTTCGGGTGGGCCGACGCCGCCGAGCACCATGTCGGGCGGCTGACGGTCGGCATCGGGGCCGGGAATCCGGGCGGCGGGACGTTTCATGCCGTGGTGTTCGAGCATGAGGGCGGGCCCGCGTACTCGCTCACCGACGAGCCGTTCGAGCGGGTGCCCGAGGGCGGCCCGGATCTGAGCGCCGAGCAGGCCCGCGCCCACCCGGATCTGCCGTTCGTCTGGTGGGTCGCGGACCAGGTCATGGAGCGGGACCGGCGCGCCTGGTGGATGCGGCACTGGTTGCTGGGCACCACCTGCGTTCAGGCCGGCGAGGTCGGTCGTGAGCCCGTCCTTCGGGTGAGCCACGGCGCCGATGACGGGATGTGGCGGCTCGTCGGCGCGGCCGGCGCGGATGCCGGCGCGGCCAGGATCGTGCACCTGCACCACGCGGTCGAGCACGATCCCGGCCTGCTCGACGTGCTCGACCTGACCGCGGGGCAGAGCGCGGACCGCGACCGCCCGGGCGCGCCCTGGACCCGCCACTAGGACAGCGGCCGCCGGTAGAACAGCGGCGTCAGCGCTCGGCCTCCGAGAGCGGCCCGACGTCGATGACCCGGATCGCGGCCGCGCCCAGTTCGTCCGAGGCGGCCAGGTCGACGGTGGCCTCGATGCCCCAGTCGTGGTCCTCGTCGGGGTCGGCGAAGACCTGCCGGACGCGCCACGTCGACGGGCCCGCCTCGATGTGCAGCAGCGCGGGGCCGCGGGCGTCGGGGCCGGTGCCGATCTGGTCGTACTCGTCGTAGTAGTCGGCCAGGGCGTCGGCCCAGCGGTCGGCCGTCCAGCCGGCCTCGCTGTCGAGGTCGCCCAGTTCGCCGGAGCGGCGCATGGCGGCCAGTTCGACGCGGCGGAACATCGCGTTGCGTACCAGGACCCGGAACGCCCGGACGTTGCGGGTGACCGCGGGCGGCTTGTCGTCGACGCGCGCCGCCGCCTCGTCGGAAGCGGGGTCGAAGGACGGGTCGCGCAGGCGTTCCCACTCGTCGAGCAGGCTGGAGTCGACCTGGCGGACCAGTTCGCCCAGCCACTCGATCAGGTCGGTCAGCTCCTCGGTGCGGGCCTCCTCGGGCACGGTCTGCCGCAGCGCCCGGTACGCGTCGGCCAGGTAGCGCAGCACCAGGCCCTCGGAGCGGGACAGGCCGTAGAACGACACGTACTCGGTGAAGGTCATCGCCCGCTCGTACATGTCGCGGACCACGGACTTCGGCTTCAGCTCGTGGTCGGCGATGTACGGGTGGCCACGCTGGTACGTCTCGTAGGCCGCCTCGAGCATTTCCAGCAGCGGGCGGGGCCAGGTGACGTCCTCGAGCAGTTCCATCCGCTGCTCGTACTCGATGCCCTCGGCCTTCATCGCGTTGACGGCCTCGCCGCGGGCCTTCTGGCGCTGGGCCGACAGCACCTGCCGCGGGTCTTCCAGGGTCGCCTCGATCACCGACACGACGTCGAGCGGGTAGTCCGGTGACTCGCGGTCGAGCAGTTCCAGGCAGGCCAGCGCGAAGGGGGACAGGGCCTGGTTGAGCGCGAAGTCGATCTGGAGGTCTTCGACCAGGCGGTAGGTGCCGCCGGCCTTCTCGATGATTCCGCCGGCCAGGAGGGCGCGCGCGATGGCCACGGTGCGGCGGATGTGGCGGCGTTGCGCGGCCGGGTCCTCGTGGTTCTCCAGCAACAGGTGGCGCATGGCCGAGAACGAGTCGCCGCCGCGGCCGAGGACGTTCAGCAGCATCGCGTGGGACACCTGGAACGACGACGTCAGGGGCTCGGGCTCGGCCTCGATCAGCCGGTCGAACGTGGGCCGGCCGTAGCCGACGGAACCCTCCGGCGGCTTCTTCTTGACCACCTTGCGGCGCTTCTTGGGATCGTCACCGGCCTTGAGCATCGCCCGCTCGTTGTCGATCACGTGTTCCGGCGCCTGCACGATGACCGTGCCGACGGTGTCGTACCCGGCCCGGCCGGCCCGACCGGCGATCTGGTGGAACTCGCGGGCCTTGAGCAGCCGGGTCTTCACCCCGTCGTACTTGGACAGGCCGGTGAACAGGACCGTGCGGATCGGCACGTTGATGCCGACGCCGAGGGTGTCGGTGCCGCAGATCACCTTGAGCAGGCCGGCCTGGGCCAGGGTCTCCACCAGGCGGCGGTACTTGGGCAGCATGCCGGCGTGGTGCACGCCGATGCCGTGCCGGACCAGGCGGGACAGCGTACGCCCGAAGCCGGCGGTGAACCGGAAGTTGCCGATCGCCGCGGCGATCTTGTCCTTCTCCTCGCGCGTGCACATGTTGATGCTCATCAGGGCCTGGGCCCGTTCCAGGGCGGCGGCCTGGGTGAAGTGGACGATGTAGACCGGGGCCTGCCGGGTGTTCAGCAGTTCCTCGATCGTCTCGTGCAGCGGCGTCATGGCGTACTCGAAGAGCAGCGGGACCGGCCGATCGGCCGTGGCGACCACCGCGGTCGACCGGCCGGTGCGCCGCGAGAGGTCGTCGACGAAGCGGGTGGTGTCGCCGAGCGTGGCCGACATCAGCAGGAACTGCGCCTGGGGCAGTTCGATCAATGGCACCTGCCAGGCCCAGCCGCGGTCGGGTTCGGCGTAGAAGTGGAACTCGTCCATCACCACCTGGCCGACGTCGGCGTCCGGGCCCTCGCGCAGCGCCAGGTTGGCCAGGATCTCGGCGGTGCAGGCGATGATCGGCGCGTCCGCGTTCACGCTGGCGTCGCCGGTCAGCATGCCGACGTTGTGGGCGCCGAAGGTCGCGCAGAGGGCGAAGAACTTCTCGGACACCAGCGCCTTGATCGGGGCGGTGTAGAAGGTGGTGCGCTTGTCGGCCAGGGCGGCGAAGTGGGCGCCGGTGGCCACCAGGCTCTTGCCGGAGCCGGTCGGGGTGTTCAGGATGACGTTCGACCCGGTGGTGATCTCCAGGAGCGCTTCCTCCTGGTGCGGGTAGAGCGTCAGCCCCTGCTCGGTCACCCAGCCGGTGAAGGCGTCGAGGACGGTCTCGGGATCTGGGGTGCCGGGCAGGCGTTCGGTCAGGTTCATGATGATGTCCAGTCTATGGACACCGTGATGGCCGGGTACGAGCGCTCGTACCCGGCCATCACGGGGGACCCTTGCGGCGGGGTTACCGCATGATGCGGCCCATGGCGGCCGCCGAGGTGCTGGTGGAGGGGGCGTCGCCGCCGAGCGCGGAGTAGATCGGGCCGGCCACACCGGCGGCGAGGCCGGCGGCGGCGGCGATGACGGCGATGGTGGAGCCGATTCGAGTACGCATCTGGGGAGCTCATTTCGCGTGAGGTGGGGGACCTGACACAAGATTGGGCGGCGCCCATTGCGACTTGGATGATGAGCGGGTGCTGATCGGTAGCAGCCCTAAAGTGAGCGACCGACTACTCATCGTGGCCAGTCGCGCAGGGTGAGACGCAGCGCCGCCACCTCGGCCGGGCCGAGCCCGTAGACCGCGAACCGGGCGTCGTCCAGCCGGTCCAGGTAGCGCCCGGCGTCGGCCAGGTCCTCGTCGTCCAGCGCCGGGTCGGCCGCCCGGGCCAGCGTGAGCACCCGGTCGAGCGGGTAGCGCTCCAGCGCCGCCGCCACGTCGATGTAGTCGCGGACCTCGCGCCGCCCGGCCAGCGCCGCCACCTTGGTCGCGACCAGGTCGTCCAGGTGCATGACGGGCCCGATGTCCATCACCACCGGCGCGCGGCGGCGGTCGAGCCGGCACAGCGTCAGGCGCAGCGCCCGGTCGCCGTCGGCCACCAGGAACTCGCGCAGGTGGTCGTCCATGCCGTCGAACATCTCGTCGGGCGCCTCGCGGGCCACCGCGTACCCGGCGCCGGCCAGCGCCGACGCCACCTCCTCGGCGGCCGCGGCCACGCCGTCCTCGGCGTCGGTGAACAGGTCGACGTCTTCGGTGGGGCGGCGGACCAGGCCGTTGACCAGCCAGGCGACGCCGCCGCCGAGGACGAAGCCGTGCTTGTCGGCCACGCCCAGGGCGATGCGGGCGACGTCGGTGAAGAAGTCGGTCACTTGCCGAGCGCGCGGTGGCGGGCTTCCCACGCCGCGCGTACGCCGCGGGGGAGGTTGAGCCGCGACCACACCCGCGCCAGCGTCGGCCCGTGCAGGTAGTTGCGCAGCTCGTCGGCGCGGACGGCCTCACGCAGCACGTTCTCGTACATCCACAGCAACTCGTCGGGCTGGTCGAGGTCGAACGCGCGCGGCGGGCCCCACCACAGACGCAGCGGCAGCTCGACCGGCCCGTGTTCGGGACCGGTCAGCTCGCGCAGGCTCCCGGCGACCACCACGGGCCGGTGCGGCCGCGCGAGGTGCACCACGGGGCTGGTCATGGGGACAGCGTATCCTGCGCGAACCCGTCGAGCAGCCGGCCACTGGCCGACCGACTCCACCAGACTTACCGGACGGTCAGAAATACCTTTACCTACCGATAGGTGATCAAACGCGGGAGGCGCGGCATGCACGCTCTGATCTCGGGCGCGAGCGTCGCCGGGCCGGTGCTCGCCTACTGGCTGCGCCGGCAGGGCTGGGACGTCACGGTGGTCGAACGGGCGGCGTCCATGCGGGCCGGCGACGGCGGGCACGCGGTCGACCTCTTCGGGCCGGCCGTCGAGGTCGTCGAGCGGATGGGCCTGAGAGCCTTGACGGCACGAGCGCCCGGCTCTCCGACGGCAGCACGGTGGAGGCCGACCTGGTCGTCGGCGCGGACGGGCTGCACTCCGGCGTACGCGGGCTGGCCTTCGGCCCCGAGCGCGACTACCGGCACTTCCTCGGGGCCTACCTCGCGGTCTACACCTTGCCCGACGTGCTGCACGCCGGGCCCACCGTGGCGTCGTTCGCCGCGCCGGGCCTCGCGGCGACCGTCTATCCGACCGCGACGGCCGGCCTGGGCCGGGCCCTGTTCCTGATCCGGACGCCGATCGAGAACCTCACCCCGGCCGCCGCCCGGGACCTGATCGGCGACGCGTTCGGTCCGCGGCTGGCGCCGGTCCTGGAGCACTTCGGCCGGGCCGGCGACTTCTACTTCGACGAGATCGCCCAGATCCGGATGGCGTCCTGGTCGCGCGGCCGGGGCGTACGTGCTGGCGGCCGAACTGGGCGACGGCCGTGACATCCCGGCCGCCCTGGCCCGTTACGAGGCCGCGCTGCGCGAGCCGGTCGGCCACGCCCGCCGGATCGGCCCGTCGGTGCTGGCCTCGATCGTCCCGGGCAGCCGCGCCCAGGTCTGGGCCATGGCCCAGGCCATGCGCCTGCTCCCACGCCTGCCGGGTCCCGTCCGCAGCCGCCTGACCTCGTTCGGTGGTGGCCCGGCGGCCATGCTCAACGGCCTGGAGCTGCCGCCGGCCCGGTGAGGCGGACGCGGACGACCAGGTCGTGCAGGGCGCCGACCGCGTCGGGGTCGGGCTGGTCGGGCAGCCGGGACGCGTCGCGGGCGGCCTCCAGGTCGGTGCGCAGACGGGCCACGTCGTGGTCGAGGGCCGCTCGCACGTCCGGCGGGAACGGGCCGTGCTCGGCCGCGCGCTTGGCCGCGATCAGGTCGGGCACGTAGGCCGGGGCGTCCAGTTCCCGCAGGTCGGCGACCACCTCGCCGGTGCGCATCAGGTGGCGGCCGGTCAGCAGCACGCGCAGCAGGTAGAGCGCGGGCTTGAGCTCGCCGGTCTTGGCGAACAGCTTCTCCTGCGTCGCCGCGAAGCCCAGGTAGTGGTAGGCGTGGTTGCGGGTGACCAGGCGCGGCGCCAGGGCGGTCAGCTCGGCGTGCACGGGCGTGGTCACCACCACCAGCGGGGACAGCAGTTGCTCCAGCACGTACCCGTTGCGGCTGTTCAGAAGGCGGGCGAACTTGAGCAGGTCGTGGCTGACCACGTCGAGCTCGACGCCGTCGCGGAGGCCGTCGGCCTGGAGCGTCTGGGGGCCGGTGCGCAGGCCGACCACCTCGGCGGCGGGCAGCACGTGGCTGGCGCGCAGGTCGAGGTCGGAGTCGACGGACGCGAAGCCGTACAGGTGTGCGCCGCTCACGGTCGCGAAGACCAGGGGATAGGGCAGGTCGGTGGCGATCTGGCCGGCCCACTCCGGCACTTCGGTGGTCATTGCAGGCCCCTTTCGCGTACGCCGATGAGCACCTGATCGATCGTCTCGCGATCCGGCCGATCGGGCAGCCGGGTTTCCGTCGCGGCCGCGGCCAGGTCGGCGAGCAGTTCCGTGGCCCAGTCGGCCCAGGGCGCCTCGCCGTGCTTGATCGCGAGCAGCCGGTCCCGCAGTGGTGACACGTCGACCAGGATGTCGCCGGTACGCAACACATGGGCCCCGGCCAGCAGCAGCCGGATCATGTGCATCGCCTGCTTGTGGTTGACCACCCCGGTGCGCTCGCGGCGGGCCTCGACCCGGGCCAGCTGGTCGCGCGCGCAGTTGCCGTAGGTTTCGGCCACCCGCCGCGACAGGAACGCCCGCCGCGCGTCCCGCAGCGCCCGCCCGTCGGAGGTGATCGTCTCGATCAGCGGCGAGAAGAGCACCTCCAGCACCGTCGGGTTGGCCTGCGCGGCGAGCGTGCAGAACCGCTCGATCTCCCAGGAGAACTCCTCGTCGCGGGGGCCGTCGAGGTGGGTCGGCGGCTTGTCCAGCCGCCAGAACAGCCGGGTGGGCGCGGCGAACACACCCCGCCGGTCGTGGTCGGAGCCGGGGCCGTCGAGCCCGTAGGCCCGGGACCCGACCACGACCGACAGGATCGTGTGCTCGGGGACGAAGGACGTCACAGGTCCAGGACCGTGCCGTCGATCGCGTCGAGCTCGGCCGGGCTGAACGACAGGTTGCCCAGCGCGCCGATGTTGGCCTCCAGCTGGGCCACGCTCGACGCGCCGATGATCAGGCTGGTCATCCGCGGGTCGCGCAGCGCCCAGGCCAGCGCCAGCTGGGCCAGCGACTGGCCGCGGCCCTGGGCGATGTCGTTCAGCGAGTGCAGCCGGCCCATCGTTTTGGCGTCCAGCGCGTCCTCGTCGAGGAAGACGCTGGTGCGCACCCGGGAGTCGTCCGGGATGCCCTGGAAGTAGCGGTCGGTGAGCAGGCCCTGCTGGAGCGGGCTGAACGCGATGCAGCCGGCGCCGGCCGACTCGAGCGCGTCGAGCAGGTGGTCGCGCTCGATCCAGCGGTTCAGCATCGAGTACGACGGCTGGTGGATCAGCAGCGGCGTGCCGAGCTCGGCCAGGATCGCGGCGGCGCGGGTGGTCTGCTCGGCGGTGTAGTTGCTGATCCCGACGTACAGCGCCTTGCCGGCCCGGACCACCGCGTCGAGCGCGGCCATCGTCTCCTCCATCGGGGTGTCCGGGTCGGGCCGGTGGTGGTAGAAGACGTCGACGTAGTCCAGGCCCATCCGCCGGAGCGACTGGTCCAGCGACGAGACCAGGTACTTCCGCGAGCCCCACTCGCCGTACGGGCCCTCCCACATGTGGTAGCCGGCCTTGGTGCTGATGACCAGCTCGTCCCGGTACGGCGCGAGGTCGCTCGCGAGCAGCCGGCCGAAGTTCGACTCGGCGCTGCCGGGCGGCGGCCCGTAGTTGTTGGCCAGGTCGAAGTGGGTCACGCCGAGGTCGAACGCGCGCCGCACGATGGCTCGCTGGGTCTCGAGCGGCCGGGTGTCGCCGAAGTTGTGCCAGAGGCCGAGCGAGATCGCGGGCAGGCGCAGGCCGCTGCGGCCGGCCCGGCGGTAGGTCATCGTCTGGTAGCGGTCGTCCGCCGCGTGGTAGGTCACACACCACACTCTAGGAGCGAGATCATCAGCCGGTGCACTGGTAGTTTGGTCGCCAGCCGCTGCGGGAGAGATCACCGGAGCAAAGGTGGCGCCGAAGGGGCAAATCCTCCCCGGAACCTCTCAGGCACACGGACCGCGCGGGCAGGCGACTCTGAAGGACCCTTCGTGGGTACGACAGAGGGGGAGGGTCTGACACGACGACCCCCGGCCTGGAGTGCGCCCATGACGACTTTTGCCAACCGGCACATCGGTCCTGACGCCGACGAGCAGTCCCAGATGCTCAAGGCGATCGGCTACTCGACGCTGGACGACCTGATGGGCGCCGCGATCCCCGAGGTCATCCGCTGGCACGGCACGCTCGATCTGCCCGCGGCGGCCTCCGAGGAGGAGGCGATCGCCGAGCTGCGCGAGATCGCCGGCCACAACCAGGTCACCACGCCGATGATCGGGCTCGGCTACTACGGCACCGTGACGCCGGCCGTGATCCGCCGCAACGTGCTCGAGAACCCGTCGTGGTACACCGCGTACACCCCGTACCAGCCCGAGATCAGCCAGGGCCGCCTGGAGGCGTTGCTCAACTTCCAGACCATGGTCACCGATCTCACCGGGCTGACCACGGCCAACGCCTCGATGCTGGACGAGAGCACCGCGGTCGCCGAGGCGATGACCCTGGCCAAGCGCGGGTCCAAGAGCAGATCTTCGGTGTACGCGGTGGACGCCGACACCTTCCCGCAGACGCTCGCGATCCTGCGTACCCGGGCCGAGCCTCTCGGTATCGAACTGCGCCTGATCGACGCCTCGCTGGGCGGCGACGACCTGCCCGACGAGTTCTTCGGGCTGCACCTGCAATACCCGGGCGCCTCCGGCGCGGTCCGTGACCACGCCGCGCTCGTCGAGCGGGCCCACGCCGCCGGCGCCCTGGTCACGGTCGCGGCCGACCTGCTCGCGCTGACCCTGCTGCGGCCGCCGGGCGAGATCGGCGCCGACATCGCGGCCGGCACCACCCAGCGCTTCGGGGTGCCGCTCGGCTTCGGCGGCCCGCACGCCGGCTACCTGGCGGTCCGGGCCGGCCTGGAGCGGTCGCTGCCCGGCCGGTTGGTCGGCGTGTCCAAGGACGCGGACGGCGCCCAGGCCTACCGGCTCGCCCTGCAGACCCGCGAGCAGCACATCCGCCGCGAGAAGGCGACCAGCAACATCTGCACGGCGCAGGTCCTGCTGGCGGTGATGGCCAGCATGTACGCGGTCTACCACGGCGCCGACGGGCTGCGCGCGATCGCGAAGCGCATCCATCAGAAGGCCTTGGATCTGGCCGGCGGGCTCGCGGCGGCGGGCATCTCGCCGACGCACGACGCGTTCTTCGACACCGTGACCGTGCGCGTGCCCGGACAAGCCGCCGCCATCGTCGCCGCGGCCGGTGACCAGGACATCGACCTGCGCCTGGTGGACGCCGACACGGTGTCGATCGCCTGCGACGAGACGACGACCGACGCGCACGTCGAAGCCGTCCTGGGCGCCTTCGGGGCCACGGTCGCGTCGCCGGCCGAGTGCGGGGCGGTCGCTCTGGCGCGTACCAGCGAGTTCCTGACCCACCCGGTCTTCACCACCCACCACTCGGAGACCGGCATGCTGCGCTACCTGCGCCGCCTCTCCGACCGCGACTACGCGCTCGACCGGGGCATGATCCCGCTCGGCTCCTGCACGATGAAGCTCAACGCCACCACCGAGATGGAGCCGGTGAGCTGGGCCGAGTTCGCGAACATCCACCCGTACGCCCCGGCGTCGCGCACCGCCGGCTACGAGGCCCTGGTCGCCCAGCTCGAGGGCTGGCTGGCCGAGCTGACCGGCTACGACGCGGTGTCCGTGCAACCCAACGCCGGTTCGCAGGGCGAGCTGGCCGGCCTGCTCGCGATCCGCGGCTACCACCGCTCGCGGGGCGACCTCGACCGGGACGTCTGCCTGATCCCGTCCAGCGCGCACGGCACCAACGCCGCCTCCGCGGTGATGGCTGGCATGCGCGTGGTCGTGGTGGCCTGCGACGACAACGGCAACGTGGACCTGGCCGACCTCGACGCCAAGATCGTCAAGCACGCCGACCGGCTGGCCGCGATCATGGTCACCTACCCGTCGACCCACGGCGTGTACGAGACGTCGATCGCCGACCTCTGCGCCAAGGTGCACGAGGCCGGCGGCCAGGTGTATGTGGACGGCGCCAACCTCAACGCGCTGGTCGGGTTCGCGCGGCCGGGCAAGTTCGGCGCCGACGTTTCGCACCTCAACCTGCACAAGACGTTCTGCATCCCGCACGGCGGCGGCGGTCCCGGCGTCGGCCCGGTCGCGGTGCGCGCCCACCTCGCCGACTTCCTGCCCGGCGACCCGCTCGAGTCCGGCGATCACCACGCGGTGTCGGCGGCGGCGCACGGGTCGGCCGGCATCCTGCCGATCTCGTGGGCCTACCTGCGGATGATGGGCCCCGACGGCCTGGCCGCGGCGACGTCGGTCGCGGTGCTCGCCGCCAACTACGTGGCCGCCCGGCTCGCCGATCACTTCCCGATCCTGTACGCCGGGGAGAACGGCCTGGTGGCCCACGAGTGCATCCTCGACCTGCGCCCGATCACCAAGGCCACCGGCGTCTCGGTGGACGACGTGGCGAAGCGGCTGATCGACTACGGCTTCCACGCGCCGACCATGTCGTTCCCGGTGGCCGGCACGCTGATGGTGGAGCCGACCGAGAGCGAGGACCTGGCCGAGCTCGACCGCTTCTGCGACGCGATGATCGCCATCCGGGCCGAGATCGCCCAGGTCGCGGCCGGTGAGTGGCCGACGGGCGACAATCCGCTGGCGAACGCGCCGCACACGGCGGCCTCGGTGTCGGCCGACGAGTGGGAGCACCCGTACCCGCGCTCGGCGGCGGCGTACCCGGCCGGCGTGGATCGGATGTCGAAGTACTGGGCGCCGGTCCGGCGGATCGACGGGGCCTACGGCGACCGGAATCTGGTCTGCTCGTGCCCGTCGCCGGAAGCCTTCGAGGACTGATCGTCCCCGGCGAGGGGGCCGCGGCTCGGGTGCGGGTCGCGGCCCTGCTGTCGCTACTTTGCGTAGCGGTAACCTTGCGGTTCTTGTTACGCCGCGAGGGCGTGCTTACCCGGTCCGCGGTGCGGCTCGATGACCGTTCCGTCGGGCAGGATCTCGCCCGTGTCCTCAAAGACGATGACGCCGTTGCAAAGCAGGCTCCAACCCTGCTCGCGACAGGTCGCGACGATCCGGGCGGCCTCGCGGTCCGTGGCTCCGGCGGGTGGGCAAGGGCTCTTGTGCTGGCACATCAGGGGTATCTCCGATAGGGGCTGTGTGATGATTCACAACTGCGGTGACGAACGTTACCTCACTCCGAACGACTGCGGATGGGGCGGGTGACGGCGTCCCGTTGCCAGAATCCTCGCTTCCGATGGTCCACGGTAGGGGCGCTGTCGACCACTTCCCGACACCTCCTTCATGTCTCATTCCGGCATCACTGAGCTCCGGCCAGGGCGGTCACCGTCTGTCATCTACCTTCCAGTGGTCTCTGACGGACGGCGGTGACCCCGCAGAGCTTGTCGCCGAGTTCCTCTCCTCCGCCGGACTGCGCGTGCGAAACCTCGGCCGAACGGCCACCCAAGTCCACCCGACCGGCGATGGCACTCCGTGCGGCGCCGCACTCTATGTATCCGCCGCCGCCGGTTCCGTGATGGCCGGCGGCGCCGTCGGACCACCGACCCCGTCGCCGGCCCTCCCTGACGTGTACGCCGTCGTCCTCGCGCACGGTTCATCCGGTCCGGAACCGGCCGGCGCATCGGCCTCCGCGTTGCGTCCGGGAGCGACCCCTTCTCCCGCCGCGCTGTCGTCGCGGCCTTTCTCGCTGGAACCCTGGGCCGACAGCTGGACCGCGGATGACCATGCGCGGGCCGTGGCGCTGGCCCGGGAGGCCATCGCCCGCGGCGACATCTATCAGGTCAACGTCGTCGGGCACGCCTCCGCGGCCTACACCGGCGATCCGATCCCGGCGCTGTCCCGGCTGGCCCGGCTGGCCGGCGCCCGCTACGGCGGCGTGCTGGCCGGTGACGGCTGGGCGATCGGCTGCGCCTCGCCCGAGACGCTGGTCGAGGTGCGCGACGGCCGGGTGATCACCCGCCCGATCAAGGGCACCCGCCCGGCCACGCCGGCCGGCCGCCACGAGCTGCTGACGTCGGCCAAGGAGCGGGCCGAGCACATCATGATCGTCGACCTGGAGCGCAACGACCTGTCCCGGCTGCCCGGCGCCGGCCCGGTGCGGGTCGACCAGCTGTTCGCCGTACGCGAATGGAGTGGGCTCTGGCAGGCCGAGTCGGTCGTCTCCGCCCCCTTGGACGGCGACGTGGACCTGGCGTCGCTGCTGCGCGCGGTGTGCCCCGGCGGCTCGGTCACCGGCGCGCCCAAGCTGGCCGCCCTGGACGAGATCGCCCGCCTCGAACCGGTCGGCCGCGGCGCCTCGATGGGCGCCCTCGGCTGGATCGGCCACGACCACCTCGACCTGGGCCTGACCATCCGCACCGCCGCGGCCGACGGCGACCACTTGCACGTCTGGGCCGGCGGCGGCATCACCTGGGACAGCGACCCGGCGGCCGAGGTGGCCGAGGCCGCCGCCAAGGCCGGCCCGCTGCGCGCCGCCCTGTCATCGTCGGCGGTAACGGCTGGATAGGCTTACGGTCATGACAATCAGGCCCATCCGCGTGTTCGGCGACCCGGTTCTGCGTACCGAGGCCGACCCGGTCACCGACTTCGACGCCGAGCTTCGCCGGCTCGTGCGCGACCTGGAGGACACGGTCCGCGAGCCCGGCCGGGCCGGCGTGGCCGCACCGCAGATCGGGGTGAGCCTGCGCGTCTTCTCGTACAACGTGGACGACGTCATCGGCCACCTGATCAACCCGGTGCTGAGCGACTTCGAGGGCGAGCAGGACGACGAGGAGGGCTGCCTGTCCGTGCCCGGCCTGTACTTCCCGACCCGCCGCGCCCTGCGGGTGACCGCCACCGGCCAGGACCACCACGGCGAGCCCCTGGTCATCCACGGCGAGGGCTTCCTGGCCCGGGCCCTGCAACACGAGACCGACCACCTCGACGGCACGATCTACATCGACACGCTGACCGGCGACACCCGCCGCCAGGCGCTGCGCGAACTACGCAAGATCCGCCCCGCCCGGCCGCTCTAGCCGGACAGCCGTCGAGGTGGCGGCCCGGCCGTCCGCGCCGCCCTCGTTGCGGCGGGCCCGGCGCCTACTCCCGCTGCCTGCCGATCAGGGGGCTGACCCCTCGGCCAGGGTCTCGAGGACGTCGGGGCCGAACTTCTCGAGTTTGGCGCGGCCGACGCCGCTGACCGTGCCCAGTTCGTCGAGGGACGTCGGGCGCAACGCGGCGATCGCGCGCAGGGTCGCGTCGTGGAAGATGACGTACGCGGGGAGCTTCTGCTCCTTGGCCACGCGGCCGCGCCAGGCCCGCAGGCGCTCGAAGATCGGCTCGTCCTCGGGCGACATCGGGGTGGCCGCCGCCGACGGTGAGGTGCGGGACGCGCGCGGGGCTTTGGCCGGCTTCTCGGGCTCGCGGCGCATCATGACCTTGCGATCGCCGCGGAGCACCGAGGTGCTGTCTTCGGTCAGCACCAGCGTGCCGTAGTCGCCCTCGACCGTCACCAGGCCGGCGGCCAGGAGCTGGCGGACGACGCCGCGCCACTCGGGCTCGCGCAGGTCGGCGCCGATGCCGAAGACGGACAGCTCGTGGTGGCGGTGTTGCAGAACCTTCTCGGTCTCCTTGCCCAGCAGGATGTCGATGGACTGACCGGCGCCGAACTTCTGGCCGCGCTCGCGTTGCAGCCGCCAGACCGTGGACAGGAACTTCTGCGCGGCGACCGTGCCGTCCCAGGCCTCGGGCGGGTTGAGGCAGGTGTCGCAGTTGCCGCAGCCGCCCTCGGTGACCTCGTGCTGCCCGAAGTAGTCGAGCAGCCGGGCCCGGCGGCAGGTGACCGTCTCGCACAGCGCCAGCATCGCGTCGAGGTGGGCGGCCGCGTTGCGCCGGTGGGACAGGTCGCCCTCGGACGACTCGATCATCTTGCGCTGCTGGACGACGTCGGCCAGCCCGTAGGCCAGCCAGGCCGTGGACGGCTGCCCGTCGCGGCCGGCCCGCCCGGTCTCCTGGTAGTAGCCCTCGACCGACTTGGGCAGGTCGAGGTGGGCCACGAACCGGACGTCGGGCTTGTCGATACCCATGCCGAACGCGATCGTGGCCACCATGACCAGCCCCTCCTCGCGGAGGAAGCGGGACTGGTTGGTGGCGCGGATGACCGGGTCGAGCCCGGCGTGGTAGGGCAGCGCCGGGATGCCCTCGTCGACCAGGTAGGCCGCGACCTTCTCGACCGAGGCCCGGGACAGGCAGTAGACGATGCCGGCGTCGCCCGGGTGTTCGTTGCGCAGGAAGGAGATCAGCTGCCGGCGCGGCTCGGCCTTGGGCACGATGCGGTACTGGATGTTGGGCCGGTCGAAGCTGGCCGTGAAGTGTCGCGCCAGGGTCAGGTCGAGTCGGCTGGCGATCTCTTCCTTGGTGGCCGTGGTGGCGGTGGCGGTCAGCGCGATCCGCGGCACGTCGGGCCAGCGTTCGTGCAACATCGACAGCTGGAGGTAGTCGGGCCGGAAGTCGTGGCCCCACTGGGACACGCAGTGGGCCTCGTCGATCGCGAACAGCGCCACCGTGCCGCGTTCGAGCAGCCGCTGGGTCGACGGCGTGCCCAGGCCCTCGGGCGCGACGTAGAGCAGGTCGAGCTCGCCGGCGATGAACTCCTGCTCGACGAGCTGGCGCGACGAGTAGTCCTGGGTCGAGTTGAGGAACCCGGCCCGCACCCCGAGCGTGCGCAGCGCGTCGACCTGGTCTTGCATGAGCGCGATCAGCGGGGAGATCACCACGCCGGTGCCGGGCCGGACCAGGGCGGGAATCTGGTAGCACAGCGACTTGCCGCCGCCGGTCGGCATCAGCACCAGGGCGTCGCCGCCGTCGGTCACGTGCTCGATGATCTCTTGTTGCTGCCCGCGGAAGTCGGGGTAGCCGAAGACCTGATGGAGGACGTCCTTGGGCGAGGTCACTGAGCGATAGTAGTTACCTCGCCGGGGGAACGGCCGGACCCTGTGGACAACCCGGGAATCTCCATCAATCGAGCGAGATCGCGGCCGTCCGGAGGGCGGCCATCAGCTCGGGCTCCGTGCGCAGATGTCCGGCGTTGACCATCTCCAGGGTCAGGTTCTCGCCGTACGCCCGGGCCAGGTCGTACGCCTCGACCGGCGGCGTGCACATGTCGAACCGGCCCTGGACGACCCGGCACGGCAGGTGCCGGACGGCGTCGAGCGAGTCGAGGATGAAGTTCTCCGGCACGAAGCCGCTGTTGCCGACGAAGTGCGTCTCGATGATCGCGCAGGCGACCGTGTTGTCGTCCTCGTCGACGTAGCGGGCCACCGCGGCGGCGTCGTAGTTCATCGAACACAGGGTCAGCTCCCAGGTGACCCACGCCCGGGCGTACCGCAGAGCCTCGGCCGGGTCGGGCGAGCGGAACTTCCCGGCGTACCAATCGATGATCTGTTTCCCGCTGGACCGCCGATCGGCCGGGACCGGGGCGATGAACGTCTCCCACTCGGCCGGGAAGTGCGTGCGCGGACCGCCCAGCGTGAGCCATTCGTCGTCCTGCCGGCGCAGCAGGTAGATGCTCCAGAGCAGCAGGCTGCGCACCCGCGCCGGATGGGCGATCGCGAAGAGCAGGCTGAGCGTCGAGCCCCACGAGCCGCCGGCCACGTGGGCGGTGTCCCAGCCGCGGTGGGTCATCAGCGCGTCGATGTCGGCGACCAGGTCGGCCGAGGTGTTGTGCTCGACGCTGCCGGTGGGCGTGCTGCGGCCGCACCCGCGCTGGTCGAAGAAGAGCACCCGATGGCGCGCCGGGTCGAAGAGCAGCTTGTGGGTGTCGTTGAAGGCGGCGCCGGGACCGCCGTGCAGACAGACGACGGGTACGCCGTCCGGCGCGCCCCATTCCTCCCAGTAGAGCGCGTGGCCGTCGCCGACCTCGAGATGTCCACTGTCGAGCACGGCGCCGGTCATGGGGATCCGATCGAGACGTCGGGGATGGCGACGAGCGCGAGCACGTGCCGGGCGGGGGAGTCGGGCGCCGCGACCAGGGTGAGCTTGCCGCCCTGCCGGCCGTGCCGCTCGGCCACCCGGTGCAGCGCCGAGACGCCGGCGCTGGCCAGGTGGGTGACAAGGGTGAGGTCGACGGTGAGCGGCAAAGTGCCGCCCCGGCTGCGCCGGAGCAGGCCCTGTTCCAGGCGGTCGGCCGTGGTGGTGTCGATCGGGCCCTGGACGCGTACGCCGCCCTCGACGCCGTTCAGCTCACCGAGGTGGAAGTCGGCCGGGGCCGCGGCGGGCAGCGGCGCGGACGCGTTGGCGAGCAGCGCGGGGCGGGTCAGCGTGTGGCGGACGGTCGCCACGGTCCCGGTCGCGGTCGGCTCCACCCGCATCGACTCGACCAGCTGCGACGTCAGCGCCAGGCCGCGGCCGCGCGTCGACTGCCGGGCCGGTTCGCGCCACCGGCCCTGGTCGGTGATCGTCGCCTCCAGGCAGCCGGCCGCGTCGAGTTCGGCGTGCAGCCGCACCACCGGCGCCCGCGGCGGGTCGGTGACGCCGTCGAAGGCGTGCTCGATCGCGTTGGTCACCAGCTCGCCCAGCGCGTGTTGCAGCAGGAAGGTGTCGTGGTCGGTGGCGCCGAGCCCGGTCAGCCACTCGCCGATCGCCGTGCGGGACGGGCGCAGCGACCCGGGCTCGGCGGGCAGGGTCAGGTCGAGCGGGCCGGGCGGGGCGACCCGTTGCACGGCCAGCACGGTGATGTCGTCGCTGTGTCCGGTGGTGCGCACCAGCAGCTCGACCGTCTGCGAGCAGACCCGCTCGGCCGGGCTCAGCTCGGGGGCGCGCAGGGCCCGCCCGGCCGCGCTGTCGGCCGCCACGTGGGCCAGCTCGGCGGTGCTGTCCGGGATGGTGCGGCCGGGGCGCTCCAGGATGCCGTCGGTGTAGAGGACGAGCACGTCGCCTTCGGCGAGGGTCGCGGTGCGTACGGGGAAGAGCGCTCCGGTGCCCAGTGGGGTGCCGCCGGTGCCGGGCAGGTAGCGGCTCTCACCCGCGGCCGTCACGACCAGGGGCGGCGGATGCCCGGCCGTGCAGTAGGTCAGCGAGCCGTCGGCCGGGTCGAGCAGCGCGAGGCAGACCGTGGTGGCGTGGGCGGCCGGGAGCCGGCGGGCCAGGCGGTCGGCCGCCGCGAACGCGTCGACCGGGTGGTCGCCGGTGTCCAGCCGGTCGCGCAGCACCGCGCGGAGCTGGCCCATCACGCCGGCGGCGGTCACACCGTGGCCGACCACGTCGCCCACGACCAGGGCCACCGTGCCGTCCGGGCGGGTCACCGCGTCGAACCAGTCGCCGCCGGCCGCGCTGTCGGCCACCGCGGGCAGGTAGCTGGCCGCGATCTGGGCCCCGGGCACCACCGGCAGGCCGGCCGGCAGCAGCTCGCGTTGCAGGGCGGCCACCACGTCGCGGGTCTGCTCGTAGCGTTCCTGCAGGTCGGCCGCCTCGGCCTCGGCGGCCAGGCGGCTGCGTACGCTCTCGGTCACGTCGAAGCCGGCGCCGATCACGCCGCGCAGCGATCCGTCGGGGTTCCGCCACGGCACGATGGTGAAGTTGGCCCACATCTCGATCGTGCCGCCGCCGGGCGCGTCCAGGTGGACCCGCCACTCCTGGCCATTGCTGGGCTCGCCGGTCTTGTACACCTCGTGGTAGGCGTCGGGGATCTGCTGGCCGACGAGGTCGCTGAGTACCTCGCGGACCGGCCGGCCGATGATGTCGCGACCGTCGAGCACCGCCCGGGTGGCCCCGCTGACGGACACCATCAGCAGGTCGGGGCCCTCGCAGACGGCCAGGATGAACGGCAGCTGCTCGATCGCGTCGGCGAGCAGCCCGTCATCGGCGGGCACGGTCACCGCCCCATCCTGCCGTATGCCGGACCTTCCGGCTCACTCCGCCAGCGGAAGATCGATCGTATGGGCGGTGTGTGACGCCTTTGTGGCCAGATAACGGACGTTTGCCGCGGATACGTGCACACCGGTGGGGATCTGTTCCTCGACCTTCACCCCGGCCGCCTTCAACTGCTCGGTCTTGTCGGGGTTGTTGCTCAGCAGCCGGATGCGTTCCGCGCCCAGGGCCAGCAGCATCTGCGCCGCCACGGTGTAGTCCCGCTCGTCCTCGCCGTGCCCCAGGGCCACGTTCGCCTCGTAGGTGTCCAGGCCGGCGTCCTGCAGCGCGTACGCGTCGAGCTTGGCGTAGAGCCCGATGCCCCGGCCCTCCTGCCGCAGGTAGAGCAGGAGACCGCCGGCCTCGGTGATCCGTTCCACCGCCTCCCGCAGTTGGGGACCGCAGTCGCAGCGCTGGCTGCCGAAGACGTCGCCGGTGAGGCACTCGCTGTGTGGCCGGACCAGGGGAGGGCGGCCGCCGACCGAGGACCGGGCCACCGCCCGACGCCAGTCACCCAGGCCCAGGGCCAGGTGCTCCTTGCCGTCCACCAACCCGTCGAAGGTGAACACGCGGGCACTGCTGGTGTAGCCGTCGCCGAACCGCAAGGGAACCGTCACCTGCGTCCGTACGACCGCCTCGGGTGTCTGTCTCATCGGCCCTCCTCGTACTGCGGCCTCGCGCCCCCGGCACGATGCCCAAAGATCTCCGTCACCATGCCGTAACAGGATGTGAATGTGCCAGCAATCGAAGCTCCGATTATCTTGGACGCATCGTGATCGGCCAGGGTGACGATCGTCGCTCGCCAGGAAGGGAACATCGGTGGGTGAGCGACCGTACGTGCTGCTGAGCTGCGGCATGTCCATCGACGGATATGTCGACGACACCGCGGTGGAACGGCTGCTGCTGTCCAACGAGGCCGATTTCGACCGGGTCGACGAGGTGCGGGCCGGCTGCGACGCGATCCTGGTCGGGGCGGCCACCGTCCGCACCGACGATCCCCGGCTGCTGGTCCGCTCGGCCGAGCGCCGGGCCCGCCGGGCGGCCCGGGGTCAACCCCCGACCCCGATCAAGGTGACCGTGACCAGCAGCTGCGACCTCGACCCGGCGGCGCGGTTCTTCACCACGGGCGACGTGACGAAGCTCGTCTACTGTGCCTCCGGAACGGTCGAGCTGGCGCGCAAGCGGCTCGGCGACGCGGCCGAGGTGGTCGACGGCGGCGAGCCGGTCGACGTCCACCGGGTCACCGCCGACCTGCACGAGCGGGGCGTCGGCCGGCTGATGGTCGAGGGCGGCGGCACGATGCACACCCAGTTCCTCAGCGCCGGCCTGGCCGACGAGCTCCAGCTCGTGGTCGCGCCGATCTTCGTCGGTGACTCCCGGGCGCCGCGCTTCGTGCACGACGGCGTCTTCCCGTGGGGCCGCGACCGCCGCGCCGACCTGGCTTCCGTTCAGCAGATCGGCGACGTGGTCCTGCTCAGGTACGCGCTCTCGGACCGGTACGCCGGGTAGCTCAGGCACCAGTCGTTGCCAGGACGCGCGGGGCGGGACGCTGAGCCGGGATGAAGGCGGGCGCGACCTCCGGCCCGACCTGCGGAACGGCCACCGGCTCGAGCACCGGCTCGGCCACGGCCACGGGCGCCGTCGTACGCGACCGGGCCGCGAAGCGTGCGATCAGCACCACCGCGCCGGGCAGCGCCGCCACGAAGGCGAACACGCCGTACACCACCGCGATGGTCAGGCCCTGGGTGGCGCTCATCCCGGCGGCGGCGAACGCCCACGCGGTCACGCCCTCACGCGGTCCCCAGCCGCCCACGTTCAGCGGCAGCGTCATCGCCAGCAGCGCGAGCAGCATCAGCGGGGCCAGCCGCAGCACCGAGGCGGTGGAACCGGCGGCCCGGGCGGCGACCACGAACGTCGCCAGGTGGCCGGCCAGCACGACGCTCGACGCCAGCAGCACGCCCGGCCAGTTGCGCCGGGACAGCAGGCCGGTGCGGATCTCGGCCAGCCCGGTGCGCGCGCCCTTGGCGATCCGCGAGGTGCCGCTGCGCAGGCGGCGCGTGCCGAGCACGACGATCGCGCCGGCCGCGAGGATGGCCAGGGTGGTCGCCGCCGCCGCGGCTCCGTGCCGCGCCAGCACGTCCAGGACCGGCGAGGGCACGGTGACCAGCACGGTCAGGCCGACGACGAAGAGGACGATCTGGCCCGCCGTACGCTCCAGCACCACCGCGCGGACGCCGCGGCCGACATCACCGGTGTCCTTGCCGTGCCGCACCGCGCGGTCCACGTCGCCGAGCACCCCGCCGGGCAGCGCCGCGTTCAGGAACAACGCCTTGTAGTAGTCGGCGATCGCGGCCCGCATCGGCAGGCGCATCCCGATCCCCCGGGCCACCAGGCACCAGCGCCAGGCGCTGAACACCGTGGTCGTGACGCCGATGCCGAAGGCCACCAGCAACGTGCCGCCGTCGATCACCCGCAGGCCGTCGAGGAAGGCGCCGGTGCCCAGCTTCCAGATCAGGAGGCCGATGATGGCTGCGCCACCGAGCACACGTACCCATGCCCAGACCGTTCGCGTCACGATTGCTGTCCCCTCGGTAGCTCGTACACCCTCCTGTACGCCGAGCTGCCGCGGATCGGTTCAATCAAAACGTCGCGAGCACGTCCGCATGGCCGACACTCGCGACGAATCCGGCGCTTCGCCGCTGCTCCCGGTAGTCGTCCAACCGCAGGTCAGGACGCTGTTCGAGGGCCGCGCCGGTCCAGCCCCGAAGCCATTCGGTGGCGAGCGCCCCATTGTCGGTATCCAGACGCCACGGCGCCGGCCGCACGGTGACGGTCGCGCCGGCCTTCCCGAACGCGGCGGCCGCGGCGTCGGCGGCGTCCGGCCCGAGCAGCCGCCGCCCGCCGATCGCCCGGCGCTGATGTTCGTTGAACGCGGCCGCGACCTCGTCGTCCAGCGGATCGGCCGGGTCGAGCGACACCTCACCGGTCACCGACAGCGTGAACAGCGCGGCCGCCCCGGCCTCGGCGCACGCCGCGGCCAGCGCCTCGACCTCGTCGACGGTCAGCAGGTCGAGCAGGGCCGAACAGGTGACCAGCGACGTGCCGGCCAGGTCGGCCCCGGTCAGCCCGGTCACGTCGCCCTGCCGCGTCTCGACGGTCACCCCGTCCGGCAGGTGGGCGCCCGCGTGCTCCAGCAGCGCCGGGTCCCGGTCCATCAGCACCCAGTGCTGCGGCCCGCCGAGCTGCGGCGCCAGCCACCGCCCCATCGACCCGGTCCCGCAGCCGAGATCGCGTACCACCACCGGCCCGGTCAGCGTCGCCCGGAGCGCGTCCACCAGCCCCCGGTCCCGGGCGGCGGCGTCGGCCGGCTCCCGCAGCGTCAACCAGTCCGCGCTGAACTCACCCGTCATGCCCCAGCACCTCGCTCAAAAGTCGGGTCGTCTCATCCCAGCCGCGCAGCGTCTCCCGCCGCGCCCGTGCCGCCGCCCGCCACCGCTCCCGCAGTGTCCCGTCGGTCAGCCATTCCCGCAGCGCCGTGGCCAGCGCCCCGGGATCGCCCGGCGCCACCAGCCGCCCCGGCGCCGTACCGTCGGGGGCCGCGCCGAGCGCTTCCGGCACCCCGCTGACCTGGGTGCCCAGCACCGGCACACCCCGGGCCAGCGCCTCGGTCACCACCATCCCGTAGGTCTCCGCCCGCGACGGCAGAACCAGCAGATCCGCCCCCGCGTACGCGGCATCGAGCTCTGCCCCGCCCTTGGCCCCCGCGAACACGACGCGCCCGCCGAGGTCAACGGCCGCCGCGCCGTCGTCCGGCCCTCCGAGGGCGGCCAGGTCCGGTGGCGTTCCCGCGCCGACGAACGTGCAGGTCCACTCCAGGTCGCCCAGCGTGGCCAGGGCCCGCATCAGCACGTCCTGGCCCTTGCGGTGGGAGAGCGCCGCGACGCAGAGGAGGCGCCCGCCGCCGGGGGAGGGTTCGGCCACCGGCGCCGGATCGACACCGGGCGGCGCGACGAACACCTTGTTCTCCGGCAACTCGTGCAATTCGACCACCCGGCGGGCCGCCTGCTCGCTGGTCACCACCACGGCGGCGCTCGCGTGCAGCGCGCGTCGCTCCAGCGGCACCAGATCGGCCGCGTCGGCCGACTCGTCCCCCAGGGGCAGATGGACCACCATGACCACCCGCAGCCCGCGTCGCGCCGCCGCTTCCACGACATCCGGCACCCCGCAGCCGACCAGCCCGTCCATCACCACATCGGACATTTCCGGAATGTCGCCGAGGGCGGCATCGAGGGCCTTCGCCTGCCGTTCCGACGGCCGCGGCCACGAGCCGGGCACCGCGATCTCGTGCACCCCGTCGAGCCGATCACAGACGGCCCGGTCGTAGCGGTTGCCGCCGCTCGGCCGCTCCGGATCGTCCACGCCGCCGGGCAGCACGAAATACCTACCGACTTGCCCCATCACGTCCCTTTGCTCCGAGCACCCACATGCGTCAGCCCGTCACACATGTTCTTGCTCTGCGCACCTATACGCGTCACCGCGTCACACTTGTTCTTGCTCTGCGCACCTATATGCCTCACGTACACGCAACCACGAGCCGGGTGGTGAGGCACCATCCGGGGTGCCGGTTCTTGATCACGGGCGGCGCCCGGCGCGCTTGACGACGCGGATCACCGGCGCGGTCTGCACCTCGCCGATCAGCGGCAGCGCGCCCAGGTCCTCGGTCAGGTAGCGGTAGAGGTCGTGGTCGTCCCGGAGGACGGCCGAGACCAGCAGGTTGGTCGGCCCGGTGGTGGCCGCGCAGAACACGACCTCCGGATGCGCGGCGATCGCGGCGCCGGTCCGGGCCAGATGTCCGGGCGGCACGCTGGCCCAGATGCGCACCTCGGTGGGCCGGCCCAGCGCGGCCGCGTTGACGTCGAGGTCGAAGCGGAGCAAGCCGGCCGCACGGAGCGCGTGGACGCGGCGGGCCACCGTCGACTCGGACCAGCCGGTCGCCGCGGCCAGCACGGGGTAGGGCGCACGGCCGTCGACCGCGAGGGCTTCCACCAGGGGACGGTCCGCGTCGGTGAGATGCGTGCCGGCGACATCCTCGTAGGCCGGGCGGAGAGCGGCGATCTGGTCGGCGGTGAGCGGCCCGGCGCCTTCGAAGCCGTGCCGGGCGGTGCTGAACACGTGGAGCACGCCGTGCGCGGTGACCGAGACGACCGGGGCGGTGCGCGGCAGCCGCTGGAGGATCAGTTCGTCACGGGCGCTCGCGGACCAGGCCCGCAGGCCGGCGCTGATCTCGGTCCCGCCGGAGAGCAGGACCACCCACCGGGTGTCGTCGCGCCGGGCCAGCGCCTCGGCCACCGGGGCCGCCGACCCGGGCCGGCACCGCATGCGGATCACCTGCTCGGATCCGCCCAGGCGGCGCGGATCCACCTCACCCACGAGCGCGATCACGCCCATCTCGCGCAGCCGGGCGTAGCGGCGGGCGACCGTGCGGTCGGAGACCCCGAGCACCTCGCCGATCCGGGCGAAGGGCGCCCGCCCGTCCAGGTGCAGCGCGTGCATCAGGCTCCGGTCGAGGTCATCGGATTCCATCAGCATGTCGTCGATCATGCCGGATTCGTGCGTCGAGGCCGCTACTAGCGCCGATACACCGCATCCGTGGCGACGATGCCGTCATGAAGGCTGTGCGATTCGCCCGCTACGGCGGGCCGGAAGTGCTGGAGATCGCCGAGGTCGCCGAGCCGCACGCGGGCGCGGGCGAGATCCGGATCGCGGTGCGGGCCGCGGGCGTGAACGGGCTGGAATGGAAGGTCCGGCAGGGCCTGCTCCGGGAGGTCCGTCCGCTGCGGCTGCCGGCCGGGGTCGGCGGTGACGCCGCGGGCATCGTCGACGAGGTGGGCGCCGGGGTGGCCGGCGTCGAGGTGGGCGACGCGGTGTTCGGCTCGGGCCGGGACACGTACGCCGAACACGCCGTGCTCACCTCCTGGGCGCACGCGCCGCGCGGGGTGACGCTGGTGGAAGCGGCCGGCTTCGCCACGCCGTTCGAGACCGCCCTGCGCGTCCTGGACGACGCCCGGGTCCGGGCCGGGCAGACCGTCGTGGTCAACGGGGCCAGTGGCGGCGTCGGGTCGGCGGCCGTCCAGTTCGCCGTCGAGCGCGGCGCCACCGTCATCGGGGTGGCCGGCCCGGCCGGCCGCGACTATCTGGCCGCCCTCGGCGCCGTGCCCACCACGTACGGTCCGGGCCTGGTCGACCGGGTGCGGGCGCTCGCCCCGGCCGGGGTCGACGCCGCCGTGGACATCGCCGGTTCGGGCGTCATCCCCGAGCTGATCCGGCTGACCGGCGACCCGGCCGCCGTGGTGTCCATCGCCGACTTCAGCGCCCCCGGCCACGGCGCCTCGGTCTCCACCGGCTTCGGCCGCGACCGGACCCCGGCTCTGCGCGAGGGCGCCCGCCTGGTCGCGGCCGGCCGGCTCACCCTGCCCGTCACCCGCACCTTCCCGATGGACCGGGCCGGGGACGCTCAGGCCGCCTCGGCCACCGGCCACACCCGTGGCCGGATCATCGTCACCCTGGGAGAGCCCCGATGACCGTCACGCTGATCAACTGCTTCGCCGTCGAGCCGGCCGCCGAGGACGAGTTCCTGCGGGCCTGGCGCGACACGATCGGCCACTTCGCCACGGCGCCGGGTTTCGTCCAGGCCAGGCTGCACCGCAACACCGGCCTGAACGACACCACGTTCCAGTACGTCAACGTCGCGCTGTGGGCGGACGTCGAGTCCTACCGCGCGGTGTTCCGGGACTTCACCCCGGCCGGGCAGCGGGTCGCGGGGGTGACGGCCCGGCCCGGCCTGTTCGAGGTTGTGGTCGAGGTCGGGCCTCAGAGCTCGCGCTCGTAGGCGGCCCAGGCGATGTGCGACTCGTGCAGCGTCACCTGGAGGCCGGCCAGGCCCGAGGCGCCGGCTCCGAGCGCGCCCTCGGCGATCGCGGTCGCCAGCCGGTCGGCGATCACCTTGGCCAGGAACTCGGTCGACGTGTTGATCCCCCGGAAGTCGGCCTCGTCGTCGAGGTTGCGGTAGCTGAGCTTCCCGCAGATGGCGTGCAGCTGCTCGCCGGCCAGGCCGATGTCGACGACGATGTTGTCCGCGTCCAGCTCGGGGCGCCGGAACGTGGCGTCCACGATGAAGGTGGCGCCGTGCAGCTTCTGCGCGGGCCCGAAGACGTCGCCGGAGAAACTGTGCGCGACCATGATGTGGTCGCGGACGGTGATGCTGAACAAGCTCTTACTCCCCTTCGTAGTTGACGATGTGACACAGCGTGGGCAACGACCCGTCGGTCAGCCGCGGCAGCACGTCCGGCAGCTCGGCGAAGGCGCAGTCGCCCGTGATCAACGCGTCGAACCGGTCGTCCTTCAGCAGATCAAGGGCAAGAGCGAGGCGTTCCGCGTACGTACGACGCCGGCCCGGCGGGATGCCGCCGACCTGGCTCGACTTCACGGTCAGCCGGCGCGAGTGGAAGAACTCGCCCAGCGGCACGGTCACCGGGCGGTCGCCGTACCAGGAGAGCTCGACGACCGTGGCGTCCGGGGCGAGCAGTTCGAGCGAGCGGGTCAGCCCGGCCGAGGTGGCACTGGCGTGGATCACCACGTCGCAGTCGCCCGCGGCCTCGGCCGGTGTCGCGAAGCCCACCCCCAGCCTCTCGGCCACGGCGGCCCGGGACTCGTCCACGTCGACCAACTGCACCCGGGCGCCGGGCAACCCGGCCAGCACCCCGGCCACCGAGCAGCCGACCATGCCGCCGCCGACCACCGCGATCCGGTCGCCGATCAGCGGCGCCGCGTCCCAGACGGCGTTCACCGCGGTCTCCACCGTTCCGGCGAGCACGGCCCGGGCGGGCGGCACGCCGTCGGGCACCACCGTGACCGCGGCGGCCGGCACCACGTACCTCGTCTGATGGGGGTAGAGGCAGAACACGGTGCGGCCCTCGAGCGGGCCGGTCTCGGCCACGCCGACGTTGAGGTAGCCGTACTTGACCGGGCCCGGGAAGTCGCCCACCTGATGGGGCGCGCGCATCACGTCGTGCTGGTTCGGGGGCACGCCGCCGGCGAAGACCAGGGTCTCGGTGCCGCGGCTCACGCCGGAGTGCAGCGTACGCACCAGAATTTCGTCATCCGACGGATCACTCAGGTCTTCGGTGCGTATCTCGCCCCGTCCCGGGAAAGCCAACCAGAAGGCGCGTGCGCCGTCCGACATAGAAGGACTCCTAGACAGGCTGAACCGAATGCGGCTCGGCGAGCGTATTCGGGTTAGACAGCGGCAACACTACGCGGCAACCGATCTTGCCACCCGGGAGGCACGGTGACATCCAGTACCCAGTCGGCTACGTCCAGCAGTCGTGGACCGGCGCTCGGCCTGCTCGTCCAGGCCGGTCTGCTGATCGCGCTGGGGGCGACCGTGGGCCTCTCGACCGGCGGACTCGCGGCCGGCGCCGCGTACGGAATCGTGCTCTGCGCCCTGCTCGCGCTCGGCCTGCGCCGCGCCGGACTCACCAGGCTCGGCCCCGCGAACCTGGTCACCTTCGCCCGTGCGCTGATGGTCGGCGGGGTGACCGCGCTGGTCGTGACCTCGTTCACCCGGCCCATCCACATGGTGGCGCTGGTCACCCTGGTCGGCGTGGCGCTCGCGCTCGACGGCGTCGACGGCCAGGTGGCCCGGCGGACCGGCAGCTCGACGACGCTCGGCGCCCGCTTCGACATGGAGATCGACGCGTTCCTGATCCTGGTGCTCAGCGTCTTCGTGGCCGGCACGTTCGGCTGGTGGACGGTGGCGATCGGCGCGTTCCGCTACGTCTTCGTGGCCGCCTCCTGGCCGGCGCCGTGGCTGACCGCCCCGCTGCCGCCGAAGTTCTCCCGCAAGGTGGTCGCCGCCACCCAGGGTGTGGTGCTGGTCGTGGCGACGGCGCACATCCTCCCGTACCCGATCGCCTTTGCCGGTCTGGCCGTCGCGCTGATCTCGCTGACCTGGTCGTTCGGTCGCGACATCGGCTATCTGTGGCGCGCCGAGCAGCTGCGCCGGTCGGCCGCCGCCCGCACCGAGCTGCCGATCGTCGCGCGTCACCGCCGCGTCCTCCGCGAGCCCGCCCCGGTCGGCTGAAAGTCGTAGTCGCCCCCGCACACGTCCTGCCCGCGGGCCGATGTGCGGGCCGCACCCCGGCCGACATGCTCCCACCATGACCTCCGCACCTCACCAGGCAGAGCAGCTCGACTCCACGGCGCCGCTGGCGCACACCGACGTGATCGTCCTGGACTACCTCGCCGCGCTCTGGGCGGAGAGCGAGGACCTGGCGCCCGGCCTGCGGGACGAGCTGATGACCACGGTCGCCGACTACATCGCGATGCGGCGTACGTCGGTGTCCGACCCGCTCGCCGACCCCGCCCAGATCGTCGGCCGGCTCGGTCCACCGGAAGCCCTGGTCGGCGCCGTACGCCGCGGCCGCATGCCCGCCCACCTGCGCCTGCCCCTGGCCCCGCCGCCACTCCCGTACCGCCGCCCGGAGCCCCCCGTCGCTCCCGTCCCCGACCGCACCGCCGCCGACGGCGCCGCGATCGGCCTCCTGATGGGCGGCGGCTTCGTCCTGCCGGTGGTGGCCCCCATCGCCGGCATGGTCCTCGCCTCGATGTCCCCGCGCTGGACATCGGCCCAGAAACTGGCCGCCTGGACCCTGGTGATGGGCTCGCTGATGACCGGCTTCGTGCTGTCGCTGGTCGTCCTGGCCTCGGCCAACAGCGAGGGGCTGGCCCTGTTCGTCGCCTACTCGACGGCGGTGACCGGCTCGATGATCGCGGGCATCACCCTGATCCCCGGCCTGAGCCGCAAGAACGGCTAGAGAGCCCCGAATACCGTCAGGTTCTGCCCCTGCTTCGAGCAGTGGTAGGCCGGCACGGCATCGGCCGCCCGGAGACCGTCAGGGCCTACCACTGCGGGGTGCGTGGCGGCAGCGAGGGCGAGTGGGCAGCGTGGGCGCCTGGCCGCCGAGGGCGGGCGCTGGCGGCAAGGGGCGGGCGCTACCGGATGGTGATCGGGTTGACGATGTCGGCGGTCAGGGTGAGCAGCGTGAAGGCGCCGCCGATGAGGATGACCACGTAGGTCAGCGGCATCAGCTTGAAGAAGTCGACGCGGCCCGGGTCGGGGCGGCCCAGCCGCGCGGCGGCCCAGGAGCGGGCCCGCTCGAACCAGGCGATGGCGATGTGCCCGCCGTCGAGCGGCAGCAGCGGCAGCAGGTTGAAGAAGCCCATGAACACGTTCAGCCCGATGAAGATCATCAACACCGTCGACCAGAGGCCGAGCGAGGCCGCCTCCCCGCCGATCAGGCTGACCCCGACCACGCTGATCGGGGTGTTCGGGTCACGTTCGGCGCCGGTGATCGAGCGCCAGAGCGCGGGGACCTTCGACGGGATGCGTTTGGCCGACTCGTAGGTCTGGCCGACCATCCAGCCGGAGTAGGTCACGGTCGCCCCGACCGCGCCGGCCGGGCCGTAGGTCACCTCGCGCGGGGCGGAGATGTGCAGGCCGACGCCCAGGGCGGCCACCGTGGCGACCGGGCCGGCCGGGTTGTCCACCGGCGGGCGTTGGACCGCGCTCAGGTCGGCCCGCACCACGGCGGGCTGCCCGTCCCGGGTGTAGGCCACCTCGGCCGGGCCGGGTCTGGTCTGCCGGACGACCCGCAGCATGTCGGCGTAGGTGGCGATCGGCACCCCGTTGACGGCGGTGAGCACGTCACCGGTGCGCAGCCCGGCCGTCCTGGCCGGCGCCACCGGGTCGGCGGGGGTGCAGGCCCGGGCGGCGTCCGGCGTGACACAGTCGCCGATCGTGATCGCGGCCGGCTGGGCGGCCAGGTCGGCCTCGCTCTGTGGATAGTCGAGGTTGGGCACACCGACGTACGCGGCGGCGAACCAGAGCGTGACGATGGCCAGCGCGAACTGCACCATCACACCGGAGACCATGACCACGGTGCGCTTCCACACCGGGAACCGCCACATGGCCCGGTGCTGGTCGGCCGGGTCGACGTCGTCGTCGTGCGGGGTCATCCCGACGATCTTGCAGAAGCCGCCGAGCGGGATGGCCTTGAGGCCGTACTCGGTTCCGCCGCGGCGCCAGGAGAAGATCGTCGGCCCGTACCCCACGAAGTATTGGGTGACCCGCATCCCGAAGCGCTTCGCGCTGAGCAGGTGTCCCGCCTCGTGCAGGCTGACCGAGACCAGGATGGCCAGCGCGAAGGCCGCCGTGAACAACACCCGCATCATCACAGCGCCGAAGGGTAGCGGATGCCCGCCGCCTCCCCGGTACAGGCGGGAGGCGGCGGACCAGCGAAGGGGTCAGTGCCAGTTCAGGTCGATCTGGTGCTCGACGGTGCGGTAGCCGGCTCGGGCGAAGGCGGCCGCCATCGGGGTGTTGGCGACGTCGGTCGCGGCCCGGATGCGGGGCGCGTTCTCGGCCGCGAGCAGGCTGGTGCCGGCGGCCAGGAGGTCGTTGACGTAGCCGTGGCCGCGGTGGGCCGGTACGACGCCGATGTAGGCGATGACATGGTTGTACCCGTTGTGGGCGGGGATGACGAAGCCGACCGGCTCGCCGTCCGGCGTGGTGCCGACCCGCCACCACGAATGCGGGCTGGCGTAGCGCTCCAGTTCCTCGTGGTACTGCTGCCGGGCCGACTCGGCGGCGGTCATCCGGGTCAGTTCGTGCCGGCTGTGCGCGTCGAGCGAGCCGTCGACCACGAGCGTCATCAGCTCGATCAGTTCGTCGGGGTCGCGCGGCTCGCGGAAGGTGAGCCGGCCGGTCGGCGCGGGCGGGGGTGTGCCGGGGCGCCATTCCAGCCGCAGGCGTTCGACGAACAGCTTCGCGCCGGTGCTCTCCAGCACGCCCAGCCAGGCGTGCGGGTGGGTACGCCAGTCCGGCGGGACGAAGCGCAGGTATTCGGGATGGGTCGCCCCGGCCGGCGTGACCGCGGGCAGGGCGGCGTCGAGCAGGCGCACGGCGTCGGCCGGGTCGCCGGCCAGGTCGAAGATGTCCATCAGGAGCGGGTGGTCGTCGCCGGGGCGGGACCACCAGCCGGCCCGGGCCACGACGCGGTCGTCGCGCAGGGCGAGCCACAGCCATGAGGGCTTGCGGCGGCCGGCGTCGAGGTCGGTCGCGATCTGGTCGTTGAGGACGTAGGGCAGGCGGTTGAACAGGTCTAGCTCATCGGGCCCGGTGATCGGGCGCAGGATGAGAGTCAAGGCGTTCTCCGTTCGGAGGGCGCCCCGTCCCGGAGGACGTGAGCGCTGCAAGTGCTGCGTACATGGCTCTGTCCTCCTTTCTTTGTTAGGTCCGGCCACCCGTTCTACCAGAGCGAGCGGGTGGCCGGAACTCGATTACGACGGGCCGGGATCCTGGGTGCCGCGGGCGGCCCGGGAGGCGGCGTCGGCGGCCGTGCTGGCCCAGTTGCGGGCCCGGCCGGCCTGGCTGCCGGCCCACTCGCCGAACTCGGCGGCGCCGCCGCTGACCCGGCGGGCCAGGTGCACCAGCGGGTCGGGGGAGGTGTTGAACGCCTCGCGGTAGTGGGACGCGGCGGCGCGGACGTCGCCGGTGATCGAGGCGTTGCCGTCGCCGTCGCGGCGCGGGTAGTCGCCGCCGATGATGGCCGCGTACTCGCCGGACTCGACCCAGCGGGCCAGTTCGCCGGCCCGGGACACCGGGACGGGGTGGCTGGCGTACAGCGTCATGCCGATCTTGAGGACGCTGTCCCGGAGGTCGCCGCCGCCGCGGTAGTCGTTCGCCTGCTCGAGGAAGGCGGTGGTGTCGATCTGGGACAGGTCGCCGCCACCGGCCAGCTTCATCAGCACCCGGGTGGAGGCGGCCGGGTCCTGGCCGGCGAGCAGGCCGGCCCGGTCGGCGGAGAGCTCGGCCTTGCGCCACCACTCGTACATGGCGGCGATGATGGCCCGCAGCGCGATCGCCCCGATCGGGAGCCAGCTGACGTTGGCCGCCCACTTGGTCAGGATCATCAGGATCGTCTTGTAGACGGCGTGGCCGGAGCGGACGTGGCCGATCTCGTGCCCGAGCATGGCCCGGAGCTCGTCGTCGTCCAGCTTCTCCACCGCGGCCGTGCTGATCACGATGAACGGCTTGTCCATGCCGATCGCCTCGCCGCTGATCATCGGGTTCTGCCCGACGTACAGCTCGGGCAGCTCGGCGACGTCCAGGGTGGTCGCCGCCTCGGTGAAGACCCGGTACACCCGCGGGTACTGCCGGTGGTCCACGCGGATCGCGTTGGCCAGGTACGACAGGCGGAACGCCCGTTCGTTCCACATGCCGAAGAACGCCTTCACCACGTCGTCGAAGCCGCGCAGCTCGCGCAGGGCGGTCAGCGCCCCGCGATCGGCCGGGTGCTCCCAGGCGCGTGAGCTGATCCCGGTCAGGGTCACCCGCGGCCGGGCCGGCCGGTTGTCGTCATCGATGGTCATCTAGGTCCCTCCGAAAGGGCGTGCATGAGTGTGGCCGAGCCTCGGCCATCGGGGGCGGTGGGCACATCGGCTCGGAGCCGGACTTTTCGGGTTCACGCCCTGCGACTTTCGGCCGACCCGGAAGGCAAGTGGTGCCTATACGCGCTCAGAGCAGGGGGGCCGATCGGAAATCAGCCGTTGACATTCGTAACACCGTGGAGACAGGATCTGACTACGAAGTCAGAGACGGGCGTCACGAGGGGGCGATCATGACGAAGCGCCGTCCGGCGGGAACCGATGTGGCCAGCCGCGCCGGCGTCTCGCAGAAGACGGTGTCCCGGGTGATGAACGGCGAGCCGTACGTCAAGGAAGAGGTCCGCCTCCGGGTCCTGCAGGCCGCGCAGGAGCTGGGCTACCGGCGCAACAACGCGGCCCGCACGCTGACCTCGGGCCGCACCCGGCGGATCGGCGTGGTGTCGCTCGGCAGCCCGCTCTACGGTCCCGCGTCCACCCTGATCGAGCTCGAGCGCGGGGCCCGCAGCACCGGCTATTCGCTGAGCGTCGTCACCACCTTCGAGGGTGATCCGGCCGGCGTGGCCGGCGCGATCGAGTCGCTGCTCGGCGAGGGGGTCGACGGCATCGTCCTGTCCGAACCGATCGACGAGGGCGAGAGCGTGCGGGTGGACGCCGACCTGCCGGTGCTCAGCCTGGGCAACTTTCCGGGGCTGACCGGCCCGGGTGTGGTGTTCAGCGGCGCGGACGGCGCGGAGGCCGGCCGGGTCGCCACCCGCCACCTGCTCGACCTGGGCCACGAGACGGTGCATCACGTGGCCGGGCCGCAGCGCTGGTGGGCGGCGCGGGACCGGCTCGCGGGCTGGCAGCAGGCGCTCCAGAAGAAGCCGCCGGAATGGATCGAAGGCGACTGGTCACCGAAGTCCGGCTACGCGGCCGGGCTGCGGCTGGCGGAAGACCCCGGCGTCACGGCCGTGTTCGTGGCCAACGACGACATGGCGATCGGCCTGCTCGCCGCGATGCGGGAGGCCGGTCGGGACGTGCCCGGCGATGTCAGCGTCGTCGGGGTGGACGACATACCGAGCGCGGCGTACCAGTCGCCGCCCCTCACCACCGTCCGGCAGGACTTCGTCACGATGGTCCGCCACGGCCTCGATCGCCTGTTACGGCAGATCGAGGCGCCCGGCAGCGCCACGCCGGGCCCCCCGGAGCCGCTGCACCTGGTGGTGCGCCGCTCCACCGCTCGTCCCCGCTGAGAAAAGCACAAGCAGAAGCGAAGAGGAGCCCCTCCGATGCGCGATATAAAACGATTCAAAACGATCGCTGCCGTCCTTGCCGTTGTGCTGACCCTGTCGGCGTGCAGTGGCGGTGACGACGACGCGGGTGGTGGCAAGGCCGCGGCGCCGGCCGGTCAGGCCGACATCGACAAGGCCATGCAGACGCCGACCGAGCTCACCTTCTGGTCCTGGGTGCCCAACATCCAGAAGGAGGTGGACATGTTCACCGCGAAGTACCCGGCGATCAAGGTGAAGCTGGTCAACGCCGGTCAGGGCGAGCCGCAGTACACCAAGCTGCGTACCGCGTTGAAGGCCGGCACCGGCGCGCCGGACGTCGCGCAGATCGAGTTCCAGTACATCCCGACCTTCTCGCTCACCAAGAGCCTGGTCGACCTGCGGCCGTACGGCGCCGAGGCGCTGAAGGACAAGTTCGTCGACTGGACCTGGTCGCAGGTCTCCGGCGCGAACGGTGAGGTGTGGGCGTACCCGCAGGACACCGGGCCGATGGGTCTGCTCTACCGGCAGGACCTCTTCGACAAGTACGGCATCGAGGTGCCGAAGACCTGGGACGAGTTCGCCGCGGCCTCGCGCAAGCTGCACGCCGCCGACCCGAACGTCTACCTCACCAACCTGGCGCCGAACCAGAACGGCGTCTGGATGGGTCTGCTCTGGCAGGCCGGCGTCAAGCCGTTCGCCAACACCGGTCCGGACTCGGTCGGGGTGAAGCTCAACGACGAGCCGTCCAAGAAGCTCGGCGCCTACTGGGGTGGCCTGATCAAGGAGGGCGTCGTCTCCACCGACCCCGACTTCACCGACCCGTGGTACCAGGCGCTGAACCGCGGCAAGTACGCCGCCTGGATCGCCGCCGCCTGGGGACCGACGTTCCTGAGCGGCAGCGCCAAGTCGACCACCGGCAAGTGGCGGGCCGCGCCGCTGCCGCAGTGGGACGCGGGCAAGCCGGCCTCCGGCAACTGGGGTGGCTCGACGAGCGCGGTGGTGACCGGCACCAAGAACCCGATCGCGGCGGCCAAGTTCGCCGAGTACATCAACACCGACCCGGCGGTCACCAAGCGGTTCGCCACCGAGCAGTTCCTCTTCCCGGCCACCAAGGCGCTGCTGGCCGACCCGGAGTTCACCGGGCAGAAGCCGGAGTTCTACGGCGGTCAGACCGTCAACCAGGTGTTCAGCGACATCAGCGGCACCGTGGACACCCAGTTCCAGTGGCCGCCCTTCCTGGACCAGGTGGGCAACGACTGGGACGAGACGGTCGGCAAGTCGTTCGCCGACAAGAGTGACACCGGCGCCGCGCTCGACCAGTGGCAGACCCGGGTGACCGACTACGCCAAGAACCAGGGCTTCAAAGTCCAATGAGACGAGCGAACGCCGGCTACCTGTTCGTGCTGCCGTTCATGGTCGTCTTCCTGGCGATGCTCGTGCTCCCGTTGCTCTACGCGGCGTACCTGAGCCTGTTCCGCGAACAGCTCATCGGGGGCACGGTCTTCGCCGGGCTGGACAACTACACCCGGGCGCTCACCGACGACCGGCTGGTCGGCGGTGTGCTCCGGGTGGTCCGGTTCTTCTTGTTCCAGGTGCCGATCATGTTGCTGCTGTCGCTGGTCGCCGCGCTGGCCATCGACAGTGGACTGCTGCGCTTCGCGAAGGTGTTCCGGCTCGGGGTCTTCGTCCCGTACGCCGTGCCCGCGGTGGTCGCCACGCTGATGTGGGGCTACCTCTACGGCCCGGACTTCGGACCCTTCGCGCAGCTGGCCGACGGGCTCGGCCTGCCGCCGCCCGGGTTCCTCACCGACGCCCACATGCTCGGCTCGATGGCCAACATCGTGACCTGGGAGTTCGTGGGCTACAACATGATCATTCTGTACGCCGCCCTGCGCGGCATCCCACCCGATCTCTACGAGGCGGCGGCGGTGGACGGGGCCGGCGCGTGGCGGATCGCCTGGAGCATCAAGATCCCGGCGCTCCGCCCGGCCCTGCTGCTCTGCCTGATCTTCTCGGTGATCGGCAGCTTCCAGCTCTTCGCCGAGCCGAACCTGCTCCAGCGACTGGCCCCGAACGTGATCGACAGCGCGTACACCCCCAACCTGTACGCGTACACGCTGGCCTTCACCGGCCAGGAGGTGAACTACGCGGCCGCGGTCTCGTTCCTCCTGGGCCTGGTCATCGTCATCGCGTCGTCCCTGGTCCTGCTGGCCACCCGCCGGAGGTCGGCATGACGAGACGCAGCAACCTGCTGACCATCGGCATGCTGGCGCTGCTGGTCTACTTCCTGCTGCCGCTGTTCTGGCTCCTGGTCGCCTCGACCAAGTCCACCGGCGACCTGTTCAGCAGCTTCGGCCTGTGGTTCTCGGGCAGCTTCCACCTGTTCCAGAACATCGGCGGCGTCTTCACCTACGGCGACGGCGTCTACGGCCGATGGCTGCTCAACACGCTGTTCTACTCGGTGGTCAGCGCCGGCGGCGCGGCGTTCCTCTGCGCGCTCGGCGGGTACGGCTTCGCGAAGTACCGGTTCCGTGGCAACAACACGCTGTTCGGGGTCGTGCTGGCCGCCGTGATGGTGCCGACCACCGCGCTGGCCATTCCGACCTACCTGCTGTTCAGCAAGTTCGACCTGGTCAACACGCCCTGGGCGATCATCCTGCCGTCGCTGGTCAGCCCGTTCGGGCTTTACCTGATGAGGGTCTACGCCCAGGACGCCATCGACGACAGCATGATCGAGGCGGGCCGGATCGACGGCGCCTCCGAGTTCGGCATCTTCTTCAAGATCGTGCTGCGTTCGCTGGCACCGGGGATCGTCACCGTGCTGCTCTTCACGCTGGTCGCGACCTGGAACAACTACTTCCTGCCGCTGATCATGCTGAGCGACCCCGACCTCTATCCGATCACCGTGGGCCTGGCCGCCTGGTCGTCGCAGACCGCGGGCGGCGGAGGTTCCACCGGTGAGCTGGTCGCCTTGGTGGTGACCGGTTCGATGCTCTCGATCGTGCCCCTGATCGCCGCGTTCCTGCTGCTCCAGCGCTATTGGCAGTCGGGCCTCTCGGCCGGAGGAGTCAAAGGATGACCTTGCCCCATCGGGTGCTGTTCGGCGCCGCCTACTACCACGAATATCAGCCGTACGACCGCCTGAAGACCGACCTGGACATGATGGCCGAGGCCGGTTTCACCGTGATCCGGGTCGGCGAGTCGGTGTGGTCGACCTGGGAGCCGGAGAACGGCCGGTTCGACCTGGACTGGCTGCAACCGGTCCTGGACGGCGCCCACGAGCGGGGGATCGCGGTCATCCTCGGCACCCCGACCTACGCCGTGCCGCCCTGGCTGGCCCGCCTGTACCCGGAGATCGCGGGGGAGCGGGCCACCGGGGAACGGATCCCGTGGGGCGCCCGGCAGGAGGTCGACTTCACCCACCCGGCCTTCCGCTTCCACGCCGACCGGGTGATCCGCAAGATCATGCGGAGGTACGCCGGTCACCCGGCCGTGATCGGCTTCCAGGTCGACAACGAGCCGGGCAACGAGCTGCTGCACAACCACGGCGTCTTCCAGCGCTTCACCGACCAGCTGAGGCACCGGTACGGCGACGTCGAGTCGCTGAACCGCGCCTGGGGCCTGGTCTACTGGTCGCACCGCCTGGCCACCTGGGCCGACCTGTGGACGCCGGACGGCAACGTCCAGCCGCAGTACCACCTGGCCTGGCGGCGGTTCCAGGCCGAGCAGACCACCGAGTTCATCGCGTGGCAGGCCGGGATCGTCCGGGAGTACGCCCGCCCCGAGCAGTTCGTCACCACCTGCGTCTCGTACGAGCGCCCGGCCGTCGACGACGCCGAGGTCAACCTGGCCCTGGACGTCGCCGCGGGCAACCCGTACTACGCCATGCAGGACGGGCTGGCCCACCCGGGCGACGACGACCAGCCGCAGTACTGGACCAGCTCCGGCACCTGGGCGCTGTACCTGTCGGGCGACCGGATGTACTCGTCCAAACAGGCGCCGTACCTGGTCACCGAGACCAACGCGCAGTCGATCGGCTTCCCCTGGAACAACCGGCCGGCGTACGACGGGCAATGGCGCCAGGCGGCGTGGGCGCTGATCTCCCGGGGCGCCACGATGATCGAGTACTGGCACTGGCACACGCTGCACTTCGGCGCCGAGACGTACTGGGGCGGCGTGCTGCCGCACTCCGGGCGCCCCGGCCGCACGTACCGGGAGCTGGCCCGGCTGGGCGGTGAGCTGGCGACCGCCGGTGAGCTGGTGACCGGGCTGACCCCGGACGCCGACGTGGCGATGATCTGGTCGTCCGACAGCAAGTGGCTGATGCAGCGCTTCCCGCCGCTGGCCCGGGGCGGCGACGAACCGGACGAACGCGCGTACCACGGCCTGTTCGACCCGTTCTACCGCGGCGCGTTCGACGCCGGGGTCCCGGTGCGCATCCTGCACTCCGGGCACCTGGACGGGCCGGGTGACGCCGCCCGGCGCTACCCGGTGCTGGTGGCGAGCGGGCTCTACATCGCCGACGACATCGCGCTGGCCTGGCTGCTGGCCTACGCCGACGCCGGCGGCCACCTGGTCCTCGGGCCGCGCACCGGCTACGCCGACGAGGAGGCGCGGGCGCGGGCCGAATCGGCGCCGGCGGTCGTCGGGGGACCGGCCGGGGTCCGCTACGACGAGTTCAGCAACCTCAGCGAGCCGGTGCCGGTCGTGGCGACCGGCGGCGGCCTGGACCTGCCGCCCGGCGCGACGGCCACCCGCTGGGCCGACGGGCTGGAGGTGGACGGCGCCGAGGTGCTGGCCCGGTACGAGCACCCGCACTTCGGCCGCTGGCCGGCGATCACCACCCGGGCGCACGGCCGCGGGCGGATCACCGTGGTCGGCACGGTGCCCGGCCCGGCGCTGGCCGCGGCGCTGTTCCGATGGCTGGTGCCCGCCGGCGAGCAGGGCTGGCGGGACGCGCCGGCGAGCGTGACGGTCTCCGGCGCCACCGCCCGGGACGGCCGCCGCGTCCGGTTCGTGCACAACTGGTCGTGGGATCCCGTCGCGTACCGGCCGCCCGTTCCCGTCACCGACGTCCTGACCGGCCGGGACGTCGACGGCGACCTCGACCTCGGCCCCTGGGACGTGCGGGTTCTGGTGGAACGCTGAATCCTCATGCCCGCCCGCCCCCGGCCGATAGATCAAGCGTCGGAAGGGGGCGGCGGTGGTCGTGACTCGTGCGTGGACCGGGCTGGCCGCCCGGCTGCCCGCCGGCGGAGGCCTGCGCGACGAGGACCGGAAGCGCCGGCACCGGCTGCTCACCCTGTTGCTCGCCGGGGGCATCCCGCTGCTCACCATGGTCGGTGCGCTGCAGAACGGTGGCCTCGACGCGGCCTGGTTCCTCAGCGTCGTGCTCGTCCTGCCCTGCGTCATCGCAGCCTCGGTGATGCCCGGCCGGCGGCTGGCGTCGGTCCTGGTCGCGCTCGGCTTCGTCGCCCTGTGCGGCGGCTTCGTGGCGGTCTCGCACGGTCTCACCGAGGCCCACTTCGCCTACTTCGTGGTGGTGGCGGCGCTCGCCCTCTACCGCGACTGGGCGCCCTTCGGCGCCTTCCTGGCCGGCACCGTGCTGCACCACTCGGTGCTCGGCGCGCTCCTCAGCGACCGCACCTACGGCCACCATTCGGCCCAGGCCCACCCGCTGAAGTGGGCGCTGCTGCACGGCCTGGCGGTGCTCGCCGCGGCCACCTTCCAGGTCATCTCGTGGCGGCTCACCGAGATCGAGGAGAAGCGGGCCCAGGTGAACCTGGACGAGAGCCAGGCCCAGATGACCCTGGCCTTCGACGAGACCCCGGTCCCGATGGTCATGTGGTCGCCGGACGGCCGCCTGTTGCGCGCCAACGACGCGTACTTCGCCTGGATGCGCCTGTCGCGGCCGCTGCCGGCCGACTTCCGGATCGAGGACCTGCCGATCACGGCCGAGCCGGGCGAGGAGAACATCTTCGGCGAGGAACTCGCCACCGGTGACGCGGTCACCCTCACCCGGGCCTACCGCCGCACGGACGACGGCTCCCGGATCTGGGTGGAGATCCACAGCAACGGCCTGCGCGACGCCGACGGCCGGCTGCGCCTGATCTTCCTGCACTGCCTGGACGTCACCGGCCCGATGGAGCACCGCGCCGAACTCCAGCGGCAGGTTCGCGTCGACTCGCTGACCGGGCTGCTGTCCCGCCGGGGCTTCGAGGACGACCTGGTCGCGCTGCTCGGGCGCTCGGGCGGCCCGGTCGGCGTCATCTACCTGGACGTGGACCGCTTCAAGGCGATCAACGACGGCGCCGGGCACGCGGCCGGCGACGACGTGCTGCGCGGCGTCGCCGACCGGCTCGGCGTGATCGCGCCGGCCGGCTCGCTGATCGGCCGGCTCGGCGGCGACGAGTTCGTGGTCGGCGTGCCCGGGCCGATGGAGATCGCGGCCGAGGTCGCGCGCTCGGTGGTCGACGCCTTCGGGATGCCGCTGCCGGTGGCCGGCAACATGAGCCGCATCGCGGTCAGCGTGGGCGTGGCCGGCGCCGACCGGCCCGACCTGGCCGAGCACGCGCTGTTGGCCGCCGACACCGCGATGTACGCCGCGAAGAAGGCCGGCGGCAACCGGCTGGCCGTCTTCAACGAGCAGATGCGGGTGGCCGTGAAGCAGCGGATCACCTCCGAGGCCGACCTGCGGCGGGCCCTCGACGGCCCGCTGGACGAGACGCTGCCGGTGTGGTTCCAGCCGATCGCGTCCTCGGCCGGTGGGCGCATCCTCGGGGCCGAGGCGCTGGTCCGCATGCGTACCCCCGACGGGAAGATCCTGGGACCGGGCCACTTCATCCCGGCCGCGGAGGAGACCGGGCTGGTCGTCCCGCTGGGCGAGCACGTCATGGCCACGGCGCTGAGGTGGCTGATGAACTGGCGGCTCGAGCTCGGGTACGTGTCGGTCAACGTGAGCCCGCGGCAGCTGTCCGAGCCCGGCTTCGTGCCCATGGTGGCCCGGCTCCTCGCCGAGCACGGCCTGGACGACCCGTCGCGACTGGTCCTGGAGATCACCGAGACCGCGGTGCTGTCGCTGTCGGACGACCTGCAGAAGCGGCTCGACGCGGTCAAGGCGCTGGGCGTACGCATCGCGCTCGACGATTTCGGCACCGGCTACAGCTCGCTCACCTGGCTCCAGTCGGTGCCGGCCGACGTGGTCAAGCTGGACCGTTCGTTCGTGTCCGGCCTGGCCGGCGACGTGCGCAAGTCGTCGATCATCGTGGCGGTGCTCGGCCTGGCCACCTCGCTGAACATGACCGTGGTGGCCGAGGGAGTCGAGGAGCCGGACGACTGGCGGGCGCTGGCCGCGGCCGGCTGCCCGGCCATCCAGGGCTATCTGGTCAGCCGGCCGGTGCCGCCGCGGGAATTCCAGCGCCTGCTCTGGGAAACGCCTGCCCCCACGGGTGAGCTGCTCGCGCTCTGAGGGGTGTCCTGACCCTCACCAGCGTCCGGTGTGCCGCAAGATCTCGCCGATCACCTGCGGCCACACCGCGCGGGGCGGATATTCGTGCCCCACGCCGTCGAGGGCCACCACCCGGGCGCCGGCCGGCGGGGGCGGCGACCACCGGTCGAGGGTGCCCTGGAGCACCAGGACCGGCGCGGTCACCGGCGCGTCCGGCCGGGGCGCCTCGGCGAACACCAGGCGGTGGTTGACCCGGCTCGACATCAGGTCGACGCTGCGGTCGAAGACCCGCTGGGCCAGCCGCCGCAGCCGGGGCTCGTCGGGCTGGAACGGGCCCGCGCGTTCCTGCACCTCGGAGACGAGCCGGTCGACCGCGGCCCGCCGGTCACCCCATTCGGTGTGCGGCCACGCGGTGAAGGCGGCGGGGGAGACGTAGGTCAGCGACCGGACGCGTTCCGGCTCGGTCGCGGCGAGGTGATGGGCGAGCAGCGTGCCCAGCCCGAAGGCGACCAGGTGGGCGCGCGGCTCGTCGAGGGCGTCGAGCAGGGCCAGGGCGTCGGCGGCCAGGTCGGACCAGGCGTACGGCGGGGCGCCGGGCGGGAACGACGTCGAGCGGCCGGTGTCGCGGTGGTCGTACCGGATCACCCGGCGGCCCCCGGCGGCGAGCCGGCGGCACCACTCGTCGTCCCACCAGTCCATCGCGGACGCCGCCCCGGCGATCAGCAGCACGGGCGGTCCGGGCTGGTGACCGTACGTCTGCACGCACAGGTCGACACCGCCCGCCGGGACCATCGTCTCCTCCGCCATCCCGGCATTCTGGAACAAGATCCTGACAGGTTGATGGGAGGATGAGCGCCGTGCGCATGCCTGATTTGTCGGAATATCAGCCTCACCGTGTCGCGACGGCGTCCTTCGAGGGCGAGAACGTTCCCGGCCTGGTCGCCGAGTTCTACCGGCGGCCGGAGGGGGATCGGATCGCCAGCGTCGGCCGCTATCTGGTGGCGGGGCGCGAGCTGTTCAGAGCCTGGGGGTACGTGGATGAGGAGCACTGCCGCTGGTCCGCGGTGGACGGGCACCCGCCGGTCGGCGGATGCCCCGTGGTCGAGCTGGACCGTGACCCCGGCGGGTCAGTCGTCGGCCTGCGCGTGCGCACGCCGGGCGGTGACTTCCTGAGCACGCGCGATCCGCAGGGAGACGCCGGTGAGGGTGAGCGCGATCGCGAACAGGACCAGGTGGACGACCGGACTGTCGATCGGGACGAAGGCGATGATCGCCACCGGGATCTGGACCACGGCGATCAGGCCGGCCAGCCACCAGCGGCTGGCTCGTGGACTCCAGAGGACGGCCGTCCACACCGGAGCGGTCACGACGATGAGCGTGAGGCCGTCGAGGACGGCGTGCAGGGCCGGGCTGTGCACCGCGTTGTGCGCGAAGGCCTGGGCGGGGGCGGCGAACCAGAGGGCGGCGACGACGAGGGGGATGACGACAGCGGCACGACGCATGGGATCCTCTTCTTTCATCCGAGCGTTACTGAACCGTTGCACTGAGTATCGACGGTACGGACGGTTTGCGACACTCGTCAATGCTTCTCCCGCTTGCGGGGTAATACGATCAATGCCACCGCTATGGCGATGATCGTCCCCGCGAGCAGCGTGCGCGGGCCGACCTCCTCGTCCAGCAGCCACCAGCCGAGCAGGACGGCCACCACCGGGTTGACGAAGGCGTACGTGCCGGTGATCCGGGGTGGGGCATTCTGGAGCAGCCACTCGTAGGCGGTGTAGGCGATCAGGCTGCCGAAGACGATCAGGTACGCCACGGCGAGCAGGCTCACCGTCGTGTCGGACGAGAGCTCGACCCGCCCGAACTCGCCGCCGAGGCCGCCCAGCACGGTCAGCAGCACGCCGGCGCAGATCATCTCCACGGCGCTCGCCAGCAGCGGCTGCTCCGGGCGGGGCGCGTGCCGGCCGTACACCGAGCCGAGCCCCCAGCAGAGCGCGCCACCCAGCGCGACCGCCGCCGAGAGCGGGTCCGGCGGATCGCCGCCGAACGGGTTGACCAGCACGGCCACCCCGGTCACGCCGGCCAGCAGACCGAGGCCGACCGGCAGGCTGATCCGCTCCTTGTCCACGACCCGGCTGCCGATCACGATCCAGAGCGGGATGGTCGCCAGCAGCAGGGCGGCCACGCCCGACGACAGCTCCTGCTCGGCCCAGGTCGCGCCGCCGGTGCCCGCGGCCGGGAGGAGCAGGCCCTGGATCGCGCCGGCCCGCCACTCCCTGGCCGTCGGCCTCCGGTAGCCGGGCCGCCCGCGTCGCCGCCACGCGCACCAGGCGTAGAGGATCAGGCCCGCGGCGAGGAACCGGACGGCGTTCAGCGTCAGCGGCGGCAGATGCCCGACGGCGACCTTCATGGCCAGGTACGTCGAGCCCCAGACCACGTAGACGATCATCAGTGGGCCGAGCAGCGGCATGATCGTGCATTCCCGCTGCGCGGGTGTGCGAATCCTCATACACGCAGCGTGATGTTGCTCCCTGTCCGGTTTGTCGGTTGGTCACTCCGGGTTACGTCGGCTAAGGTCGCGACGTGCGTTTGGCAGAGGTAGCAATGGCGGCAACGGTTACTATGAGTGTGGCTGGGTTAGCTTACGTTGCGTATAACCCGGGCGTGCTGACGGAGCGTGCGTCGACCGTGGCCGACGAGGCGACCTGCCGCGCGGTCGACTCGGCCATCGTGGCGTACGCGTCGGTCCACGGCTCGCCGCCGGGGTCGGTCGACGACCTCAGGCCCTATGTGCGCGGGGATATCGCCGACTACCGCATCGTTCGCGGGGTCGCCGCCGGTCCTGGTTGCGTCTGATCCTTGTTCGGGTGCCTGGTCCTTGTTCGGGTTCAGAACGACAGCATCCCACCGAGCAGGGCCTGCCACAGGAACGCGCCGACCACGCCGTCGACGACGACCGACGGCTCGTCCGCGCGCAGGGTGTGCTGGAACGACCGGACCGCGCCGTCGGTGATCGGCCCGAAGAGCCCGTCGATCCGCGGCGCCCGCGCCGGGTCGCCGGACAGGTTCCGGAACTGGAACTCCTCCTGGATCGCCCGGACCGCCTCGCCGGAGTCGCCACGCCGGCGCGTCATGATCAGGGCCCGCCAGGTGACCGGCCCGACCACGCCGTCCTCGGCCAGATTCCGCTGATGTTGCAGGGCGCGCACCGCCGCGTCCGTGCGGGGACCGAACTCCCCGTCCACCAGAACGGCCCGGCCCTGCTCGCGCAGCAGGTACTGCAGCGTGGGAACCGGATGTGCCTTGTCGCCGCGGTGCACCACCGGCCAGGGCTGCAACATGTTGATCGCTCCTTCTCCGGGACCGTCCATCCGGGGTCATCCTGTCGCCCACCCGACACGAATGGAAACTCTCAGTCAGGTGACCGACACTCTGCGCTTCGGTAACGCCCGTGGGATGTATGTCCCGCCGCGCCGCATGATCGGACAGAGACATGAACCGAACGGTTCTTACCCTGGAGTCCTTCGGGGACGATCCTTTCTGGACATGAGCCCGCTGACAAAGGTGCTGATCGGCCTGGCCGCCGCAGCCCTGTCCCTCTGCCTGTGCGGCGGCATCGTCGCCGTGATCAACGGATCCGGGCCGTCCGCCCCCGACAGCCGGGCCGCCGACGCCGCCCGCCGACTCCGAGGACGAGGACGACTCCGTCTACTACGCCAACTGCACCGCCGTCCGTGACGCCGGCAAGGCCCCGATCCGCAGAGGCCAGCCCGGCTACAGCCGGAAGCTCGACCGCGACGGCGACGGCGTCGCCTGCGAGAAGTGACGTCCTGAGCCGGCGGCTCGCGAATGTCGCGGACGTTACAGATCGTTTGTTGTGGCCGGCGCGACGGTGTCGGGGAACCTGGACTCACGCCTCCGAGACGTGCCGGGAGGGCGACGTGAGTGTGCTGGGTCCGGTTCTCGCCCTGATCGGTGTGGTGGTCGGCGGGGCGCTGTCGTTCATCTTCGCGTTTGTCGGTGAGAGTCGCCGGGAGCGCTGGGCCTTGCGCCGTGAGTGGCGCGAGCGCAAGTTGCAGGCCTACAGCGGCTATCTCGCCGACTGCAAACGGCTGCGCGATCTGGCGCAGCGCCTGGCCGCCGGGGTCGGGCTCGACGATCAGGCCCCGCCCTTGCCCCGCTCGGAGAACCTGGAGCCGCTGGCCGAGGCGAACATGGCCCGTAGCGCCTCGTTCGAGACGGTCAGCCTGGTCGGCGGAAAGGACGTCGTCGAGGCGGGGCGCCGGCTCAACGTGGCGCTGTGGCGGCTGGAATGGTTCGCCCGCGGCTTCCTCGACGACACCGACACGGTGGGCTGGTCCGAGGCGATGGCCGGGTACTTCGCCGCGATCAACGACTTCCACCGATGCGCCCGCTGCGACCTGGCCGTGGCGGGCGAGTTCTCACCCCGGACCGCCGAGACCTCGCCGCGGATCCTCTACGAGCGCGACCGTCGGCTTCGCGACTGCTGAGCGTCTTCGGGCGCGACCACTCACTCAGGTCGCAGGGGGCGCCCATCGTTCTGGACGCGCAGCGGCCAGATGGGTGGCCGCTGCCCTCGGCGGGAGCAGCGGTCTGTACCACCCACCGGGCTACGACATCCGGCTCTTGAAGTTGATCTTCGGGGCGGCCTTATAACATCGGCGGGTAGGCGAAGCGAACCATGGAGAGCGGGACGTAATGAGCGCGGAGACACTGGAGTTTCAGGCCGAGGCGCGGCAGTTGCTGCAGTTGATGGTCCACTCGATCTATTCGAACAAGGACATCTTCCTGCGGGAGCTCATCTCGAACTCGTCGGATGCGCTGGACAAGCTGCGGCTGGCCACGTTGCGGGACGGGGTCGAGGCGGACACCTCGGATCTGCACATCCGGATCACCGTGGACAAAGAGGCGCGGACGTTGACCGTGGCCGACAACGGGATCGGGATGACGCGGGACGAGGTGGTGTCGCTGATCGGGACCATCGCCAAGTCGGGGACCGCCGAGATGTTGCGGCAGCTCAAGGAGTCGGGGGACGCCAAGGAGCTGATCGGGCAGTTCGGGGTGGGGTTCTACTCGACGTTCATGGTCGCCGACCGGGTGACGCTGGTGTCGCGCAAGGCCGGCACGGACGACCCGGGCACGCGGTGGGAGTCGGGGGGTGAAGGGACGTACACGATCGAGGAGGTCGCGGACGCGCCGGCCGGCACCTCGGTGACCGTGCACCTGCGGCCGGCCGACGAGGAGGACGCGCTCTTCGACTACGCCGACGAGTGGAAGATCAAGGGGATCGTCAAGAAGTTCTCCGACTTCATCGCGTTCCCGATCCGGTTCGGCGACGGCGACGAGCCGATCAACTCGATGAAGGCGCTCTGGGCGCGGCCTCGATCCGACGTGAAGGACGAGGAGTACCACGAGTTCTACCGGCACATCAGCCACGACTGGACCGACCCGCTCGAGATCATCAACATGAAGGCCGAGGGCACGTTCGAGTACGAGGCGTTGCTCTTCATCCCGTCGCGCGCCCCGCACGACCTGTTCCAGCGGGACGGGCAGCGCGGCCTCCAGCTCTACGTGAAGCGCGTCTTCATCATGGACGACAGCCGTGAGCTGATGCCCGACTACCTGCGCTTCGTCAAGGGCGTGGTGGACGCGGCCGACCTGTCGCTGAACATCTCGCGGGAGATCCTCCAGCAGGACCGGCACATCCAGATGATCCGCCGCCGGCTGGTCAAGAAGGTGCTGTCCACGATCAAGGACCTGCAGGCCTCGCAGCCGGAGAAGTACGCGACGCTGTGGCGCGAGTTCGGCCGGGCCATCAAGGAGGGCCTGCTCGCCGAGCCCGACAACCACCGCGCCATCCTCGACGTCGCGTCGTTCTCGTCGACGCATGGCGCCGACCCCACGACGTTGGCTGATTACGTGGCGCGGATGAAGGAAGGCCAGGAGGAGATCTACTTCCTGACCGGCGAGTCGCGCAGCCAGGTCGAGAACTCCCCGCACATGGAGGCGTTCCAGGCCCAGGGCTACGAGGTGCTGCTGCTCACCGACCCGGTCGACGAGATCTGGGTCGAGGCGGTCCCTTCCTACGACGAGAAGAAGTTCCAGTCGATCGCCCGCGGCAATGTCGATCTTCCGGCCAAGGCCGAGGAACCCCCCACCGAAGGCTTCGACCCGCTGCTGGGCTTCCTCAAGGGCGCGCTGGAGGAGCAGGTCAAGGAGGTACGCCTGTCCCACCGTCTGACCACGTCGGCCGCCTGCCTGGTCAGCGACACCGACGACATCACGCCCACGCTGGAGAAGATGTACCGCGCGATGGGCCAGGAGGTGCCGCACGTCAAGCGCATCCTCGAGCTCAACCCGGCCCACCCGCTGGTCACCGGCCTGCGCACCGCCCACGAGAGCCGCCCCGAGGACGCCGCGCTGACCGAGACGGCCGAGCTCCTCTACGGCACCGCGCTGCTGGCCGAGGGCGGCGACCTCGACGACCCGGCCCGCTTCGCGAAACTGCTCGCCGACCGCCTCTCGAAGACCCTGTAGACAATCGATGTCGTGGCGGGGCGGTGGGTACAGACCGCCGCTCCCGCCGAGGGCCCGTCCGGGCGGCCGCACGCTCCGCTTCCGCGGCCGCCCTCCGCGCGACGTGCGTGAGCGGTTGCGCTCACCTACTTCGCGTTCTCCGGTCAGGAGCGGGTCAGTTCCCTGATCCGGTCCATGGCCGCGATCGCGTCGGCCCGGTTGCGACGACCCAGCCCGCAGCTCGTGGACACGTCGGTGGCACCGCCGACCGCGTCCTCGACGTAACCCCGGATCCGCAACTGGGTGGCCAGGTCCTGCCGCTCGTGGGCATAGCCGGCCACGAACCGGGCGCCGCCCAGCCGGAGGCCGGACAGCGGCCGGTAGAAGGCCGGATCGTCCACCGGCGGTGCCACGGCCGCCGCGAGCGGGGCGTGCACATAGTGCAGTGGCCGGGTCGACGGCCAGCGTGCCGCCAGCGCGTTGGCCAGCTGCACCAGCGGTCCGGCGTCGCCCAGGCGCCCGAGGGCCCGGTGGTTCAGGTCGCCCAGGCACAGGTGCACGCCGAAGCGGGCGCCCGCCGGAGCGCCCAGCGCCAGGGCCGCCACGCGGTCGGCGAGCAGCCGGGCCAGCGCCTTCCGCGCGGGGCGGGGTGACCGGGCCAGCAGGATCATCTCGGCCGGGATCTCGATCTGGAACAGCACCTCGCCGCCGGCCAGCGCGTGCAGCTCGTGCATGGTCAGCGACAGCGCCTCGGCGAACACCCGGACGTGCCGCATCATCCCGGCCGGCCCGAACGTGAACATCGCCAGGTCGAGCGCCCCGGGGATGCCCACCTGGAACGTCGCGGCCGGCCGGAGCTCCCGGAACACCGGCAGCGACGCGCGCGCCGCGGCCACGATCCCCAGGTCCAGGGCGGCGCCGTAGAGCCGCTCACCCGGCCGTACCCGGAACCGCGGGGTCGTGTCGTAGTCCGACCAGTCGCCGTCCCGGACCGTCTCGAACCGCGGATGCTCGCGGAAGCCGTCGAGCATGCTCTTGATCCAGTCGCGGCGCTCGCCGGTCTCGCCGTCCGGCATGAAGTCCAGGTCCGGACCGAGCCGGTCAACGGCCAGCCGCATCGCGTCGGCGGCGTCGGTGCCCGGGATGCTGCCGACGAGCAGGGCCCGCCGGGTGTCGAGAAGTTGGTGGCTCACCCCGACAACAACGTCGGCCACAGATTCCGTTCAAGCCGGTCGGCGTTCCTGCCCGGACACACCTCGGGTCCGGGACGGGAGGGACAACCACCGCCTCCGCCTCGTTCAACAAGCCATGGAGATGTAGATCAGGATCAAGAGCGGGATGTCGTAGCGGGGTGGGTGGTACAGACCGCTGCTCCCGCCGAGGGCCCGTCCGGGCGGCCGCACGCTTCGCTTCCGCGGCCACCCTCCGCGCGACGTGCGTGAGCGGTTGCGCGCAAACCCCGTGCGGGTGATTGGCACGTCGCGGGATTGACGCTGGTGGCGTCGGCCCGAAGCCTCGGTGGGTTCCATCGGCTCCGATGTGGAGGACGCGTGCGGATCGAGCTCGAGTGTGTCGATGATGACGAGGGTGAGCTGGAGGCGTTCCTCCGGCAGGACCCGCGCCTGGACGATGCGTCGATCGTGCGGGGACAGCCCGCCGTCCGCCCGGGTGAGCTGGGCGCGCAGGAGATCCTGGAGCTGATCGGGACCAACGTCGGGCTGGGGCTGGTCGCCAACGCGTTGTACGAGTTCCTGCGGAACAGACGCGGGAAGCCGGTGCGGTTGCGGCTCACCCGGACCGATCTGCCCGGCGGCGCGCGAGAACGTGCGGCGGCTGGCGTCCGAGCTGGCCGACGACAAGGTGTGGGGCCTGTCGCGGCCGATGCGCCTGATCGAGCTGCTCGACCCCGACCGGGCCACCGTGCTGGCCACCGTCGCCGACGCCGGGCAGCTGGTCGGGCGGCAGGGGATGCTGCTCCTCTACTTCGTGGGCCATGCCGAACCGGCCGGTGGCGAGCTGTGCCTGGCCATGCGCGACGCCGACCGGCAGAACCCGCGCGCCACGATGGTTCCGGTGGCGCGCCGCCGCCGCGGCCCTGCCCGAGAGCAACCGCCGGCGCTCTACGCCAACCCGCGCTACCTGGGCTCGCACTCGTTCGTCGGGCAGGCCAGCTGGAGGCGCTCGACGACTGGGCGGGCCCGGCCCAGCCGCACGCGATCCTGCTGTTCGAGGCGATCGGCGGCACCGGCAAGAGCATGCTGACCTGGCAGTGGGCCCCACCTGGTGCTCAGCGAACTGCGGTCCCGGCCGTGGCTCCTGGTGCTGGACGGCCTGGAGCGCGTGCTCGTGGCCTATCACCGGATAGACGCCGGTCAGCTCGCTGATGAGCGCGGGGACAGCTCGACCGCTGGGCGTCCGACCCGAATCATGGCGGCCGGCTCGACCTCGGCCTGGTCCAGAAGCGAAATCACATCCTGTCGACCGCGCTCGACGGGCTGCCCGACGCGAGCAGGCAACTGTCGGCCCTCAGCCTGCTGGTCGACGCGTTCGACTACGCGACGCTGCAGGGGCTCAACCCGCACCGCCCGCCCGCGCCCGAGCATGTCGAGCGACGTCGCCGAGGCGATCGCGGAGTTGCGAAGGAGCAGGACGCCCGGGCCGCCGCCAGTTGAGTGACCCACGTTGCGCTGGGATGCGTGCGGGCGTGGGGGACTTCGGGGAACTGGTGGGGGACATGCCGCTCTGGACGGACGGGCTAGTCGGATCTGGGGGCGGTCTCGCGGTTCGCCGAGGCTCGGAAGCCGGCTGCTTTGTGCGTACCGTCGCAGAAGGGTTTGATCGCTGATCTTCCGCAGCGGCACAGGGCCACGGTGGGGCGGCCGGCGTCGATGACGGTGCCGTCGGGGGTTTGCAGGGTGAAGTCGCCGCGGATGATCAGCGGGCCGTCCTCGTAGGGAGTGATGGTTGAGGCCATGACGGCGGGATTGCCTGAGCGCAATGGTTGAAACGTACGTTTATCTGGAAGATCCTCGGGCAGCCAAACCGGCATGAAGCTTCCGGGACCGCGTGGCGCCGCCTCCGCGGCGGTGATCGATCTGCTCGCGGGGCGGGTGGCCGGGCTGCCGCGTCAGCTCGAGCCGGACGACGACGACGACCTGCAGCTCGCGTTGTTCGTCTGCTACGAGCTGGCCTACCGCGGCTGGGACGGGGTGGACGACACCTGGGAGTGGGACCCAGGGCTGCTCGGGGCGCGCGCCACGCTGGAGGCGCGGTTCGAGAGCGACCTGTACGCGCTGGTGGGGCCCCCGGAGCCGGTCGACCCGGCCGAGGTGCCGCAGCGGCTGATCGAGCTCACCGAGTCCGACGACGGGCCGCCGCTGTCCAAGTATCTGCGCGGCCGGGCCACCCACGACCAGTTCCGGGAGTTCGTCCAGCTCCGGTCGGTCTACCACCTGCGTGAGGCCGATCCGCACACCTGGGCGATCCCGCGGCTGGCCGGCAAGCCCAAGGCGGCCCTGATCGAGATCCAGATCGACGAGTACGGCGGCGGCGTCGCCCCGCGCATGCACCAGGAGCTGTTCAAGCAGACGATGAGCTGGTTCGGGCTCGACCTCACCTACGGCGCGTACGTCGACCTGGCGGGCGCCCCGACACTGGCCAACAACAACGTGATGTCGCTGTTCGGAATGCACCGGAAGCGGCGCGGGGCCCTGGTCGGGCACCTGGCCGCGTACGAGATGACCTCGACCGCGCCCAACCGCAACTACGGCAACGGCCTGCGCCGCCTCGGCGGTGACGCCGCCGCGATCGCCTTCTACGACGAGCACGTGGAGGCCGACGCGGTGCACGAGCAGATCGCCGCGCACGACCTGTGCGGAAGCTTCGCGGCGGCCGAGCCGGAGCGGGCCGGCGACGTGCTGTTCGGCGCCCGCTGCGCGCTGGCCCTGGACAACCGCTGGGCCGGCGCCCTGTTGGAGGCGTGGCGATGAGGCCGGAGGCGTGGCAATGAGGCCGGAGGCGTGGCGATGCGGGTCGTAGTCGTCGGCGCGTCCGGCAACGCGGGGACGGCGTTGCTGCGGCGGCTCGCGCGGGAACCGGGCGTCGAGGTCGTCGGGGTGTCGCGCCGGGTGCCCGCCGCCCCCACGGTCGAGTGGCACTCGCGCGACATCGGCGACGGTGATCTGGCCGGTGTCTTCGCCGGCGCCGACGCGGTGGTGCAGCTGGCCTGGCAGATCCAGCCCAGCCACGACCGGCGGCAGCTCTTCCGGACCAACGTGCTCGGCACCCGCAACGTGGTCGCGGCGGCGCTGGCGGCGGGCGTACGGTCGCTGATCGTCGCGTCGTCGGTCGGCGCCTACGCACCCGGTCCGAAGGACGCGTACGTCACCGAGGACTGGCCGGCCACCGGCATCGTCGAGTCGTCCTACAGCACCCACAAGGCGCTGGTCGAGAAGCTGCTGGACGACGTCGAGCGGGAGCAGTCCGGGCTGCGGATCGTCCGGCTGCGCCCGGGGCTGATCTTCCAGCGCACGGCCGGCACCGAGATCGCGCGCTACTTCGCCGGGCCGCTGCTGCCCGTGGGCCTGCTGCGGGCGCAGCGGATCCCGCTGCTGCCCGGTCACCCTGACCTGCGGGTCCAGGCGGTGCACGCCGATGACGTCGCCGACGCGTACGCGAAAGCCCTGCTCGCCGATGTTCGGGGGCCGTTCAACGTCGCCGCGGCCCCGGTGCTCGACACCCGGCTCGCGGCGCGGATGTTCCGAGGGGTACGCGTGCCCGTGCCCGGCGTGGCCCTGCGGGCGGCGGCCGACCTGACGTGGCGGCTGCGGCTGCAACCGGTCGACGCGGGCTGGGTGGTGATGGGGCTGAAGGCGCCGCTGATGTCGTGCGACCGCATCGCCCGTGAGCTGGGCTGGGCCCCGGTCCACGACGCCGGGTCGACGCTGCGCGAGTTCATCGCGGGGTTCGCCGAGCGGGCCCACGACGACACCCCGCCGATGTCCGGCGACCCGGAACTGGCCGGCCGTCCCCGCGGCCTGCTGCGCGGGCGGCTCCCGGGGACGGGCAACCCGTACTGATCGATCCGTGTCAGAATCCCGCGCGTGAACGAGTCTTCCTTTACCGAGCTGACCACTGTGGTGGCGCCGCCCGCGACCCCCTATCTTGGCGACGGAAGCTGGGACGGGTTGGTCGAAGAACTCGGCACGGCGCTGCCCGCGGAGTACGTCGCCCTGATGAAGCGCTACGGCGGCGGGTCCTGGCTGCACTTTCTGTACTTCTACACACCCCTGCGGATCAACCGGTTCCTCAACCGCGCGCGGAACTTCGCCAAAGGCTACGTCTACCAACAGGAACTCGTGATCGACGCCGGCGCGACGCCGATGCAGGTCTGGCCCGAGCCGGGCGGGTTCCTGCCGTTCGCGAACGACGCCAACGCCGGCACGCTGGGCTGGGTCATGACCGGGCCGCCGGACGAGTGGCCGCTGCTGCTGGTGAGCCGGGAGCACTGGGACTTTCCGTTGCCCGGCGGGCTGGTCGACACGCTGCTGGACTGGGCGCGCGGCGGCCGGCCGGTGTCCGAGTTCCCGGTGCTGGGCGGGGACGACGATCTGGTGCAGGAGGCGGTGTTCACGCCCTGGGACGCCGGCGCCGCCTGGTGATCATCGTTCAGAGGCGGGGATCGGTCAGCCAGGAACGGGGGCCGGGATGCTGGACCCGGATCGCGGCCACCCGGATGGCCTCGTCGAGGGCGTCAAGGAAGCCGGTGGCCCGGGCGATCGCCACGGCCAGGGCGCCATGGAAGGCATCGCCCGCGCCGGCGGTGTCGGCCGCGTCGACGGTGGGGACGGGGCGTTCGCCGGATTCGGTTCCTGACCACCAGCGCACGGGCGCGGGGCCGTCGGTGACCGCGACGTGCGGGGCCACCGACCGCAGCGGGCCGCCGCCGGGCAGGTGGAAGCCGGCCGACGCGGCCACCACGTCGGCGTGGGGAAGTACCTCGGCGAAGACGGGTCGCCAGTGGCCGGCGTCCACGACCAGGGTGCCGGCACCGGCGGCGGCCGCGCGGGCCAGCACCGGATGGTGACCGTCGACCAGGACCACGCCGGACAGGTCGCACGGGGGCATGCTCAGGGTGAGCGCGCCGGCGTTACGGCTGACGATGCTGCGCCGGCCGGTGCCCTCCTCCACGGTCACGGCCGACAGGGGCGGTGGCTCGGTCGAGGAAGCGGCGGCGTCGAGCAGGCTCACTCCGTACCCGTCGAGGTCTTGCTTGATCAGATCGCCCAGCGGGTGGGCGCCGATCGCGGTGACCAGGGTGACCTCGGCGCCCAGCACGGCCGCCGTCACCGCGGCGTTCAGGGCCGGGCCGCCCGCCGCGACCGTGACCGAGGTGGCCTGCGCCTTCTCGTCGGGGCCGGGGATCCGGGGCACGCGGTGCACCAGGTCCACGGTGGACAGCCCGACGCAGGTGATTCTCACCGGGGCAGCAGGGTTCCGGTCAGGCCGGCGCAGTAGTCGAGCAGCGCGTCCTGCAACTCGGCACGCATCGTCGCGGCGGCCGGTCGCTCCTCGCGCATGTTGTAGAAGTAACGGCCGGTCACCTTGGCCGACGGGTCGTCACTCACCGCCAGCCAGGCCTGCGTGCGGGTGCCCTCGTCGAGCTTGCCGGGCGCGCCGGCGCCGCCCATCCGGGTCGCGATCCAGCCCGGGTCGACGGCGTTGGCCAGCACGCCGGGCCAGTGTCGCGCCACCGCGAAGGCCAGCACCACGTCCCACAGCTTGGTGTCGCTGTAGGCGCCGCTCCCGCTCCACCGCCGCGACGTCCACTGCGGGTCGTCGAGCGTGGCCCGCCCGCCCTGGTGCATGCCCGAGCTGAGGTAGACCAGCCGGCCGGGGCGGGAGATCAGGCAGGTCAACAGATAGGGCGCGAGTACGTTCACCGCGAAGTGTTTCTCGAGCCCGTCCGCGGTCTCCTCGCGCCGCCGTGCCGTGTAGCCGATGCCGGCGTTGTGCACGATCGCGTCGTACGGCCCGGCCCGCTCGGCCTGGGTCGCCACCTCGAGCGTCGCGGCCGTGGTGGCCAGGTCGCCGACGACCACCGCGGCCACCTCGGGCGCGGCGGCCCGGATGTCGTCGGCCCGCTGCTCGTTGCGCGCGTGCAGGACGACCTCATGACCCTCGGCGAGCAACCGCCGGCCGAGACCCAGCCCGAGCCCGTCCGCCGAACCGGTGACAAAGATCCGCGCCATGCCCGCGAGCCTACCCAGCGGCCATGAAACGATGCGGCGATGCGGACCCCCCGGTTGGAGATCGAGTACTGCACGCAGTGCCGGTGGTTGATGCGGGCCGCCTGGACCGCGCAGGAGTTGTTGACGACGTTCCCGAAGGATCTGGGCGAGGTGGCGCTGGTGCCGGGGATCGGCGGGGTGTTCGAGATCCGGCTCGACGGCGAGACGATCTGGTCACGTCAGGAGAGCGGTTTCCCGGAGCTGGCCGAACTCAAGCGGCTGGTGCGGGACCGGGTCGCGCCGGACCGGGATCTTGGTCACTCCGACCGGAAGGCGGAGTAGCCCGTCAGTTGCGGGCCAGCTCGGAGAAGAACGTGCCGATGTTGCGGAACACGTTGGCCACCCCGTCGCCGAGACTCTGGGCGATGTCGGCCGCGGGGCCCGGGTTGGTCCCGATGTAGAAGATGAGCAGGATGATGGCCACCCAGCCCAGAATCTTCTTCATGTGGTGATCGTGGCATGCGGCCGCCAGCGGGCGTGGGACTTCGGCGTGGCGAGTCCGGGGATTCAGCGGGGCAAACCGAACAAATCGGCAGCGTTGCCCCAGCAGACCGCCCGCAGCCAGTCGTCGCCGAGGTCGAGGCGGGCCAGGGCCTCGAGCTGGTGTGCGTACGGGTAGGGGATGGTGGGGAAGTCGCTGCCGAGCAGGATCCGGCCGCCGAGCCCGAGGTCACGAAGCTGGGGGAGGCGTGCCCGGGGGAACGGGGCCAGCTCCTCCCAGAAGTCGGTCAGCGCCATCGTGGTGTCCAGGCGGACGTTCGGGAACCGGGACGTGAGGTCGAGGAACTCGGCGTACTCGGGGGCGCCCAGGTGCGCGATGATCAGTGCCAGCGACGGGTGCCGGGTCAGGACCTCGCCGATCGGGCCGGGGCCGGTGAAGCGGTTCGGCACGGGGCCCGAGCCGGCGTGGACGACGATCGGCGTGCCGGCCGACGCCAGCAGGCCCCAGGCCTCGTCCAGCGCCGGGTCGCGCGGGTCGAAGCCGCCGACCTGCAGGTGCAGCTTGAAGATGCGGGCGCCGCGGCCGAGGGCCGAGCGGACCACCTCGGCGGCGGTGTCCTCGGGGAAAAATGTCGCGCTCGGCAGGCACTCGGGGACCTCGGCCGCGAAGGCGAGCGTCCAGTCGTTCAGCCAGGCCGACATCGCGGGCTTGTGGGCGTACCCGAGGGCGGAGAAGGACCGCACGCCCAGCCGCCGGAGAGTCGCGGTTCGCTCGGCGTCGGAGCCGCGGTAGCGGATCGGCCACGGCCGGCCGATCAACGGGCCGGCCGCGTCGAACTGCGCCCACACCTTGCGCAACATCCGCTCGGGCAGGAAATGGGTGTGTACGTCGGCCAGCCCGGGGAGGCCGAGCCCGCGCCAGAACGCGGGGACATCGTCGTCGGTCACCCACCGATCATGCGCTTGGCGGCCTCGCGCGCGTCGGCGTGGGCGGACTCCCGGGCCGCCGCGGCGTCGGCGGTGACCAGGTTGGGGCGGAAGTGGATCTCGCTGATGTCGGTGACGCCGGCCCAGCGGAGCCAGTCGGTGAGGTACGTCGCCTGGAAGTCGGCGCCGAACGACGGCGGCAGCCCCGGCCCGTACACGGCGCTGGTGTAGATCACCGCGGCCCGCTTGCCGGTCAGCAGACCCGTGTAGCCGGCCGCCGGGTCGAACCCGAAGACCAGGCCGGGCTGGCTGACCACATCGATGAACTGCTTCAGGATGTACGGCACGCCGTGGTTCCACATCGGCACGCTGAACAGGTAGAGATCGGCGTCGTCGAAGCGCTGGAACGTCTCGACGGCGCGGGCCCAGCCGTCACCGGTGGGCTCCTGACCGGCGAAGACGGCCATCTTGGCGGCGGCCGCGTCCGGCCCGAAGGCGGGCAGCGAGCCGTCCCAGAGGTCGAAGGTCTCGACCGGTACGGCCGGGTTGGCCGCACCGAACGTTTCGATGAACGTGCCGGCGATGGCCAGCGACTCGGAACGCGGGCCACGGGGTGAGGCGGAGACGTGCAGGAGCTTGGACATCGTGGATCTCCTTCGACGCTGTGATTTGCGTGCGCACGCACATTGTTACCCGGTTGCGTGCGCACGCACAAGAAGCGGTAGGCTCGGGTGATGGACGACACCGCCGCCTGGGCCGGCCTGCTGCGCGTGCACGCCACCCTCGTGCCGCTGCTCGACCGCGAACTCCAGAGCGCCTGCGGGCTGCCGCTGACCTCGTACGACGTACTCCTCGAACTGAATTCCGCACCCGGCCGCCGGCTCAGCATGGGCGAGCTCGGGCAGGTCGCCGTGGTCAGCCGGTCACGGGTCAGCCGGGTGGTCGACCAGCTGGCCGCCGAGGGGCTGGTCGTGCGCGAGGTCAACCCCGACGACAAGCGTTCGGCGTACGCGATGATCACCGACGCCGGGCGCAAGCGGCTCCGCGGCGCCGCCCCGGTCTACCTGGCCGGGATCAAGCGGCACTTCACCGACCACCTCGGCGCCGACGCATCGGCCGTGGCCGCCGGATTGGAGCGCGTTCTGGCCGCTCTTCGCGTTTGAGCCCAGGCTCGGCCGGGGTACGGCCGCCGCATGCAGGTCTACGCAGCCGAGGCGATCACCGACGCCGGTGGCACTCAACTGGTCCTGGCCGCGGTGCTCGGCATCGCGGTCGTCATCCTTCTCATCGCCTGGGCCAAGTGGCATCCGTTCCTGGCCCTGGTGCTCGGCGCGGCGACCCTCGGCATCGTGGCCGGCGCGGGCCCCGAGGCCGTGGTCAAGTCGTTCACCACCGGCACCGGCACCACCGCCGGGAACGTCGGTCTGCTGATCGCGCTCGGCTCGATGATCGGCGCGCTGCTGGCCGACTCCGGCGGCGCCGACGGCATCGTCAAACGGATCGTCGACCGGGTGTCCGGCGGCGCGCTGCCCTGGGCCATGGCGGCCGTCGCGGCGCTGATCGGCCTGCCCCTGTTCTTCGAGGTCGGGGTTGTGCTGCTGGTGCCGATCGTGCTGCTGGTGGCCCGCCGGACCACCGTGCCGCTGCTCCAGATCGGCATCCCGGCCCTGGCCGGCCTGTCCGTGCTGCACGGGCTGGTGCCGCCGCACCCCGGGCCGCTGGTCGCGATCTCCAGCCTGAACGCCAACCTGGGCCTGACCCTGGCCTTCGGGCTGATCTGCGCCATCCCGACGGTGCTGGTGGCCGGCCCGATCTTCGGCAACTTCATCAGCAAGCGGGTGCACGTGCCCCTGCCCGCGCTGGCCGGCGTTCCTTCTTCCGGCTCGTCTTCCGGCGCTGACCGTCCCGACGCCGTCGCCACCGAATCGGGCGCCGCGGTGTCGGCCGACGCGACCGCCGAGCCGGTCGAGCGGGACGACGACAAGCCGAAGCCGACCCGGAACCCCGGCTTCTGGCCGGCCGTGCTGACCGTGCTGCTGCCGATCGTGCTGATGCTGCTGCGGGCCATCGGCGAGCTGACCCTGCCGGACGGGAACGGGCTGCGCGACGCGCTGACCGTCGCCGGCGAACCCGTGGTGGCGCTGCTGGCCGGCGTACTCGTGGCGATGTGGTCCCTCGGCCACCGGGCCGGGTTCGACCGCCGCCAGACCTCCGCGGTGATCGGTGGCTCGCTGCCGCCGATCGCCGGGATCCTGCTGATCGTGGCCGCCGGCGGTGGCTTCAAGCAGGTGCTGGTCGACGTCGGCGTCGGCAACGTGGTCGCCGACGCCGCCAAGGACGCGAACATGTCCGCCCTGCTGCTCGGCTTCCTGGTCGCGGTGGGGATCCGGATCGCCACCGGATCCGCCACCGTCGCCACGATCACCGCCGCCGGCATCGTCGCCCCGCTGGCCGGCACGCTCAGCACGCCCGAGGTGTCACTGCTGGCGCTGGCCATCGGCTCCGGGTCGCTGTTCTTCTCGCACGTCAACGACGCCGGGTTCTGGCTGGTCAAGGAGTACTTCGGGATGACCGTCGGTCAGACCATCAAGACCTGGTCGGTGATGGAGACGATCATCTCGGTGGTCGGCTTCGCCTGCGTGATGATCATCAGCGTCTTCGTCTAATAGCCGTTCTGGGCATCCCGCCACCCGACCCAGCGACGGAGTTCCGTCACGTCGAATTCGGGACCCCACAACCCGAGGGTGAACTGGGTGGCGCCGAGCCTCAACAGCTCCGGCGCCACCTCGTCGGGCTCCCCGGACACGCCGACCGAGACCTCGATCTCGGACGGGTCGCGGCCGACGTCGGCACAATGCCGCTCGAGCACGCCCTTCTTGTGCGCCAGCTTCTCCGGGTCGGCGAACGTGTGCCAGACGTCGGCGTGCTTGGCCACCAGGCGCAGCGTCTTCTTCTCGCCGCCACCACCGATCAGCACCGGGATCTTCCGGGTCGGCGCCGGATTCAGCTTGCCCCAGCGGGACTCGATGCGGGGCAGGGCCTCGCCCAGGTCGTCCAGCCGGCCGCCCGCGGTGCCGAACTCGTACCCGTACTCCTGATAGTCCTTCTCGAACCAGCCCGACCCGATGCCGAGGATGAGCCGGCCGTCGCTGATGTGGTCGACCGTCCGGGCCATGTCGGCCAGCAGCTCCGGGTTGCGGTAGCTGTTGCACGTGACCAGCGCGCCGATCTCGGCCCGGCTGGTCTGCTCGGCCCACGCCGCGAGCATCGTCCAGCACTCGAAATGCAGGCCCTCGGGCTCGCCGTTGAGAGGGAAGAAGTGGTCCCAGTTGTAGAGGATGTCCACGCCTAAGTCCTCCGCCTCCGCGGCGGCTCGGCGGATGGACGCGTACTCGGCGTGCTGGGGCTTGATCTGGACACCGATCCGAAGGCTTCTGGTCGTCATGTCCGAAACCCTATGCGCGATTGTGATCTTCGTCCTGCCGTACCCCGGCCGGATTCTCAAGGTCCGCACAGGCTTGACCAGCAGAATCGTTACCATGCGTAGACGAACCCTGTTATTCAGCCTCGTGGCCGCCACGGGTTTGTCGGCATGCTCTCCCTCCGACGAAGCCGCCCCCAAGCCGGCCACCTCGTCGTCCGCGCCGACCGGGGACATCATGGCGTCGAACGAGTCCTCCAGCCTCGAACCACAGAACGTGACCCGCTACGAGTTCCCGGCCGGCTCCGCCCCGGCGGCGGCGTTCCCGGTCGGCCGCCGAGACTTCACCTTCGCCCGGGGTACGGACCGTCCGCTGCCGACCCGCGTCTGGTACCCCGCCGCGGGCGTGGCGCCGGCCTCGCCCGCCCCCACCGACAACGCCGCACCCGCCGCCGGCAAGTTCCCGCTGATCCTGTTCAGCCACGGGCTCACCTCGGTCCCCGAAGACTTCGCGGCGCTGCTGTCCCGGTGGGCGCAGGCCGGGTTCGTGGTCGCCGGCGCCGCGTACCCGCACACCAAGTACGAGGCGCCCGCCTTCGACGAGAACGACGTCATCAACCAGCCCGCCGACGCGGTCGCCGTCATCGACCAGCTGCTCGCCCAGAACGGCGACCCGCTGCGCGCCGTCATCGACGACACCCGCATCGCCGCGGCCGGCCACTCCGGCGGCGCCATCACCACCATCGGCCTGTTCAGCGCCCAGCGCGACACCCGCCTCAAGGCCGGCCTGGCCATCGCCGGCACCGACTTCCTCAGCACCCCGTTCACCGGCCCGACCTCGGCCATGCTCTTCGTCCACGGCACCGACGACGACACGGTCAAGTACGAGGCCGGCCGCACGGTCTACGAAGCCGTCCCGTGGTCGAGGGCGATGCTCACGATCGAGGGCGGCGGCCACGTGATCGAGGACTCGTCGTTCGAGGCCATCGCCCGCACCACGACCGAGTTCTGGCGGTGGTCCCTGTACGGCGACAACAACGCCCGCAACCGCCTGCCGGCGGCGGCCGCGGTCGGCGGGGTCGGCCGGCTCGACCAGGAACTCTGACCGATCCGCGGCCCCGCCTGTGGATAGTTCTCGGCATCGTCACAAGTGGCTGCTACCTTCCTCGCCCACCCACAGGGGTGGGGGAGGTGGCGGCCGCGTGTCGCGATTTCAAGATCAAATTCGCGGCGGGCGGGGGACGGGGGACGGGGGACGGGGGACGGGGGACGGCGGACGGCGGACGGGGGGTTCGGCGGACGGGGTTCGGGCCGCCGAGTTCGCGCCGGGCAGCAGAACGCCTCGCGGAGCGCCAACGGGCGGCCCCGCCATTCCTTGACCAGGGCCGGGTCGGCGGCGGAGCGACCGTGGGGAGATGCTGCTCGTGGCGGTGGTGGGTCCGGACGGCACGCCGCTCGCGGCGGCCCTCGCGGCCTTGCAGTGCGCCGCGCGAGGGCGAGGGCGAGCCGCGGGTTCAAGTATTAGTTCAGGGCGGCTCGCAAGAAGGATTCGAGGGGGGTGGCGGGGCGGCCGATCAGGGACGCCAGGGTGGGGTCGGCGGGGGCGAAGTCGCCGTCTCGGCTGGCCGCGAACATGCCCAGGAGCATTGTCGCGGCGAACTCGGGCAGGCCGCTCGCGAATTCGTCGTCGGAGACGGCCACGTGGCGGATGTCGCGGCCGGTGACCCGGGTGGCGATCGCCGCCACCTCGGCCATGTTGATGGCGGCGGGGCCGGTCAGGGGCGGCGTCGGGCCGTCGACGTTGCCGTCGATCAGGATGCGGGCGATGGCCGCGGCCAGGTCGGCGTGGGTGGTCCAGGTGATCGGGCCGTCGGCCGGGACGCGCAGCTCGCCCGTTTCGAGCGCCTGCCGCAGCAGCATCGGCACCGTGGTGGCGTAGTAGCCGTTCCGCAGGGCTGTATACGCGACGCCGGACCGCGCCAGCATCTCCTCGGTCGCGGCGTGGCCGCGGGCCGGCGGGAACGGTGACGACGGGTTCGCGCCCATGTGGCTGGTGTAGAAGATCCGCTTCGCGCCCGCGTCGACGGCCGCGGCGACGGCGCTGCGGTGGGCCGCCAGCTGCTTGTCGCCGATCAGCGGGGCCGACACCAGCAGGACGGCGGAGGCGCCCTCGAAGGAATCGGCGGGATCGGCGTAGTCGCCCGCCCGCACCCGCACCCCGCGGTCGCGCAGGGCGGTGACCCGCTCGGGGTCGCGCACGCTGACTGCGACCTGGTCGGCCGGCACGAGTTGCAGCAGCTGCTCGACGACGGCGCCGCCGAGCTTTCCGGTCGCTCCGGTGACAACGATCATGACCTACTCCTTATCGATGGAAACATCATCACGATAGCACTGGAAATATCAGTGGAAGCAAGCTGGGTTATCGTTGATCCGTGAGCGACAGGACACCCGGTGAGCGAACGGGACAGCCCGTGAGCGAACAGGACACTCGGGACAGGCGGCTCGTCCGGCCTCCGGCGACCCGGTGGCCGACCTGCGCAGTGGCTGGGATCTGAATGTCGAGCTGGGGCTGGCGAACCCGGCGCTCTACCGGCTGTTGTACGCGCGGCCGAACGCGCCGGCCGCGCGCGAGGCGCTCGACGCGGGCGTGGCGATGCTGGCCGCCAAGATCCGGCGGGGCGTACGCCGGGGCCGGCCGCCACCGCGATCACCCTGCGCGCGGCCCTGCCCGGCCTCGACGCGTTCAGCGCGGGGGAGCGGGCGCTGCTGGACGAGTGGCTGGGACGGGTCAGCTAGTGGGGCGCGCGGTGCTGTCGCGGACGACGAGTTCGGTGACCAGCTCGACGCGGGGGACCTCGATGTGTTCGCCGCGGGCCAGGCGCAGGGCGGTGCGGGCGGCCAGGGCGCCCATCTCGGCCAGCGGCTGGCGGACCGTGGTCAGCGGCGGCGACGCCCAACGGGACTCGGGCAGGTCGTCGAAGCCGGCGATGCTGATGTCGTCGGGGATGCGCAGGCCGCGCAGGCGGCACGCCTCGTACGCGCCGAGCGCCATGGTGTCGCTGGCGGCGAAGATCGCGGTGGGGCGGTCGGGCCGGTCGAGCAGTTCGGCCGCGCCCTCGAAGCCGGACCGGTGCTGGAAGTCGCCCTGCACGATGGCCTGGTAGTCGAGGCCGGCCTCCTCCAGGGCGGCCCGGTAGCCGTCCAGCCGGGCCCGGCTGCACAGCAGGTCCTTCGGGCCGGCGATCAGCGCGATCCGCCGGTGGCCGAGCGAGGCCAGGTGTTCGGTCGCGGACCGGCCGCCGGCCCAGTTGGTGGCCCCGATCGTGGGGACGTCGTTGCCCGCGTTGCCGGCCGGGTCGACCATCACCACCGGGATGCCGAGGCGCTGCAGCTCGGTGTGCGCGACGCCGGGGCCGGAGAGGACGAAGATGACGCCGTCCGAGGCGCGGGAGCGCAGGTTCTGCAGCCACTGCCGGGTGGACGTGGAACGCCGGTGCACCGCGGAGATGACCGTGCCGACGCCGGCCGCGTGGGTGACCTCTTCGACGCCGCGGATCAGCTCGACCGCCCACGGGCTGTCCAGGTCGTTGAAGACCAGGTCGACCAGCGCCGCGCCGCCGGGCCGCTGCCGGGACGCCCGCCGCTGGTAGCCGTGCTCGCTGAGCAGTTGCTCGACCTTCTCGCGGGTCTCCGGGGCCACGTCCGTCCGGCCGTTCAACACCCGCGAGACGGTGGGTACGGACACACCCGCCTCGGCCGCGATCGCCGCGATCGTCACCCGCCTGCCGTCCACCGGCGCCGCCCTCACGCTTGGAAGTTTCGGAAAGTATTCCACCTGGGGGCCGACATGCGGCACCCGGTGGCAATAGATAGGTGAACGTCTATGCTTCCCAGCATGCGGAAGTTGATTGCGTGCGCCGTGGCCGCGCTGCTCGCCGCCTCGGGCCTGACCACCGGCGCCGGCGCCGGCCCGGCGACGCCCGGCGCCAAGGACGTGATCGTGCACCTGTTCCAGTGGCCGTGGGCGTCGGTTGCGAACGAGTGCGCCGCCGTGCTCGGCCCGAAGGGTTTCGGGGGCGTGCAGGTGTCGCCGCCCCAGGAGCACGTGCTGGTCGCCGGCCGGCCCTGGTGGCAGGACTATCAGCCGGTCAGCTACCGCCTCGAGTCGCGGCGCGGGAACCGGGCGGCGTTCGCCTCGATGGTGTCCACCTGCCACGCGGCCGGGGTGAAGATCTACGTCGACGCGGTGGTCAACCACACGGCGGGCGGGACGTCCACGGGTACGGGCAGCGGCGGCTCGGCCTACTCGCACTACGCCTACCCGGCCGTGCCGTACGGGACCGACGACTTCCACCACTGCGGGCGCAACGGCAACGACGACATCGCCAACTACGGCGACCGCTGGGAGGTGCAGAACTGCGAGCTGGTCGACCTGGCCGACCTCAAGACCGAGAGCTCTTACGTACGCGGAAAGCTCACCGCGTACCTCAACGATCTCGTCTCTCTCGGTGTGGACGGCTTCCGGGTCGACGCGGCGAAGCACCTGCCGGCCGGCGATCTGGCCGCGATCGTCGACGCGGTGACCGGCGACCCCTACGTGTTCTCCGAGGTGATCGAGGGCGGTTCGGGCGAGCCTGCCCCTGAGGAGTACGCCGGGATCGGCGACGTGACCGAGTTCCGCTACGGCGACGTGGTCAGCTCCGCCTTCCGCGACGGCAACCTGGCCCAGCTCGACGGGCTGCCGGGCCGGATGCGCCTCGCCTCCGATGACGCGGTGGCGTTCATCGACAACCACGACACCCAGCGCAACGGGCGCAGCGTGCTGACGTACAAGAACGGCACGACCTACCGCCTCGCGCAGGCCTTCCTGCTGGCCTACCCGTACGGCGTCCCGCAGGTCATGTCCGGCTACGACTTCAGCGGCGCCGACCAGGGCCCACCGGCGGCCGGCGACGGGACGACGAGCCAGGTGACCTGTGGCAGCGGCTGGGTCTGCGAGCACCGGGCGATCGCCAACCTGGTGGCGTGGCGGGCGTCGGCGGGCTCGGCCGGCCTCGGCAACTGGTGGAGCAACGGGTCGAACCAGATCGCCTTCTCCCGGGGCGGCGCGGCGTTCATCGCGTTCAACCGGGGTTCGTCGAGCCTGACCCGCACCTTCGCGACCGGGCTGGCGGCGGGCGGCTACTGCGACGTGCTGGCCGTCGACGGCAACCCGTGCGGCGGCGCCTCGTACACAGTGGACGGCAGTGGGCAGGCGACCATCACGGTGGCGGCGGGCGCGGCGGTCGCCCTGCACACCGGCGCCCGTGGTCCGGGTGGCGGCACGGGCTGCTCCACGGCGTCGGTCTCCTTCGCGGTCAACGCGACCACGACGTGGGGCCAGAACGTCTTCGTCGTCGGCGACGTGCCCGAGCTGGGCAGCTGGAACCCGGCTCAGGCGGTGGCGCTGTCGGCGGCGGCGTACCCGATCTGGCGCGCGACCGCGACGTTGCCGGCCGGACGCGCCGTGGCCTACAAGTACATCAAGAAGGAGGGGTCCACGGTCGTCTGGGAGAGCGACCCGAACCGCTCCCGGACCACCCCGTCGGTGAGCCCGTGCAGCGCCGCCTGGGACGATTCCTGGCGTTAGCCGACCGCGGCGCGGGCGGCTACCCCGAGATTGAAGCGTGATCGTCACCGGGAGGAATGGGGCAGCGCCATGGGCCGGAGGGGTGCAAAGGTAACGCTTTCCCCCTCGAGGAGTGACAACGAAGTGAAGAAACTGTTCAATGCCGCGTCCGTGCTCGCACTCGCCGTCGGAATCGGTATCGCCTCGGCGGCTCCCGCCAACGCCGCCACCGACCGGAGCGGGGCGGAACGGCTGAACATCCCGAACAGCAGCGCCTGCCGGGGTGGTCGTACGGTCCTGGAAGGAATGGTGGCCGGGCCGGGTGGCCAGCTCTACATCATCTTCTCCAAGGGAAGCGCCGGGGATCCGGCCCTGTCCAGATGGACGCGCGACGGATCGGCCTGGGACGGCGCCAGCTGGATCTGTGCCGGGGCGCCGGTACCCATGTCCGAGCTCGGCCACGGCAACGACCTCGCCTACAACGCGAACTACCTGGGCCAGGGCCCAGCCCTGATCTCCACCCACGGAAGCCAGTCCGCGTTCCCGAGCGACGCCGTCGGAATCGTGCACCTGAGCGCCGGTGGAGCCATCGGCGCCCGCGAGGTGGTCCACCTGTCCACCGGCAACATCAGCGGCCTCTGCTACAGCGCGACGGCGGCCGGCGGGGCCGGCCGATACGCGGCCCGGCGCCTCGGCAACCTGTGGACGCACGCCGGTTCCGGTGCCCTGACCAGCGGCTGGACGCTGGTGAAGAGCAACCTGACCAGCCACGACAACCGTTCCGACCAGGGCATCGACTGCTCCGAGAACTACATCTGGAACACCAGATCGATGAACGACTCGACCCCCGCCACCGGCTGGAACTGGGTCTACCAGTACAACTGGTCCGGCGGCGACGTGGAGAGCGACATCGGCATCCCGTCGAACAACCTGACCGACGAGATCGAAGACATCACCCACGTCGGGAGCGACTTCTTCGTCGCCATCAACCGGAACGACGGGCTCGCCGACTCCGTGAAGGTCTTCACCGAGTAGACCCCGCGCGTGGTGGCCGTCGACGCTTTTGTCGACGGCTGCTGCTGGGCTGCATCCTGAGACTATGGACGAGCACCATCCGCACTCCCGGCCCGGACTGATGGACGCCCTCAAGACAGCGCTCCGACGCCTCACGCTCGGCGCGTTCGCCTGCACCGCCGCGTTGATCGTCGTGCTGGTCGGTCTGGCGGTGCTCAGCGCCATCGGATGGACCTCCGACCCGCACGGCTACGCGATGTTCGCGGGCATTCTGTTCGCGGCGGTCCTGACCCCGGTCGCGCTCGCGCTGTGGCTGCTGTACCGATCAATGCGACGACGCGACTGACAAGCCGTCGCGCTGGGCCGAAGCGGCGTGCCTGGTCGGCCTGGTCTCGTCATACTGCTCCCTGGACCGGTGGCAGAGCCGGGTGATCGCAACGCCCAGAGCAGAGTGACCCGGCACGCGCGGGTGGCTCGACGGCGTGTGGGGCCGCTGGCGTGCCATGCCCCACCGGGGGTTCGAATCCCCTCCGGTCCACAATGCCGGCTCCGGGGGCCGAGCCCCCGGACGCCCCGCGTTATCTGGGTCTTTGTCGGCGGCTCGCCGCCGGCCCCGCAGGTGCCGTCCTGAAGACTTCGTCATCAGCTTCGAGCGACCGCCGCGTAGGCACCCTGACCAATGTCGTCAGTTCTGTCCCGGGCTCGCCGTGGGCAGTCCGGCGGCCTTCGCGCTGTCAAGCAGCCGCCGGTCGTAGGTGACGAAGGCGAGCAGCGTCGTCCCCGACTCGTTCGTGAGCACCTGGGCCGTGGCAAGATGAATGGCGTCGAGGCTTCGCAGCGTCGGCTCCGTAAAAGCGGCTGCCGTGGCGCGGATTGTGTTGTCGATCTCCATGCGAAAGAGCCGCCCCACAGCCGCCGGCACGCCGATCAAGGCCTGCGGAGCCGACCGTCGCAGCGCCCTGGGCACCTCAACCTCCACGAGTGCGGAGGACACCAGAGGCGCATCATGGTGAGCGTTGAGCCAGGAAACCAGGTCGACGCTGTGCTCTTCCTGCCGGACCAGCTTGACCACAGCGGCGGAATCGAGATAGATCACCAGCGTTCCTCATCCCGCATGGCGGCAAGCGCTGTGGCAACGTCAACGTCGTCGTCACCGAGCTTCGGCGGGAGCGGGACGGGTCCGGTGCTGGTGGGGGAGGTGGCCCTACCGGCCGCGACGAGGTTGGCGAGGGTCGACCTGTCGTCGCCGACGGGCACCAGCCGGGCGATCGGCCGCCCTCGATCGGTGATCTCAAGAGACTCGCCGCCGCTCACCCGAGCCAGTACCTGGCTGGTGTTCTGGTTCAGATCCCGGACGCCGATACGCTCCATGGAAGAAGTGTAGAACATAAAGTTCTACATCTCCATGTCGTTCGCCCCCCGGGGCATATGCCCAGCAGGACCGAGCCGACGGCGTCCAGCAGCGTTGGTCCGCCGCCTACTTGGTGACGCCTTGACTCATGTGCTGCCCCTCCGGCACCGGTGAGAACTTTCTCTGCATTTTAAGGCGGCCGCTCCGCAGGCCGCTCGCGCCGTCGGATCAGGGCCTGGCCTCCGGCCAGCCGCCGACGTCTTGGGACTTCGTCAACAACGCCGCGGTAAAGCCGGCCAGGCGGCACGACACTTGGACAAGCGGGCGGGGCGCCGGTGGTGGCCGGCAGCTTGATGGACTTGGTTTCGGGAAGCAAGCACTTATGCCTCCGGCGGGGGACTGTGATCTCTGGGATGGGTTGAGAGCCATCCCGACAACCGTCGTCCAGGCGAAGCCGAGCAGGCAGGCCCTACATGCTCCACAGTGTGTGGACGAAGGCCGACGGGATGACTGATGGCCTAGTTAATCAGGCCGGCCATCAGCGGCAGAATCCTCCGGAAAATTAATAACCTTGCAGTTATTTACAAGCCATCCAACCGATATCTCTGATCGTGATACATCTGTGTCGGTCAATCGGCTTGCTGTCATCTTTGACCGAAGTTGGTGTACCATTTTCAATGGCGGCGTAAATGCCCGTCGGATAGCTCGGTTGACCTTGGAAACAATTATGCTACATTCGACATTCGTGGCGACCTTGCCATAGTGGCGACCTTCCGACTCCGTAACTGTCAGAACAGGTCTTTTGTCAATCAAACTAGCGAATGCAAAACCCAGCATGAGCGGCGCGCCCCCCGGTTCGGACCCGCGCCACGCATACCTAAAGAGCATTGGCGCCATATCAATGAGCCGTGATAAGTAGACCGTGATACCGACGAAGTCTTCGCCCCGGTAGACCTTGGCCGTTCGGAGGCTGCTCGCGAGTATGGCCAATGCTTTCCCGAGCTTGACGACCTTAAGTCCATTGTAGTGCTCCAGCTCTGCCATCCATTCCGCTTCGTAACGCGTGCGAAGCTCAAGCGACGGAAAGCCCTGTGCGGCTCGATGGACAATGCGCGGCGCCAGCCATGCGCTGAGGTCCAGGACCTCAGCGGCGATCGCCCCAAAAACCGCACCTAAGATGCCGCCGATCATGAGAGCGTTCATGCCGTGCCCCCAGCGGGGCGCCAGGCCCGCGGAACCCTTCGACCAACTCGGTCAAGGGCCTCGCGTGCAGATGCGGCACCGTTAGTGCTGAGTCGGTAATAGCGGCGCCGAGGGCGACCATCCTGAACCTCCGCCGTGTCTTCCCAGTATGAATCCAGCCATCCCAGGTGCTCGAAGCGCGCCAGGATCGGATAAAGGGAACCGGTGGCGATGCCTGCCTGACCAGCGATGTCGAACCCGTAGCGTGGTCTTGTTGGATCTTCAAGCAATGCTCGAAGGACGGCCTGGGTCGCCATGGTCATACGTGGTGGACTAGACATATCCGTACTCTACATAGCTAGAGATGGCGGAGCAACCAACGGGCCGCCCCGATGAGATGTACAGCAGGGAAGTACAGCAACCGAACGAGCCTTGCCTGCCCCAGCGAGCTCGAGTCGACGTCTGAGCTGCGAGTTCGAATCTGATCGGCCTCACTGCCGGGACTCGATCGGTCACAGGTCTCAAGTCGGGCATGAAGGCGCCCGTTCTCTAATTTTGGCCGATGTGAGACTCGAACTTGGGGACTGGCTCCGACCGGCCCGCAGGGGCGAAGATCATCGAGAGGTCGGCGGATCGCCCGTACGCTCAGTGAACTGGCAAAACGTCCTGGTAGTGGGTCGCCGTTGACAACAACGCGGCGGTTCGCATGGTGCAACGTCCGGTTCGCCGACCGTCGGGTTATCGGATTGCGGATGCTTCTAGGGTCGTAGCGTGATCATCACGGGGGAGGACCAGGCTCGGGCGGGAGTGGCGGATCCGGATCGGTTTGTCCGGGCGGTCGCCGTCAGAGCGTGTCTGCGCGCCGGGTGGCTGAGTGACGAGGAGTTGCGGTCGCTGGCGGCGTCGCTGCCGCGGTCGCTTCGGGGGCTGTTGTCGCGGTGGGCGTCGCCGGGGGCCGCGGATGTGCTGGTCGAGGAGGTCCGGTCGCGTTACGGCGACCGGGAGGCGGCTCGGCTGCTGCCGCGTTGTGGGGACGCGACCGTGCGGCGGCTGCTCCCGTCGCTGGATGACCTGGCCGGCCCGAACGCCTTGGCCGCCAAGCACCCGGCGGCGCTGCTGGACCATCTGGAAGCGCGTCTGGCGGCGGTCGGCGACCGCGCTGAGCTTTGGAACCGGTTCGCCACCGCGGTCCTTCGGATCGGCGACGATCGGGTTCTGGATCTCGTCGAGCGCTTCGCCCCGGATGGCGTCCTGCCGGGGCGGCCGGTCGACTACGGCCGTTACGCCGGGCGGCATCCGGGCCGGGTCGCCCGGTTGCTCGCGGCGCCCGGTCGCCTGGACGGCGTAACGCTGCCGCGCCGGCTGGCCCGTCGCCTCGCTGTCCTGCCGGACGATGAGCTGATCCCGTTCGGCGACCGCCCGGAGCTTCTCGCGGCCCTGCCCCCGTCCCGCCGTGGCGCCGTCTTCCGGGCTGCCCGCGAGGACCCGGGCCGGCCCGCTCCGAACTGGCCGGCGGTGCTGGCGGTTCTGCCGCACCGGCTGCGTGCCGAGGAGGCGAGGCGGTCGGGGCTGCCGGACATCGCGGGGTTCCTGCCCTGGGAGCAGGTCCGCGAGCTGGCCGCCGTTAACGACGGTGACAGTGGCGTGCGGCTGGCCGCGTACCGGAATCTGCTCGGCTCGGCCCGGTTGAGCCGCGACCGGACCGCCGTGGCCGAGGCCCTGGAGGGGCTGAGTGGCCGCCTCCGCAACGAGATCGATCCGGTACGCCGGGAGCTGCTGCGCGCCGTCGGTGGTCTGGTGCCGCTGATCACGGCGGCCGCCGCGCCCTCGCTCGCGCGGCTCGTCACGGACACCCTGGAGGCGCCGAGCACGTCCACCGGCACCCTCGAGGAACTGGTCGAGATCCCGCTCGGCGTCCGGCATGATCCGGCGCTGCGCGACTGGGCCCTGGACGCCGTCGCGAGGATTGTGCGGGCCGGTGGTTTCGACGTTGTGCTGGCCCTGCGTGACCGGGGAGATGCCGAGCTGGTCGACCGGCTGGCCGGCTGGGTCGAGGCCGGCGCCGCGCATGGCGATCACGACCGCGCGCCCGATCTGGCCTGGGCGCTGCGCCGGGCGGGGTGGCCGGTGGAGAGGCTGCGGGGCTGGCTCGCCGACCTGGCCCTGCATCACCCGGATACCACGGTGGCGAAGGAGGCCATCGAGCAGTGGCTGGCCGACCCGGCCACCCGGGACGACCGGGCCGCCCGGCTGCTGGCCGCCGACCCGACGGCGATCACCCAGGAGCCGGTGTGGGCGGTGGTGCGCGCCCGGCGGACCGATCTGGTTCCGGCGAACGTGCCGCCCGGCCGGTTCCGGCCGGCGCCGGCCCGCCGCTGGACCCCGGCCGTGGTGCGCGGGACCGAGCGGTGGCGGCCGGAGCAGCGGGCGGCGTTCGTCCGCCTGCAGGGCGAGGTGGTCGCGGACGCCGACGAGGATCTGGCGATCCGGGTGCGGGCGGTGCGGGCGGCCGCGCGGGCCGGCGGGCGTGAGCTGGTCGAGTCGCTGGTGGATCATCCGGATGTGCGGATCGCGGAGGCGGCGGTCGGCGCGTTGGGCGCGGATTCGCTGGGCGTGATCAGGGCGCAGCTCGACACCGATCGGGCCCGGGTGGCGGTGTGGGCGCTGGCCCGGGTCGCACGGGACCTGCCTCCCGCGGTGGCGGTCGGAGTGCTCGCCGACGTCGTCCGCACGTCGCCGAGGATCGCGGCGCGGAAGGAGGCGGTACGGCTGCTCGGTGACGCGGTGCCGGTGCTGGCCGAGGTGTTCCGCCGGGACGGGCAGCACCCGGATGTCCGGGCCGCGGTCGTGGCCACCGTGCGGCAGCGGCTCGACCAGGAGCTGAGCTGGGACCTGCTGACCGAGGCGGCCCGGGACGGGATCAAGCCCGCCTGGCCGGGGGAGATCGCCGAGCGGCACCGTCCGCGCTACGCCCGGGTGGTCGCGCTGACCGGCGACGAGGACGCGATGCTGCTCTGGATGGAGCACCTGACCGGCCTCGGTGACCTGCTGTTCCGCCGGATGACCAACCTCGAGCGGCGATGCCCGCCGTTCGTGGGGGCGGTCCTGCGGCACCCGGACGCGAACGCGTTCCGGCTGGCCCTGCGCCGGCTGGCCGAGCTGGATCGGCTGGACGCCGAGCCGGGCGGGCCGGCGGCCGATCGTCCGGCCCGGCGGCGCCTCACGTGGCTGGCCGACCGGGCGGTGACCTGGTCGGTCTCGGCCGGCGCGGGCGTCGACCGGGCTCCGCTGATCGCCGCGGCGCGGGCTCTGGGTGAGGTTCCGGCTTTCGCGGGTACGGCCGCCCGCCTGCTCGCGGCGGCCCTTCCCCTCCGTACCCCGGAATTGATCGAGCTCTGCACCCCGCGCCCGCTGCTGGCCGTCGTCGTGGCCGGCGTGGTCGCCGAGCGGGCCCGGAAGGAGTCCCTCGAACCGGCGATTCTGCGGGCCTCGGCCGCGGTTCTGGGCGGGCGTGGCGGCCTGGCCGGCGGGCTGATCGCGGTGGCGCTGGCGAGGGCGGGCGAGCGTCACCGGTGGGCCGAGCCGTTCCGCGGCATGCTGCTCGACCTGCGTCAACACCCTGATCCTGAGGTACGGGGGGCCGCGCTCGAGGTGTCGATGGTGGCCCGGTGACGGCACGTTCGGACCGATTTGCGACCCGTTCGCCGGACCGGCGCGGAGCTAAAGCCGCTATTCGGGCAAGATACCGTGCGTCGTGCTCAAAACCCGAATTCGTGCAAAGGCCGCGGTTCGCCGCGCGTTGATGATCGGGGTGGCCACCTCGGTGGTCGCCGCCGGCGGCGCGGCCCTGGCCGAGGTGGTCGGTTCCGACCCGGTCGCCTCCCCGTCGTTCAACGGCCCGGTGTACGCCGTGGCCCACCGCGGCGACACCGTCTACGTCGGCGGCACCTTCACCGCCGCCGTGGTGAACGGCAAGACCATCGCCCGGGACAAGCTGGCCGCCTTCAACGCGAAGACCGGCGAACTGCTGCCGTGGACGCCGACGGCCGACGCCAACGTTCGTGCGCTCGCGGTCGACGGCGACACGGTCTACGCGGCCGGCGACTTCGACAAGATCTCCGGCACCGCCCGGGACGCGGTGGCCGGCCTGAACGCCACCACCGGCGCGCTCACCCCGCTCAAGCACTCCGTCGCCGGTCAGCCCAACGCCATCGCCACCGGCAACGGCAAGCTCTACGTGGCCGGCAAGCTGACCGCGATCGACGGCGCGACCCGGTCCAACGTGGCCGCCTTCTCGCTGGCCACCGGCGCCCTGGACGCCTGGACCCCGACCACCGACGACGTGGTCAACGCCGTCGCGGTGACCGGCAAGCGGGTCTACCTCGGCGGCAGCTTCCACAAGACCAACGGGCTCTCCTCGACGCTGCGGCTGACCGCGGTCGACGGCATCACCGGGGTGCTCGACAAGTCGTTCCTGCCCAAGCCGGTGTCCCAGGTGATCGCGCTGACCGCGGACTCGACCGGCGTCTGGGCCTCGCTCGGCGGGCAGGGCGGGCGCGCGATCGCGTACTCGCCGACCGGCGCGACCAGGTGGACCCGGGTGTTCGACGGCGACGCGCAGGCGATCGCGGTGCTGGACGGCGTCACGTACGTGGGTGGCCACTTCGACAAGGCCTGCACGACGACCAACAACGGCGCGATGGGTCTCTGCACCGACGGCTCGGTGCCGCGGGTCAAGCTGGCCGCGGTGGACGGGCAGGGCAACCTGCTGAACTGGGCGCCGCAGGCCAACGGCGTGGCCGGGGTCCGGGCGCTGGCCGCCTCGCCGACGCTGGGCGTGGTCAGCGCGGTCGGCGACTTCACCATGATCGGCACGCAGACCCGCAAGCGCTACGTCGCCTTCAAGATCGACCGGCCCGAGGCGGGTCCGGCGCCGGCCAGCCCGCACGTGGCGTCCTACAACTTCGACACCACGGTCGCCGACGGCACCTTCGACGACGGCTCGGGCAAGGGCCACCTGCTGCGCGCGGTCACCCGCGGCGGCGGCGCGGTCAAGATGGTCCCGCACGGCAACGGCCAGGCGCTCGAGTTCCCGGCCAAGTGCGCCGGGGAGAACTGCGCGAAGCTGGTCCTCCAGTCGGCCGACACGCCGGACCTCAACCCGGGCAGCGGCCCGCTGAGCTACGGCGCGGCGGTGCGGCTCAGCCCGCAGGAGGCCGGCGCGGGGGAGAACATCCTGCAGAAGGGGTACGCCTCCGGCGGCGGCCAGTACAAGCTGCAGGCCGACGGCATCTCCGGCAAGCCGAGCTGCGGGATGGGCGACAAGGCGTCCACCTCCGTGCTCATCGCCCGCAGCCGCGAGTCGATCGCCGACGGCGAGTGGCACACGCTCGAGTGCCGCCGGTCCGGCGCCACCCTGAGCATCGTGGTCGACGACGCGGTCAAGACGAGCGTGGCGATCCCGGTGGCCCTGTCGGTGGTCACCACCCAGCCGCTCAGCCTCGGCGGCAAGGGCGTCGGCGCGGACAACGACCAGTTCCACGGCGAGCTGGACGACGTCTGGGTCAAGGTCGGCGGATAGCCCGAACAGTGGTAGCCAGGAGCGGCATCCGGTGCCCGGATGCCGCCCTGGCCTACCACTGACTGATCGTCAGCGCTTGCCGGGGAGGGCCAGGGCGATCACGGCGCCGATGCCTACCACGGCCGCTCCGACCAGGACGGCCGGGACGACGCCGTCGACGAAGCTGTCCAGGCTGGTGTAGCCGCCGTACGAGCTGAACACCGAGGCCAGGGCGGCGACCCCGGCGGCCACCCCGAACTCGCGGATGGTGTTGTTGGCGCCCGAGGCCACGCCGCGTTCCGCCTCCGGCACGCTGGCCAGGGCCATCGTGCTGATCGGGGCGAAGGTCAGCCCCATGCCGATGCCGGCCATCACGAAGGCCGGGACCAGCGACGAGTACGTCGTGTCGGCCGCCGTCACCAGCCCGATCCACAGCAGCGCCCCGGCCAGCAGCGCCTGGCCCGTGGCGATCAGCGTGCGCAGCCCGATCCGGTCGGCGAAGATGCCGGCCAGTGGCGCGACCACCATCGGCGCCATCGTCCACGGCAGCGTGCGTACCCCGGCTTCGAGCGGGCTGAGCCCCTGCACCACCTGGAAGTACTGGGCGAGCAGGAACACCGCGCCGAACGTGCCGGCCGAGAAGGTCAGGGTCACCACGCTGACCAGGCTGAAGCCCCGCGACCGGAAGAGCCGCAGCGGCATCATCGGCGACTTCGTGCGGCTCTGCCAGGCGACGAAGAGCCCGATCAGCACCACGCCGGCGATCAGCATCGAGGCCACCCGGCCGGAGGTCCAGCCGCGGTCCGGCCCGTCCACCACACCCCAGACCAGCAGCAGCATGCCGGCCGCGGACAGCACCAGGCCGAGCGGGTCGAGCTTCGAGGCGCCGCCGCGCGAGTCGCGGAGCACCACCGCGGCCAGCACCACCGCGATCACGCCGACCGGCACGTTCAGCCAGAAGATCCAGGTCCAGTCGAGGCCCTCGGTGACCGCGCCGCCGACCACCGGGCCGACCGCGACGCCGAGCCCGCTGATGCCGCCCCAGATGCCGACGGCGGCGTTGCGCATCCTGTCCGGCACGGCCTGCGCCAGCAGGGTCAGGGACAGCGGCGCGACCGCGGCGCCGGCCAGACCTTGCACCGCGCGGGCGGCGGTGAGCTGCCACGGCTCGGAGGCCAGCGCGGCCGCTGCCGAGGCGAGCGTGAACAGCGCGATGCCGCCGACGAACATCCGCCGCCGGCCGATCCGGTCGCCGAGCGCGGCCGCGGTCAGCAGGAACGCGGCGAACGGCAGCGTGTAGGCGTTCACGAACCATTGCAGGTCGGTGATCGAGGCGCCGATCGACGTCCGGATCACCGGCAGGGCCGTGGTCACGACCAGGTTGTCGAGCGTGACCATGAAGATCGGGATGCCGGTCGCGGCGAGCACCCAGGCCAGCGGCCGGGCCTTCCGCGCCGGTTCGGCGCCGGGCCGCTCGAGAGTCGTGGCGGTCATCAGGTTCTCCCCAGTTGTTATTCACTGATAACTACGCGACCGAAGGTAGTTATCCACTGATAACTTTGTCAAGTACGATCGGGGGCATGCCCAGAACGAGACTCACCGCCGAGGAGCGCCAGGACCAGCTGGTCCTGGCCGCCGTGACCGCGTTCAGCGAGGGCGGGTACGCCGGCACGACCACCGACCAGGTGGCCCGGCTGGCCGGCGTCTCCCAGCCGTACGTCATCCGGCTCTTCGGCACCAAGCAGCAGCTCTTCCTCGCCGCGATCGGCTACGCCTGCGACCGGATCGAGGAGCACTTCCGGACCGCCGCCGAGGTCGCACCCACCCTGGAGGCCCTCGGCGCGGCCTACGACCAGCTGATCGCCCAGCGCGAGCTGATCACCCTGCTGCTGCACGGGTTCGCCGCCGCGGGCGACCCGGTGATGGGTCCGGTGGTCCGCGAGGGCTTCGGCCGGATCTACACCTCGGTGCGCCGGCTGACCGGCGCCAGCGTCGAGGAGTGCCGCGACTTCATGGCCATGGGCATGCTCTGCACCGTTCTGGGCTCACTTCGCGTGATCGGCCCGGACGCGGTCCAGCCCGAACCGTGGTCGGCCGAGGTGCTGGGCGCCCTCAACCTGCACCACGCCTAAAGGTTGTGCCTCAAGGAGGCGGGTGACCGCCAGCCCAGCATCGCCTCGGTCATCCGGACCGCCTCGACCGTCGCGCGCACGTCGTGCACCCGGACGATGCGCGCGCCCCGCAGCACGCAGAAGACCACCGCCGCCAGCGTGCCGGCCAGCCGGTCCGGCTGCGGCCGGTCCAGCGTCTCGCCGATGAAGTCCTTGTTGCTGACCGCGGCCAGGGTCGGGTGGCCGAGCTCGCAGATCTCGTCCAGCCGCCGGGTCAGCTCCAGCGACTGGACCGTGTTCTTGTTCAGGTCGGGGCCCGGGTCGAGAACGATCTGGTCCGGGCGTACGCCGCGGTCGAGCGCGACCGACACCCGTTGCTGGAGAAACGATCGCACCTCGGCCACGACGTCGTCGTAGCGCGGGGACGGATGCGGGGTGCGGGGCGGGGCCACGCTGTGCGTGATCACGAGCGCGGCGTCCGTACCGGCGACCGCGTCGGCCATCGCCGGATCCCGCAGCCCGGACGTGTCGTTGATCACGCCGGCCCCGCACGCGATGGCCTCGCGGGCCACTTCCGGGCGATACGTGTCGACCGACACCACGGTCAGCTCGCGGGCCGCCTCGACGACCGGGAGCACCCGCTCGAGCTCCTCCGCGACGGTCACCTCGGGCCCCGGCGCGAACGGCACACCACCGATGTCGATCCAGTCCGCGCCCTGTTCGGCGGCTGTCCGCACCGCCTCCAGCGCGTGCGCGAGCGCGAAGGTCCGGCCCCGGTCGTGGAACGAGTCCGGCGTGCGGTTGACGATCGCCATCACCGCCACCCGGCGGTCGAAATCGAACTCCCGGCCGCCGATCACGCGTCGCATATCGGTGGACGGTAGCAACCGGTCATCGGTAAGAGTGACGTAATGGATGCGCGGGGACCGGGTCGATATCTGTGGTGGCTGGCTCGACGTGTCCGGAAACGGATCTTCATCGGGGCCGCGTTCGCCACGGTCTGGTACCTGAGCCTGGCGGCCACGCCGTACCTCCTGGCCCAGGCCATCGACCACGGCCTGCGGGCACACCGCACCGACGTGCTGCTCGGCTGGGCGGCGGCGGTTCTGGTGCTCGGCGGGGCCGGCGCCTTCCTCGGCATCATGCGGCACCGGTCGATGACCAAGCTGCGGACCCTGTCCGGGCTGCTGACAGCCGACCTGGTGCTGGAGCACGCGACCCGGCTGGGCGCCGCGCTGCCGCGCCGGATCACCGCCGGCGAGGTCGTCACGATCGGCATCTCCGACGTGTGGGTGATCTCCCGCTCGATGAACGTCGGCGGCGTCGGGGTGGCCAGCATGGTCGCGTACGGGACGGTCGCGGTCCTGCTCTTCCACACCTCGCCAATGCTCGCCGTCACCGTCCTGGCCGGTGTCCCGCTGCTCGCCCTGATCGTCGGCCCGCTGCTGACCAGGGTCCAGGCGGCCGGGCAGCGCTACCGGGAACGGCAGGGCACGCTGGCCGGCCGGCTCGTCGACGTGCTCGGCGGCCTGGGCGTGCTGAACGGCCTGGGCGGCAAGGAGTCGCACCTGGGCCGGTACCGCCAGGAGTCGGACAAGCTGCGCGACCTGGGCTACCGGGTCGGCGTCACGTCGAGCTGGGTCGGCGCGCTCGGCACCGGCCTGCCCGTCCTGTTCCTCGCCGTGGTCACCTGGATCGGCGCGCGGATGGCCGCGAGCGGCGACATCACCATCGGCGAGCTGGTCGCGGTGTACGGCTGGACGTCGCTGCTGGCCATCCCGGTCGACGTGATGATCTTCTGCGGCTTCGACATCACCCGCGGCCTGGTCGCCGCCCGCCGGGTGGCCGCCTTCCTGCGCGTACCCATCGAATCCGACCACGGTGACCCGGCACCCGCCGGACCCGCCCCGCTGAGCGACCCGATCTCCGGCGTGAGCGCCGAGCCGGGCCGGTTCACCGTGCTGGCCGGCGCCCGCACCGCCGACGCGGAGGCGATCCTGGACCGGCTCGGCCGGTACGGCGAGACCGAGGCCACCTGGGCCGGCCGGCGGCTGGACGGCATCGCCCGCGCCGAGGTGCGCGACCGGGTGCTGGTGGCCCGGCACGACGCCGAGGTGTTCGCCGGGACGCTGCGCGACGTGGTGGCCGGTCCCGGCGAGACCGACGACGACCGGGTACGCCGGGCCATCGACGCCGCCGTCGTGCACGACATCGCGGCCGACCTGGACCGGCCGGTGGAGTGGCGCGGCCGCAACCTCTCCGGCGGCCAGCGGCAACGGCTGCGGCTGGCCCGGGCGCTGCACGCCGACCCCGAGATGCTGCTGGCGGCCGAGCCGACCTCGGCCGTGGACGCGCACACCGAGGCGGCCATCGCCCAGCGGCTGAGCGACGTGCGGTCCGGCCGCGGGACCGTGCTCGCCACCACGTCGCCGGTGCTGCTGTCCCGGGCCGACGTCGTGCACTACCTGGTCGACGGCCGGGTGGTCGCGTCGGGCACCCACGACTCCCTGCTGAGAACCGAAGCCGGTTATCGGGAGCTGGTCACGCGGGTGTTCGAGGACGTTCAATCGTGAGCGGGGTTCTGCCGGTCGCGACGCCGGCCGACGTGCGGAAGGCCGCGTTCCGGCTGATCGCCGCCGACCGCCGCGCGGTGGTCAGCGTCCTCGTGCTCAACGCCTTCGCCGCCCTGGCCGGGCTGGGCGGGCCGTGGCTGCTCGGCCGGATCATCGACGCGGTCACCGCGGGCGCCGGTCCGCCCCAGGTCGACCACTACGCGCTGGGCGTGCTCGGCTGCGCCGTCGCCCAGACCGTCCTGCTCCGGTACGCCCTGTGGGCCGGCGCCAACGTCGGCGAGCGTACGGCGGCCCGCATCCGGGAAACCTTCGTCGACCGGGCCCTGACCCTGCCCGCGTCGGTCGTCGAGCGGGTCGCCGGCGGTGACCTGGCCGCCCGCGGCACCAACGACATCGACCAGGTGGCCAAGTCGGTGCGCGACATCCTGCCGGCGCTGACCGGGGCCTTCGTGCAGATGTTCTTCCTGGTCGGCGCCGTGCTCGTGCTCAGCCCGCCACTGGGCGCGGCCGGGCTGCTCGGGTTCGCCGGCATCTGGTTCATCACCCGCTGGTACCTGCGGGTGGCCCGGGACGCGTACCTGCGCGAGGGCGCGGCCGACTCCCGCCTGGCCGACGAGCTGACCGCCACCGTCGAGGGCGCCCGTACGATCGAGGCGTTCGGCCTGGCCCGGCTGCGGCTGGCCATCGGCCGGGCGGCCATCGACGAGACCCGCCGGACCCGGATGGCCACGCTGCGGCTGCGGACGTTCTTCTTCCCGACCGTCGAGCTGTCCTACGCCGTCCCGGTCGTGATCATCCTGGTCGCCGGCGGTTACCTGGCCTTCCACGGCTGGGTGTCGGTCGGCACGGTCGGCGCCGCGGTGCTCTACCTGCGGCAGCTGGCCGGGCCGCTCGACTCGATCACGATCTGGATCGAGCAGCTCCAGAGCAGCGGGGCGTCGTTCGCACGCGTCGAGGGCCTGGCCGCGGTGCCACCCGGCCCGGTTTCGACCGAACGGCTTCCGGACGGCGAGAAGATCGAGATCGACGGCGTGCGGTACGCGTACGACGAGGGCCGCGACGTTCTGCATGACGTCACGCTGACCGTGCGGCCGGGGGAGCGCCTGGCGATCGTCGGGCTCTCCGGCGCCGGCAAGTCGACGCTCGGCCGCCTGATCGCCGGAGTGGACCGGCCGCGCACCGGCAGCATCACGGTCGGCGGGGTGCCGGTCGCCGACCTGCCGCCGGACGAGTTGCGCCGGCACGTCGTGCTGGTCACCCAGGAGCACCACGTCTTCGCCGAGTCGCTGCGGGACAACCTGATGATCGCGGCGCCCGACGACGACCTGCGCCGGGCGCTGACCCGGGTCGGCGCCGACTGGGCCACCGACCTCGACCTGGACCTGGGCGAACACCCGCCGGACGGCGCCCGGGCCCAGCAGCTCGCGCTGGCCCGGGTGCTGCTGGCCGACCCGCACACGGTCATCCTGGACGAGGCGACCGCCCTGCTCGACCCGACCGCCGCCCGCACCGCCGAGCGGGCGCTGGCGGCGGTGCTGCACGACCGTACGGTGATCGCGATCGCCCACCGCCTGCAGACGGCGCACGACGCGGACCGGGTGGCCGTGATGGACGACGGCCGGATCGTCGAGCTGGGCCGACACGACGAGCTGGTGCGCCGCGACGGCCCCTACGCCGCCCTGTGGCGCATCTGGCACGGCTAGTTCCAGTGGTAGCCCATCGCGGCGTCTGCCGCCCGGATGCCGCTCCGGGCTACCACTGAAGGGTTCACGCGCCGGCGGCGTCCAGACGTTCGATCTGCTCGGTGGTGAGCTTGAGGTCGAGGGCCGGGACGACGTTCTCGAACTGCTCGGGCGTACGCGGGCCGATCAGCGGCACCACCCGCGGCCCGGGCCGTTGCGCCAGCCAGGCCAGCACCACCTGGTTGCCGGTGGCCCCCAGCTCCGCGGCCAGCTCGTCGACGGCGGCCAGCCGCGCGTCGGAGTCCGAACCGCGGTAGGCGTCGAGGATGAAGTGGCCGTCCCGCTTCGCCTTGTTGTCGTACAGCCCCTTGAGGATCGGCGAGTACGCCACCAGCGTCAGGTCGTCGTGCTCGGTCAGGTAGTCCCACTGGTCGGCGTCGACCACCGACGAGTTCTGGTTCGCCCCGTTCGGCCGCAGGTACGAGTGCTGCTGCTGGAGCGCGACCGGCGCCGTCCAGCCGTTCCGCTCGCACAGCCGCCGGATCCGCTCCAGCCGCCAGGTCCGCACGTTCGACCAGCCCAGGTGCAGCACCTTGCCCGCCTTGACGAACGAGTCCAGCGTCTCCAGGGTCTCCTCGAGCGGCGTCGCCCGGTCGTCCACGTGCACGTAGTAGAGGTCGATGTGGTCGGTGCCCAGCCGGGTCAGGCTGCCGTCCAGCGCCCGCCGGAGGGTGTCCGCCCCGGCGCCGGCGAAGGTCCGCCGGGCCAGGTCCCAGTTCGGCGAGCCGTCCGCCGCCCACAAGTCCGGGCTCGCCACCGGCACCGCCGTGGCCTTGGTGGCCAGGAAGACCTGGTCCCGCCGGTTCCCGTCGCGCAGCCACCGGCCGAGCAGTTCCTCGCTCTGCCCGCCCGCGGTGCCCGGGTTGACCCACCACTCGTAACAGTCCGCGGTGTCGATGAACGACCCGCCCACCTCCAGGTACCGGTTCAGGATCGTCACCGAGTCGGGCTCGTTCGTCTCGCTGCCCATCTGCATCGCGCCCAGGGCGAGCGCGCTCACCTGCCCGCCGGTCCGGCCGAGTTCCACTGTCTGCATGCCCCGACGCTAGGACCCGGAGCGCGCTCCAGGTCAAGCCTCGAACTTCGGATGTTTGTCGCTGTCGATCTCGGGCATCCGCCCGCCATGCGTCTTCGGCGTAGCAATCTCTCGGAGCCCGGGTACGGCCGTCGCCGTAGTGGTAAAGGGTTCAGCTACCTCGACACCGACGGCACCCGGCTGACCGATCCCGCCGCCCTGGAGCGCATCAAGGACCTGGTCATCCCGCCCGCCTGGACCGAGGTATGGATCAGCCCGCACGAGCGCGGGCACATCCAGGCCACCGGCAAGGACGTGGCCGGCCGCAAGCAGTACATCTACCACCGGGTCTGGCGCAGCACCCAGGACGAGGCCAAGTTCGACCACGCCCTGGAGATCGCCGAACGCCTCCCCGAGATGCGCGAGCGGCTGGCCGCCGACCTGACCAGCCGTGGCCTCAACCGGGGCCGGGTGCTGGCCGCGATCGTCAAGCTGCTCGACATGGGGATGTTCCGGATCGGCGGCGCGCAGTACGCCGACCGCGACGAGGACCCGTCCTACGGCCTGTCCACGCTGCGGCCCGACCACTGCCGCACCCAGGGCGCCTGCATGCTCCTGGAGTTCACCGGCAAGTCCGGCGTCGAGCACACCGCCCCGGTCGGCGACGGCGAGGTGTGCGCGGTGCTGCGCGAGCTCAAACGGCGCCGGCGCGGCGAGAAGCGGCTGTTCGCGTTCTGGGATCCGCACACCCGGCGGTGGCGGACGGTCGACGCCGACGACATCAACGCGTACCTGCGCGAGATCAGCGGCGAGCAGATGACGGCCAAGGACTTCCGGACCTGGCACGGCACCGTGAAGGCGGCCGAGGAACTGGCCGCGGCCGGGCCGCAGCCGACCGAGAACAAGCGCAAGAAGGCCGTCTCGCACGCGATGAAGGAGGTGGCCGGCCTGCTGGGCAACACGCCCGCGGTGGCCCGATCCTCGTACGTCGACCCGCGGCTGGTCGACCTCTACGCCGACGGCAAGGTCGCCGACGTGGAACCGGGCACGCCCCGCGAGCAGGCCGAACGCGAAGTGCTCGACCTGCTGTCCGACGCTTAGATCCGGCCGTCGCCGGCCGATCGGGCGGATATGGGCCGGATCGTGCGCGGGTGGGGGATCGGCCTGCTGATCCTGATGGTGCTCGGCGGGCAGGTGTGGTCGTTCGTCGACCCGGTTCAGCGCCCGTACGTGATCGGCCTGGTCATGCTGGTCCTGGACATCGTCGGGTTCGTGTCCGGGATGCGGGCCGCCCGGCGCGGCGACATGACGTTGTGGCGGATGATCGCCCTGGGGCGGATGTGCGCGATCGTCACGTTCGCGCTGCTGACCGCCGAGAGCTTCGCCCGGACCGAGTACCTGTGGTGGGTCGGCGTCACCGTACGCCTGGGCGCCTTCGGCTTCTTCTCGCTGGCCGTGCTCCTCGCGCCCGCCCAGCGGATGCGCGGCCGCGAACGCGTCGCCTTCTTCGCCGAGACCACCGCCGTGGTGGCCGGCGGGTTCATGGTCGTCTGGTACTTCGTGATCAACCCGGCCATCGTCGGGACCACGTCGAACCTGGCCTGGATCGGCTACATCGGCTACCCGGTCGGCGACCTGCTGATGCTGCTCGCGATCGCGGTGACCCTGCTGCGCGGCTCGATCGGGCCCGCCACCGGGCCGAAGGCGCTGCTGCTCGCCGGCATGGCCGCCTACCTGAGCGGGGACGCGCTGTGGTCCGGCCTCGAGTCGCAGCGCCTGATGTCGATCCGGTCGCCGTACGCCGGGTGCCTGATCATGCTCGGCGGCCTGCTGATGACCGTGGCGCCGATGCGGGTCCGCGTACCGGAGCAGAAGCCGGAGCAGAAGCCGGACCGGACCGCCCGGCCCGACCTGCGCTGGTCCCACCTGCTGCCGGTGGCCGCGATGGTGGTCGGCGGCTCGCTGATGGTCGTGGTGACCGTCAAGGAGAACGACATGCTGCCCTGGGGCGGCCTGGTGCTCGGCCTGATCACGATGGCCGCGGCGATCACCGTGCGGCAGGTCATCTCCCTGCGGGACAGCCGCGACCAGATCGTCACCGACGCGCTCACCGGCCTGGCCAACCGCACCGGCCTGGACGAGGCGATCGGCCGGGCGCTGCGCCGGCACGAGCCGTACGCGCTGCTCCTGGTCGATCTCGACGGCTTCAAACTGATCAACGACGCGTACGGCCACGCCGCCGGCGACATCGTGCTCACCGAGGTCGCCCACCACCTGCGCAGCGTCGTCCGCGCCGGCGACGTGGCGGCCCGGATCGGCGGCGACGAGTTCGCCGTCCTGCTCACCGAGGTCACCACGGCCGAACAGGCCGGCGCGGTCGCCCAGCAGATGCTCACCATGGCCGCGGCCAACCCGGTGCGGCTCGGCGAGGACACCCTGCCGATCCGGGCCAGCATCGGCCTCACCGCCGGCGACGCCGAGGACACCCCCAAGGAGCTGCTGCGCCGCGCCGACCTCGCGATGTACCAGGTCAAGCGGGCCGGCACGCACGGCTGGCGGGCGTACGACCCGGCCATGACCGACCGCCGCGCCGAGGACGCCGCCCTGAGCGAGGCCCTCAACGCTCCCGACCGTGACCTGTTCGTCCTCTACCAGCCGATCGTCGACCTGACCACCGGCCGTCCGGTAGCCGTCGAGGCGCTCGTCCGCTGGAACCACCCGGTGCACGGCCTGGTGTCACCGGCCCAGTTCATCCCGATCGCCGAACGCAGCGGCGCCATCACCGAGATCGGCCTGTTCGTGCTGGAGGAGGCCTGCCGGCAACTCGCCGCCTGGAACCGGCTGACCTACATCAGCGTCAACCTGTCCCCGCGCCAGCTTCAGGAACCCACCCTGGTGCACGACATCCTCGCCATCGTCCGCCGCACCGGCATCGCGCCGTCGTCCCTGGTCCTCGAGGTCACCGAGTCGGCCATCGTCGACCAGGCCGCCATCGCCATGCTGGGCACCCTCCGCGGCCACGGCATCCGGATCGCCGTCGACGACTTCGGCACCGGCTACAGCTCGCTGCACTACCTGACCCGCCTGCCGGTCGACATCCTGAAGATCGACCGCAGCTTCGTGGCCGAACTCAACGGCACCCCCGAAGGCTCGGCGATCACCGAGGCGATCATCCGGCTCAGCCACGTCCTGCACCTGACCACGATCGCCGAGGGCATCGAGACCGACGAGCAGGCGGCCGAACTACTGGCGCTGGGCTGCACCACCGGCCAGGGCTTCCGGTACGCCCGCCCGACTCGGCCCGCCGACCTGGATCTCACCGATCTGGAGTACGCGACCCGCCAGCCGTAGCCCGTCCGTCCGGTGGGTCAGCACCAGCACGGTCCTGGCTTTTTCGCTCGTGGCGCTCAGCAGGTCGGCCATCAACGCCTCGGCGCCGGCCGCGTCCAGCGCCTCGGTCGGCTCGTCCAGGATCAGCACGGCCGGGTCGGCCAGCAGGGCGCGCGCGGTGGCCAGCCGCTTGCGTTGCCCGCCCGAAATCGTGGAGCCGCCCGTACCCAGCCGCCGGTCGAGCTCCAGCTCCAGCCCCACCCGGTGCAGGCTGGCCCGGAGTTCGTCGTCGGTGGCGTCCACCTTGGCCAGACGCAGGTTCTCCCGCACGGTCGAGGCGAACACATGCTCCGTCTCGTCGCCGACCAGCACCACGAGCTTCCGGAAGTCGTCCTCCGGGATGTCACCGATCCTCGTCCCGCCCAGCGTGACGGTGCCGGCCGTCGGCGTCAGGAAGCGGGCCAGGACGGCCGCCAGGGTCGACTTGCCGCTGCCGGACGGCCCGAGGATGGCCGTGCGGGAGCCGGCCGGGAGCTCGAGGTCGAGCCCGTTCAGGGCCACCCCGTCCCACCCCGCGACAAGTCCCGTGATGACGACGCCCTTTTCTTCCGTGCTCGGTGCCACAGCCGCTTGTCCACCAGGGGCGGCGGCCGGGGTCAGGTCGGCGAGGCGACGGCGGGCGGCCAGCGCGCGCCGCCGGGCCAGGGCCGCCTCCGGGAGCGTCCCGACCGGCTCGGCCAGCGCCACCACCGCCAGCAGCAGCACCGCCGCCCACTCCCGCGACAGCCCGCCACCCGGCGGCAACGCCCACGCCGCCCCCGCCACCGCGACCCCCCACCCGAGATGGCCGAGCGCCGCGGCGAGTCCGGCTTCCCGCGCCGCCCGCGCTTCCCGCGCGGCCAGGCGACGGCTCCGCTCCTCCGGTACGCCCAGAGCACCCGAGCCGCGCAACTCCTCGATCCCGTCCACCGTCTCCACCACGGAGTCCCGCAGCGCGGCGCGTGCTTCCTCCGTACCCCGCTCTCGTCTCGCCTCGAGCCAATTCCCCAGGGCCGGCGCCAGCACCCCCGCGACCACCATCCCCGCCACCACCGGAATCGCCGCCGCCGGCCGCACCGCCGCGACCACGCCCGCCCCGGCGACCGCCGCCCCCGCGGCCGCGAGCGCCGGCAGCCACCCGCGCAGCAGCCCGTCCACGTCGGCGTCCACGTCGTCCACCACCCGCGTGAGCAGCTCACCGCGGCGCCGCGTCCGGGCCCCCGGCACCCGCGGCACGAGCCCCGCGTAGACCGCCGCCCGCCGCGCCCCCAGCCGCGCGAACGCCACCTGATGCGACACCAGCCGTTCCGCATACCGAAGCAGCGGCCGCGCCACGGCACTGCCACGAACCAGCACGACGGCCGCCGACAACGTCAACACCGGCGGCCAGGTCGCCGCCCGCACGAGCAGCCAGGCGGCCGCCCCCGTCAGCAGAACGCCGGCCAGCCACGACCCACACCCGAGCACAACGGCCGCGGCGGCGAGCCAGGCCTTCGGCGCTTCTCCCGCGCCCGTTTCCCCGATCTCTCCCGGCTCCGTGCCGGCCGACGTGTCGTGCTGGTCGGTGGCGGCCGTGGTGTGGCGCGATTCCGTGGCGTTCGAGGTGTCGCCCGGGGTCGTGGTGTTGCTCGGTTCCGGGGCGGCCGAGGTGTTGTGCGGGCTCGTGGCGGCCGACGTTTCCTCGGGGTGGTTGACCACGAGCACCGTGCGGTCGGCGGCGGCCAGCAACGCGGGCCGGTGGGCCACCACCAGCACCGCGCATCCCCGATCCGCGGCGAGCCGCAGCTTGGCGATGACCCGCCGTTCCGAGGCGGCGTCCAGATGCGCCGTAGGTTCGTCCAGCAGCAGCACCCGGGGCGCCTCCGAGGCCCGGCTCAGCGTGGCCGCCAACGCCAGCCGCTGCCGTTGCCCGGCCGACACCCCCGCACCATGCTCGCCCAGCGGGGTGTCGAGCTCGAGCTCCCGGTCCAGGCCGACCGCGCGCAGTGCGGCGATCCCGGCCACGTCGCCCACCGTCCGGGCATGCGGCAAGGTGGGGCGCTGGGGCAGATATACGGCTTCGGGGCCGTCGATCTCGGCGTACCCGGCATCAAGGTCTTGAATGCCCGCCAGCACCCGCAGAGCCGTGGTCTTGCCCGCGCCGGAGAACCCGCGCAGCGCGACAATCTCTCCGCCCTGGACGACGAGCCGATCGAGCCGCAGCGCATCCCGGCCCGCCCCGGGATGGCGCACCCTCAGCCCTTCAGCCCGCACGCCGGGCGCGGCCCCCGGATCCACCCTCATCCCGCGGGCCGGGTACGCCTGGAGCCGGACGCCCGCCTCGCCCGCGCCGATCGCTCCACCAAGATCAACGGCGGGTTTCGCGGCCGCCGCCACCTCCCCCACCCAGTCACTGGGTGGGTCGGAAGGTAGCAGCGCGGTACGACGATTTTCGCGCTCTGTCCACAGGACGGGGCCGCCGTCCTCGACTGTGGACAACGAGGCCGCGGCCACATGCTCTGCTGAAGTGCGGAAGCGGCCGGCTGTGAACGGTGTGGGCTCGGCGAGGCCGCGGGAGTTTTGGGCGGCGGGCGGTGGCGGCGCGGCGGCCGGTTCGGCGGGGCAGCGGGGGTCGCGAGCTGTGGGCGATGAGGGCGCGGCCATGGGCTCGGGGGAGGCCAGGACCTCGTCGATGTCACCGATCACAGCTGAAGCCGCCGCGCTGGCGTGATAGCGGGCGGCCGCCTCCCTCAGTGGCCGGTAAGCCTCGGGCGCCAGCAGGATCACCAGCAACGCCGGCGCCAGCCCCATGTCTCCGGCCGCCACCCGCAGCCCGGCGCCGACCGCGATGAGCCCCACCGACAGCGTCCCCAGCAGGTCCAGCGCCGTCGACGACAGGAAGGCCACCCGCAGGACCCGCATCGTCGCGCTCCGGTGCCGGTCGGTCATCTCGGCCACGACCCGGGTCTGACGGTCGGCCCGCCCGAATACGCGTAGCGTGGCCAAGCCCTGCACGACGTCGAGGAAGTGGCCGGCCAGGCGGGCGTCCTCGTCCCAGCGTTGTTTCGCGCGGGCCTGGGTCGCCCAGCCGATCAGGGCGCCCAGCACCGGCACCAGGGGGAGGGTCAGGACGGTGATCACCGCGGAGGCCGGGTCGACGAACGCCATGGCGATGACGACCAGGGGCGGGAGGGCCGCGCCGAGGATGACCGCGGGCAGGTAGCCGGCGAACCATGGGCGCAGCGCGTCCAGTCCGGTGGTGAGGGCGGCGGTGAGGCGGCCGCTGCCGTAGCGCGCCACCCACGCCGGGCCGTGTCGCAGGGTGGCGGCCAGGGTGGAGCGCCTCAGCTGGTCGGTGGCGCGGGCGGCGGTGCGCTGGGCGACCACCTGTTCGGCCCAGGTGAGCAGCGCGCGCACCGGGTAGGCCAGGGCCACCAGCAGCAGGCCGGTCGTCCGGGAGCCGGCCACCACCGCGGTCAGGCCGAAGGCCAGCATCAGCGCCGTCCCGGCGTGCGCCGCGCCGATCAGCGCGAGCAGCCCCACCCCGGCCCGAGCCGCCCGCGCATGCCGCATCAACCGCGGATCAACCGGCCCCCGGCCACGCGAAGAGGCCGCGGGGGAAGAGCCCGCGTAAGGGGAAGGCGCGGAAGGGGGAGGGGCGCTCATGACGGGATCCGTTCGCTGGCGACGCGGCGGCGGAAGACCCAGTAGGAGTACGCCTGGTAGGCGAGCACCCCGGGCAGGATGATCAGCCCGGCCATGGTCAGCAGCCGCAACGTCGAATCGGTGGCCGCGGCGGAGGTCCGGGTCAGCGACCACGCCTCGTTCAGCGTGCTCGGCAGCACCACGTCGCCGTGGCTGGTCAGGATCATGGCGACCGCGAAGGCCGTGCCCACGGCCGTACCCACGAAGGCGGTTGACTCTCGCCCGGCCCGGGCCAGGATCGTCACACCGAGCGCGACCATCGCCCCGACCAGCAGGGGCCGGCTGGACATGGCCCACCCGGCGGCGAAGGTCAGGACGGCCAGGAACAGGCCGGCGCCCACCGCCACCCGCCGGGCCCGCCGCCGCACGGGGCCGGTCGTTCGCAGGCCCAGGAACGTCGCCCCGAGCAGCACCGCCCCGCCCAGGGCGAGTGCCGCGCCGAGGAGCGACCAGGCGTTCCCCAGCGGGCCGAGGCTGCGCGAAAGCCCGGACCCGGTCACCGATCCCGCGGCGTCCAGGGCCAGCCCCCGGGCGAACACGGCGAGCAGCGCACCCCACAGCAGCATCACCCCGGCCGACGAGCCGAAGAGCGCCCACTCCGCCCGTCGTCGCCAGGCGGCGGACGAGTGTTTGCCCCGGAATTCGAGGGCGACGCCCCGGATCGCCAGCAGCAGCAGGACGAGCGCGAACGGCAGGTAGAGGCCGGACAGCAGGGCCGCGTACCAGGCGGGGAAGGCCGCGAAGGTGACGCCGATGGCCGCGACCAGCCACACCTCGTTGCCGTCCCAGAACGGGCCGACCGTGCGGATGGCCGCCCCGCGCTCGTGATCGTCCCGGCCGAGCAGGGGTGCGAGGATCCCGACCCCGAAATCGAAGCCTTCGAGTACGAAGTAGAGCACCCAGGCCAGCACGACCAGCGCGAACCAGAAGGTGATCATGGTTGGCTCCTAGTACGACGAGGTGGAAGAAACGAGTGGCTGGGCGGGGGACGAGGACGAGGACGAGGAATCATCACGGCACACGTGCCGCACCAGCCGGAGCCAGACCACGGCCAGCACCCCGTACACCAGGGTGAAACCGGCCAGCGAAGCGATCACCTCGGCCCGCGTCAGGCCGGGTGAGATCCCCTCGGCCACCGTGGTCAGCCCGAACGCCAGCCACGGCTGCCGCGCGGTCTCGGTGAAGATCCAGCCGATCGCGTTGGCGGCGGTCGGCAGCAGTGGGATCAGCGGCAGCCAGCGCAGCAGCCACCGGTGCGGGGTGCGCCCGCGCCGCCCCAGGAACAGGTACAGCGCGGCGACCGCGGCGGCCAGCATCCCGACGCCGATCATCAGGCGGAACGACCAGAACGCGACCGGGATCATCGGCACGTAGCTGCCGGGACCGTACTGGGCGACGTACTGCGCCTGGAGGTCGTCGATGCCCTGCACGGTCGAGGTGGGTGAGCCCTTGGCCAGGATGGACAGCAGGTAGGGGATGTCGACGCGGAACGAGTCGCCGACGGCGAAGAGGGAGAACGGCGCCCCGGTGGTGGTCGAGTAGAGGGCCTCGGCGGCGGCCATCTTCATCGGCTGGACCTCGGTGATGACCTTGCCGAGGTGGTCGCCGGTCAGGGCGGTCAGCGCGCCGCCGATCAGGGTCAGCCACGCGCCGAGGCGGGCGTACACGCCGAATTCGCGCCAGACCCCGATGGCCAGGATGAGCGAACCGCCGACCATGACCGCGCCGGCCATCGTGTGCGGGAAGGCGGCCAGGTTGACCTTGTTCAGCAGCAGCTCGCTGAACGAGGAGAGCTGGGCGCGGCCGGTCACCGGGTCCAGCGCGTACGCCACCGGGTTCTGCATGAACGAGTTGCCGGCCAGGATGATGAACGCGGACAGCATGGTGCCCACCGAGACCACGATGATCGTCGCGAGGTGGACCGGGCGCGGCAGTCGTTCCCAGCCGAAGTACCAGAAGGCCAGGAACGTCGCCTCGAGGAAGAACGCGAGCATCCCCTCGATCGCGAGCGTCGGCCCGAACACGTCGCCGTAGAACGTGGCGAACGCGCTCCAGCCCATCCCGAACTGGAACTCCTGCACCAGCCCGGTGACCACGCCGACCGCGAACGTGATGATCAGCAACTTCCCGGTCAGCTTGGTGAGGGTCAGGAACTCTTCCCGTTTCGTACGCAGCCAGGCGATCTGCAGCCCCGCGGCGATCCCGGCCAGGCTGATCGACATCGGCACGAAGAAGTAGTGGTAGATCGTGACGACCGCGAACTGCAGCCGGGTCAGGTCCAGCACGTCCATCAGGACACCTCTCTACGACGTTCCGTAGTAGATACTACGCCGCGTAGTACGACGGCGTGCAGTAGACTCGCTCACATGCCGCTCGGAGACCTGGAACGTGAGGTCATGACCCAGTTGTGGGAGAGCGCCGGGCCGCTGAGCGTGCGTCACGTGCACGAGCGGCTGCGCGGCCGCGACCTCGCGTACACGACCGTGATGACCGTCCTCGACCGGCTGGCCAAGAAGGGCGTGGTGACCCGCGAGCGGGACGGCCGGGCCTGGCTCTACGCCCCGGCGCAGACCCGCGAGCAGATGACCGCCGGCCTGATGATGGATGCTCTGGCCGACACCCCCGACAAGGACGCGGCGCTCGCCTACTTCGTCGGCCAGTTGTCCCCGGACGCGTTGACGGCGGCCATCGAGGCCGCCCGCAAGGGCGAGTGACGGCGCTCCTGCTCGGCGCGCTCGGCCTGCTGCTCTCGCTGGTCGCGCCGGGTCTGCTGGCCGCCGCCCGGTGGCCCGACCGCGCCCCGGCGCCGGCCGTCGTGCTCTGGCAGGCGATCACGCTCGCCGGTGTGCTGTGCGCGCTGGGTGTCGTGCTGGCCGGACCGGAGGAGTTGATCCGCGCGTTCCGTGGCGACCGCCAGATCGCCATCGTCGCGCTGATCGCCGCGCTGGCCGTGGCCGCGGTGATCGTGCTGCGGCTGCTGATCTCGCTGGGCGGGGTGATGTGGCGGTCGCGCGCCCGCCGGGCCCGGCACCGGCTGCTGGTCGACCTGCTCGACCGGGCCGAGCAACGACACGGTCTGGACGTCGAGGGGCTGCGGGTCCTGGACGGCGCACAGCCGCTGGCCTACTGCGTCGCCGGGCGCTCGCCGCGGGTCGTTCTGAGCGGCGGAGCGCTGGATGTGCTCAACGCCACACAGATCGCCGCGGTGATCGCCCACGAGCAGGCCCACCTGCGGCACCGGCACGAGCTGGTGCGTGAGTCGTTCACGGCGTTCTACCAGGCCGTGCCCCGTCCGCTGCGGTCCCGCGCTCCCCTCGACGCCGTCCGGCTGCTGCTCGAAATGGTCGCCGACGATGCGGCCGCGCGCCGGTCCGGCGCCGCATCCGTGCGCGGGGCGCTCACTCTGCTGAGCGACGGGGGCGACGAAGCGGGCGGCGCGGGACGGGACCGGCGACTGTCCCGATTGACCGATCCGCCACCCCGATCGGTGGCACTCTCCGTGATTGTCCTGGTCGGAGCGGTGGCGCTGTTGGTGCTGCCCACGCTCGTGGTAGTCGTCCCGTGGCTCAGTGTCGCGGTCAGCAACTGGCCACTCTGAGTAAAGGGTCACGGCACGGTTTCCGAACGCCAGAGCGGCGGAGTACGGTGATCCGCGGTTCCGCGGTTCCCCTATCGACCGACCCCGGTCGATCCGCGAAACCGCCGCCCGAACCTCGGCGGCTGAGCGAAAGGACCGACCACCTTCGTGAGCCGCGCACGCCGATTGCTCTGCGTCTTCGCCGTCCTTGCGACCGTGATCGTCATCCCGAAGCCGGCGCTCGCTTCCCCCGGCGTGCTGGCCGAGCCCACGCCGTCGAACGTCGAGAAGCAGATCGACCAGCAGTGGGACAAGCTCGAGCCGGTCATCGAGCAGTACAACAAGGTGCACGGCGAACTCCAGGCCAACCGCCGGAAGCTCCAGGCCATCCAGAAGCGGCTGACCCCGCTCGAGGTCCAGGTCAACGTCGCGATGGGCCAGGTGCGCGGGATGGCCGCGCAGACCTACATGCAGGGCTCGCCGTCCGCGGTGAAGGCGATGATCCTCACCGGCAACGCGCAGGGCCTGACCGACAAGCTCGAGTTCCTCGACCAGTACGCGAAGCACCAGCGCAACTCGGTCAAGGACGTCGTCACGCTCAGAGACCGGCTGAGCCAGGACAAGCAGGACCTGGACACGCTGACCAAGGCGCTGGCCGCCCAGGACGTGGGCCTGGCCCGGTCCAAGGCCGGTATTCAGAAGAAGGTCGACCAGCTCCAGACGCTGCGGCTCGCGGCGTACGGCAAGACCGGCGACGACGGCCCGCTGCGGCTCGGCCCCTGCCCGGCGACGTACACCAAGGAGAAGGGCAACCGGGCCGCCCAGAAGGCCTGCAGCCTGATCGGCACGCCCTACGTCTTCGGCGCCATCGGGCCGGGCGGCTACGACTGCTCCGGCCTCACCATGGCGGCGTGGAACGCGGTCGGTGTGCACCTCACCCACTACACCGGGGCCCAGATCGGCCAGGGCCGGCCGATCAGCCGCGGTGATCTGCAACCCGGCGACCTGGTCTTCTATCCACACCACGTGGGGATCTACGTCGGCGGGAACAAGATCGTGCACGCGCCGCACACCGGTGACCACGTGCGCATGACCGACGTCGACCGGATGGGGGCCATCGGCTACCGCCGGCCGGGCTAGGACGCCGACCAGGGCGCTCGGCCGGGCGACGCGGCGATGAACCCTTCCGGTGCATAATTTGGTGCCATGACCGTGGCGGTGATCTCCCGCAGGGCGCGCAACCTGGCCGAGCTGGGCCGGTACGCGGACGCCGAGCGGCTGCTGCGCGACGGTCTCGCCGAGGCGCCCGGCGACGCCGACCTGCTGGTGCTGCTGGGCTACGTGTTGCGGATGCGGCTCGACTACCCGGGCGCGGTGGCCGTCTGCGACGCCGCCCTGGCCGCCGATCCGCTGCTGGCCGGGCCGCACGCCGAGCGGGCCGAGAGCCTGCTGGCGATGCTGCGCGACGACGAGGCGATCGTCTCGGCGAGCGAGGCGGTACGCCTGGACCCGCATGATCCGTACTGTCACCGGGTGCTGGCCCGGGCGCTGGCCGGGGCCCGTCGCCACGACCACGCCCGCGCGGCCGCCCGGCGGGCCCTGACGCTCGGCCCGGACTCGGTGGAGAGCCTGCTCACCCTGGCCGGGGTGGAACGGGACGCGGGGGAGCGGAAGGCCGCGACCGAGATGGCCCGGCGGGCGCTGGCCTACGACCCGGCCCACCCGTACGGCCGGTGGCTGATGGCGATGCTGGACGCCGAGCGGCTCAAGGTCGGCCGGTCGATGCGCGGCCTGCGCGGCGTGGCCCGGGACGACCCGGCCCATCCCGACGTGCTCTCCATGACGTGGCCGATGCGCAGCCTGCTGAGCGCGCTCCGCCGCTGGCTCGGCCCGGCGGTCGTGCTGGTCGTGGTGCCCGCCCTGGCCGGCTGGTGGTGGGGGCGGGTGCTCGCGGCCGGCTTCGCGCTGGGCGTCGCCGGCCTGGCCGCACGGGTGCTGATCCCGGCCCGCGCCACCCCCTGGCGGTGCCTGCGCCTCACCCCACGCCTGTTCCGGCGCGCGGTCGTCGCCGGTCTGGTCACCGTCGGCGGGTCGGTCACCCTCCTCGTCGGGTACGCGGTGAGCGCCGTGACCGCGCTGCCGCTGGTGGCGCTGGGGCTGATGCCGATCCTCTGGCTGCTCGGCCTGGCCGAGCTGATCGGCGCCCGGCTCGACGACCCCGGCCACAGGTGGGCGCTGCGCAACGTCGGCAATCAGTTCCGTCAGCTCGGCGCCGAGCTGCGCGAGTGGTGGCAGACCACCAAGCGCGAGCTCCGCGAAGCCTGGAAGGACCCTCCCAAGCAGAAGTGACACACAGCCACACGCACGACGTGCCCCCCACCTCGCGTCGCACGCGCCGCCTCATGTTCGCGGTGCTGATTCCCGCTGCCGTGCTCACCCTCGTCGGCCTGATCGTGCTCTGGCCCGGCGGCGTCACCGAGGCGCCGGTCGACGACGGCGGGCAGCGCGCGTCCGGCGAGGTCACCGCGATCTCCGAGCAGGCCTGCCCGCCGGACGCCGGCGCCCCGCCGTGCGGCACGGCCGCGGTCCGGGTCACCACCGGTCCCGGCGCGGGCAGCACCACCATCGTCGACCTGCCGCAGGGCCCCGGCGCGCCCCGGCTGTCGGTCGGTGACGACGTGGTCCTGCTGTACTTCCCCGACGCGGTGCCCGGCGGCCGGGTCTACTCGGTGATCGACCAGCAGCGGGGGATGCCCCTGGTCGTCCTCATCGCGCTGGCGGTGGCCGTGATCGTGGCGTTCGGGCGGTGGCGCGGGCTGACCAGCCTGGCCGGCCTCGCGGTGTCGTTCCTGGTGCTGCTGTTCTTCGTGCTGCCGGCGATCCTGGACGGCTCGCCGCCGCTGCTGGTCGCCGTGGTCGGCGCCGCGGCGATCATGTTCGCGGCGCTGTACCTCACGCACGGCGTGAACACGCACACCTCGGTCGCGGTGGCCGGGACGCTGGCCAGCCTGGTGCTGACCGGCCTGCTCGGCACCGCCTTCACCGCGCTGCTCAGCCTCAGCGGCGTGGGCAGCGACGACGCGGCGTACCTGTCGGCCACGCGCGCGAACCTGGACACCCGCGGCCTGCTGCTGGCCGGCATCGTGATCGGCGCGCTCGGGGTGCTGGACGACGTGACGGTCACCCAGGCGGTGACGGTCGGCGAGATGGCCGCCGCCGGCCGGTCGTCGCGGCGTGAGTTGTACGCGTCGGCGATCCGGGTCGGCCGGGCCCACGTCGGGTCGGCGGTCAACACCATCGTCCTGGCGTACGCCGGGGCCTCCCTGCCCTTGCTCCTGCTCATCGCCGCCACCGACCAGCCGCTCGGGCAGCTGTTGACCAGCGAGCTGATCGTCCAGGAGATCCTGCGCAGCGCGGTCGGCACGATCGGCCTGGTCGCCTCGGTGCCGATCACCACGGCCCTGGCCACGCTGGTCGCCGACCTGCGCCCCGGCGCCGCCGGCCGGCACCCGGTCCGGGGCCACGCCCGGCACGCCCGCTGAGCGCCGTCGCGCTCGCACATTGGTCAACCGCTGCCGCCGATCAAGTTCGGCAACTCCGACGAGATCGCGAGATCCAGAACGGGCGTTACGAGCACCGGATCCGGATCGACGCCGTCTCCGGCGAGATCACCCGGCACGACATCAAGGACTGACCCGCCTGAGCAGCTCGCGGTAGGCGGCCAGCCCGTCCGGCACCCAGTCCCAGTCGTCCAGCCTGGCCGTCAGCTCCTCGTCGGTGAGGAACGTGTGCCAGGCGACCTCTTCGACCTGCGGCCGGACGGGCTGCGTACACCGCACCTGATAGACCGCCGACCACCACGCGTGCTCGCCGGTCTCGTAGAGGAACTTGAACAGCGGCGTCGGCCGGGGCAGCCCGGTGACCCCGAGTTCCTCCTCGGCCTCGCGCCGGGCGGCCTCGTCGTACGTCTCGCCGGCCCCGACCACCCCGCCGACCCACATGTCGTGCAGCGACGGGAACACCTGCTTGGTGGCCGTACGCCGGTGCACGAAGATCCGGTCGCCGGCGTCGCGCACCAGGATGAACGAGCACCGATGACGCAGCCGGCGCGCGTACGCCTCGCTCCGCCGCGCCCGCCCGACCACCCGGTCCTGCTCGTCCACGACGTCGATCAGCTCATCCACGGGAAGAAACGTACTGCCATTCCTCGGGGCGCACCGGCCGCACGGCGCCGAGGCCCATCGGCGGCATGTTGCCGTACATGGCGTGGTGTGCGCCCGAGGGGGAGTGGATCAGCTCGTGCCACACGCCCACGCCGTCCCCGGCCCCGTAGTGCCACCAGTAGCGTCGCCGCGCGTCGTCGTGGGCCGCTCCACGGGCGAACCGGTGCAGGTCGGCCGGGCTGCGCCAGTACTGCACGACCATCGCCTGCCGTGGCCCCGGCCCGAGGAGCAGCCGGTAGCCGAGCAGGCCGCTGTCCGGCGCCGCGGCGAGGTCGCGGAGCATCCCGGCCACGCTCAGCAGCAGCGGCAGCCACCGCCGCACCTGGCGCCATCGGTTGATCCGGATGCCGAACAGGAACACCACGATGGGCTCGCCGTTGCCGGGCGCCACCTTCCCGGGGCGGACGCCGGCCGGTCCGCGGTCGCGCATCCACTCCGGGTGAAACAGCAGTCGCACACTGTCAAGCAGCACTCGTGAAGGCTAGGTCCGCATCGTCCATAATGGGGGCGGATGCCCCACGGCACTCCAGATCATGTACTGATGTCCGCCGACGAGCCCGCCGGATTCGTCCGTAGTATCGTTCCGGTCGATGAGGGGCCCGCTGCGACCGACCGACCCGCGTGGGATCGGTGTCTACCGACTCGAGAGCCGCCTCGGCCAGGGCGGCATGGGCACGGTCTTCCTGGGCCGCGCCCCCGGCGGCCGGCCCGTGGCGATCAAGATCATCAAGCCTGAGCTGGCGTACGAAGAAGAGTTCCGCGCCCGTTTCCGCAGTGAGGTGAACCGGGCCCGCCAGGTGCCGCCGTTCTGCACGGCCGAGCTGCTCGACGCCGACGCCGACCACGAGACCCCCTACCTGGTCGTCGAGTACGTCGACGGCCCCAGCCTGGCCGACGTCGTCGCCGATCACGGCCGGCTGTCCGGCGGCAACCTGTACAGCGTGGCCGTCGGCGTGGCGACCGCCCTGGCCGCCATCCACGGCGCCGGGGTGATCCACCGCGACCTCAAGCCCCGGAACGTCCTGTTCTCGCTGGGCACCCCGAAGGTGATCGACTTCGGCATCGCCCGCGCCTTCGAGGCGACCAGCCAGCACACCGGCACCGACCAGATGGTCGGCACGGTCGCCTACATGGCGCCCGAGCGCTTCGACGCCGACTCGGCCCGCGCGGTCGGCCCGGCCGCCGACGTGTTCGCGTGGGGTGTTGTCGTCACGTACGCGGGCACCGGGCGTACCCCCTTCAACGGCGACTCCGCGGCCGCGACCGCCGCGCGCATCCTCACCCAGCAGCCGAACCTGGGCGACCTGCCCGCGCCGCTGCGCGACATCGTCGCGCTGACCCTCGACAAGGACCCGGCCCGCCGGCCGACCGCCGCCGAGCTGCTCGACATGCTGGTGGCCGCGGGCGGCGCCGGCGACACCCCCGAGCTGCGGCACGCCGCCCAGGCCGTCCGGCAACCGGTGGCGGCGGCGAGCAACGCCACCACGGTTGTGTCGGACCGCCGCCGCTGGGGCCGCACCGCCCCCATCCTGGCCGCCGTCGCCCTGATCGGCATCGTGCTCGCCGGTCTGCTGGCGTTCACCCCGATGCGGCAACTGGTCGAGGCGGACAGTCCCGCGGCCCTGGCCCCCGCGCCGTCCTCCTCGGTCGAGAACGCCCCCAGCCCGCCCGCGCCGTCGGCCGTCGCGTCGAGGGCCGCCCCCGCCGCGAGCCCCTCCGCCACCGACAAACCGAAGCCGCCGCAGGACGACGCCCCGTCGGTGGCGCCGTCCAAGGCCCGGCCCAAGGTCCGCCTGTGCAAGAGCGCCGACGTCAGCGTCACCATCTCCGCCCAGGACGACACCCCCGACGCCCCCGGCACCCACCGGGCCCTGATCTCGGTGGTCAACGAGTCCGGTGACCGCTGCCGGGTCGACGGCCGGGTGTTCGTCCGCCTCTACGACGCCGCCGACGGGCGCATCGACGTGCGCACCGCCTCGGTCGACGAGCCCGGCGAGGCCCTCGACACGACCCTGTTCCCCGGCGGCGGCGCCTTCCAGGGCATGAAGTGGGTGGCCTGCGACCGCAACGAATGCCCCGCCGCCAGCACGTTCCGCGCGAGCCTGGAGTCCTCGGCCACCGGCGTGGTCGCCCAGATGGACGGCTTCCCCGACCCAGGCACCCCCCGCATCGCCATGACCTCACTCCAGCTGGGCACCCTCCAGCCCAGCCGCCAGGGCGTCGTCGCCTGGTGATCAGCCGGCCGGTACCGGGGCCGGCGAGCGGGTCAGGACGGCCGCGACCACGCCGAACACCGCGACGAGCGCGGCGTTGACCAGCACGGCCAGCCAGCCGACGTTCGCGATGTGAGCCACCGGCCAGAGCAGCGCGCTCACCGCGAGCAGGACGACGGTCCAGGTCGGCGCGAGCCGGCGCAGGACCAGGGCGCCGAGCAGCAGGGTGAGCGGGAAACACAGGCCGAGGGGCTTGATCAGCACGGCGGCGCCGGCCGCGTCGACCAGGTCGGTGTCGCCCAGCGAGACGTGGATCGTGTTGAAGCCGTACGCGACGTCACCGGCCGCGCCGAACGCGCCGGCCACGAGCAGGACCGCGGCCAGGACGCCGTGGCCGAGGGTCGCGAGGCGGACCATGACCAGGAGGTAGCCGACGGCGCCGAGGACGTGGACCACGCCGGCGGTGGGGTCGTCCCAGCCGCGGGTCGCGTACAGCAGGTCGGCGATCAGATAGACGGCGGGTGCGACGACGAGCGACGCGGTGAGCACGCGCTCCAGGGGAGTGGAAGTCATGGTTCCACTCTCGGCGCCACGACCCGGCCGGTCATCGGGGCCGGCCCTCGGGCAATCGCCGGGTTAACCCTGGTCACAGCGGGGTCCGGCGCTGGCACGATACAGACGTGATCCTCCGGTGGGCGCTGCGCTGGGCGGCCGGTGCGGTGACCGCCGTGCTGGTCGCCGGCGGCTTCGCGCTCGGCCTCCACGTCGGCAACCTGCACAACGGGCTGATCGCCGTGTCGTTCACCGCCGTCGGGACGTACGTGGTCCACCGCCGCCCCGGCCACCGCGAGGGCCGGCTGTTCGTCGCGGTCGGCGTCGCGCACGCGGTGATGTTCGCCGGACGGCAGTACGGCCTGCACGCCGGCCGGTTGCCGGGCGCCTCGTGGATCGGCTGGCTCGGGGTCTGGCCGCTGCCGCTGGTGCTGGTGCTGATCGGCCTCGCGGTGATGTGCTTCCCGACCGGCCGCCTGCCGTCCCGCGGGTGGGTGCCGGTCGCCGCCGTCCTGGCCGGGGCCGGGCTCGTGCTGGCGACGGTCTCGGCGCTGTGGCCGGTCGAGTACGCGCGTACCGGCCTGGTCGCGGCTCATCCGCTCGGCCTTCCCGGCCTGCCGGTCGCGGACGCCTTCTACCGCGTCGCCCGTCCCGTGGTCTACCTGCTGTCCCAGCTGACCTGGGTGGCCTGCGTGGCGGTGCGGGTGTGGCGGGCCCGTGGCGACGAGGCCCGCCAGATGCGCTGGTTCCTGTACGCGGCGGCGGTGTCGGCCGCGGTCATGGTGGCCGGTCTGGTGGTCTGGGGTTCGCCGGTCCCCGGCACGCTGACCGTGCCGCTGCTGGCGGTGGCGGCCGGCGCCGCGATCCTCCGGCACCGGCTCTACGACATCGACCCGGTGATCAACAAGTCGCTGGTCCTCGGGGCGATGGCGGCGCTGGTGACCGCCGGTTACGCCGTCGTCGTGGCCGGCGTCGGACGTCTGGTCGGCGGGTACGGCACCCTGCTGTCGCTGCTGGCCACCGGTCTCGTGGCGGTCGCCTTCGAGCCGCTGCGCACGCGGGTCCAGCGGCTGGCCGACCGGCTCGTGTACGGGCGTCGGGCCACCCCCTACGAGGCCCTGTCCCGGCTGTCGGCGCACTTCACCGCCCCGGCCGGCGGAGTGCTCGACGGCATCTGTGGCACCGTGGCCGACGCCGTCGGAGCGCGGGAGGTGGTGCTCTGGACCGGCTCGCCCGGCGAACTGCGCGCCGTCTCGGCCTGGCCCGCCACGACGCCGCTGCCGGCCGGCCCGCGCCTGCTGTCCGATCTGGTGGCCGTGCCGATCCGGCACGACGGCCGGTTCCGTGGCGCGATCACGGTGGCCAAGGCGCCGGGCGAGGCCCTGTCCGGCGGGGAGCAGCGGCTGGTCGGTGACCTGGCCGCCCAGGCCGGGCTGGTCCTGGAACTGCGGGCCACGGCCCAGCGGCTGGTCGCGGCCGGCGACGCCGCGCGCCGGCGGCTGGAGCGTGACCTGCACGACGGCGCGCAGCAGCGCCTGGTGACCGTCGCCATGGAGCTCGGCGGGGTGGTGCGGCTGGCCACGACGACCGGGGCGGCCGAGGTCGCGGCCCGGGCCGACGACGTGCGCCGGCAGCTTCTCGAGGCGACCGCGGAGCTGCGGGAGATGGCGCGGGGACTGCACCCCGCGGTCCTCACCCAGGACGGGCTGGCGGCCGCGGCCGGGTTCCTCGCCGACCGTTCGCCGCTGCCGGTCCGGCTGACCGTGTCGGTGCCCCGGCGGTTGCCGGCCGAGATCGAGTCCACCGCGTACTTCGTGGTCAGCGAAGGGCTGACGAACGCGGCCAGGCACTCCGGCGCCGGGGCCGTCGTGGTCCGGGTCGGCCTCGCCGGTGACGTGCTGACCGTCGAGGTGTGCGATGACGGCCACGGCGGCGCCGAGCTGCGGGCGGGCGGTGGCCTGGCCGGGCTGGCCGACCGGCTGGCGACCCTGGACGCCCGGCTGACGGTGCAGAGCGACCCGGCCGGCACCCGGTTGCGGACGGTGATCCCGTGCGCGTGATGCTGGCCGACGACGCCGTGCTGTTCCGCGAGGGCATGGCCCGCGTGCTCACCGACGTCGGGTTCACCGTGACCGGCCAGGCCGGCGACGGCCCGGCCCTGCTGGCCCGGGTGCGCGCCGATCCACCCGACGTGGTGGTGATCGACCTGCGCATGCCGCCCGGGTTCGCGGCCGAGGGCCTCGACACCGCGGCCGCGATCCGGGCGACCTCGCCGGACATCGGCCTGATGCTGCTCTCGCAGTACGTCGAGGTGCACCACGCGCTGCGGCTGATGACCGAGTTCGACGGCGGCGTCGGCTACCTGTTGAAGGACCGGGTCTCCGACCTCGTCGCGTTCGGCGCCGACGTGCGGAAGGTGGCTCGCGGCGAGACCGTCATCGACCCCGAACTCGTGGCCCGGCTGGTCGCCCGCCGCCGCGAGCGCGACCCGCTGGACGCGCTCACCGACCGCGAGCGCGCCGTGCTCGCGCTGATGGCCCAGGGCCTGTCCAACGGGGCGGTCGCCGCCGACCTGCATCTGGCCGTCAAGACCGTCGAGGCCCACGTCACCTCGATCTTCACCAAGCTGGGCCTCATCCAGCACGAGCGCGAACACCGCCGCGTCCTGGCCGTGCTGACCTTCCTCCGCGCCTAGTGCGGCCCGCACCAACCCCGGGCGGCTAGCGGTCCCAGCGGTCCAGCACCATCGTCGCTCGCAGGGCGGCGTTGATGCCGAGCCACCGCGCCGGCTCCGGTTCCCAGGGCCGCGACCGGTGGTTCACCCACGGCAGCGCGGTGCGGTCGGTCGTCCGCGAGAGGATCAGATCGGCGAGGGTACGCCCGGCGAGGTTCGCCGCGGCCACGCCGTCGCCGACGTAGCCGCCGCCCCAGGCCAGGCCGTCGTCGCGCAGGCCGACGGACGGGGTCCAGTCGCGGGGGATGCCCAGGGGCCCGCCCCACCGGTGGGTGATCCGGGGCGTGATGTCGAAAAGCTCGGTCAGGGTGCGGGACAGGCCTTCGAAGACCCGTGGCACCCGGTCGTAGCCGGGGCGGATGCGCGAGCCGAAGTGGTACGGCGCCCCGCGGCCGCCGAAGGCCAGCCGGTCGTCGGCGGTCCACTGGCCGTAGATGACCAGGCGCCGCTCGTCGGTGAAGGTCTCGCGCCGCCGCAGCCCGATCCGTTCCCAGTCGGCGGCGGGCATCGGCTCGGTGGCGATCATCAGGGAGTAGACCGGCGCGACCGTGCGCCGATAGCCGGGCAGCGTGGTCCGCCACGCCTCCAGGGCGTGCACCACGACGGGCGCGTTGACGGTTCCGCGGTCGGTCACCACGCGACCGGGGGAGGTGCGCAGCACCCGCGTCCCCTCGTGGATGACCACCCCGCGACGAGAAGCGGCGCCGGCCAGCCCTCGCACGAGACGCGCCGGGTGCAACGCGGCGCAGTGCGGGCTGTAGACGCCGCCCAGCACGCCGGTGGCGCCGCAGATGTCACGGGCGGCGTCGGCGTCCACGAAGCCCGGCGTGGAGACCGCGCGCCGGAGCTGGGCCGGTGTGCGTACCAGAGAGATGGTTCCGCCCTTGGCGTAGTGGCAGTCGATCTCCTCGGCGGCGGCCACCCGGCCCACCTCGTCGACCGCGTCCTCCAGCGCCGGCGACATGCCCGGCATGACGACCGGGAAGAGGCCGGAGCACCAGCCGCCGTTGCGGCCGGACGCGCCGAAGCCGCAGTAGCTGGCCTCCAGCACCACGATCCGCAGCGAGGGGTCGAGCGAGGCCAGGTAGTACGCCGTCCAGAGCCCGGTGTAGCCGCCACCGCAGACGGCCACATCGGCCGTGGTGTCACCGTCGAGCGGCCGGCGCGCCTCCCGGGACAGCGACGCCAGCCAGAACGACGGGCTCAGATCCGGGTCCACGCCTCGCTCAGCACCGTACGCAGGATCTGCTCGATCTCGGCGAAGTGCTGCTCCTCGCAGATCAGCGGCGGCGCGAGCTGCACCACCGGGTCGCCGCGGTCGTCGGCGCGGCAGTACAGCCCGGCCTCGAACAGCGCCTGCGACAGGAAGCCGCGCAGCAGCCGGTCGGACTCCTCGGCGTTGAACGTCTCCTTGGTCGCCTTGTCCTTGACCAGCTCGATGCCGAAGAAGTAGCCGTCGCCGCGGACATCGCCGACGATCGGAAGATCGAGCAGACGGTCGAGGTACGACCGGAACAGGCCGGTGTTCTCCCGTACGTGGGCATTGAGCTGTTCCCGCTCGAAGATGTCGAGGTTGGCCAGGGCCACGGCGGCGCCGACCGGGTGCCCGCCGAACGTGATGCCGTGTGCGAACGTGGCGTCGCCCTTGAGGAACGGCTCGACCAGGCGCTCCGAGGCGATCATGGCGCCCAGCGGCACGTACCCGGAGGTCATGCCCTTGGCGCAGGTGATGATGTCGGGCTGGTAGCCGTACCGGTCGGCCCCGAAGTATTCGCCCAGCCGGCCGAACGCGCAGATCACCTCGTCGGAGATGAGCAGCACGTCGTACCGGTCGCAGATCTCGCGGACCCGCTGGAAGTAGCCGGGCGGGGGCGGGAAGCAGCCGCCGGAGTTCTGCACCGGCTCGAGGTAGACGCAGGCGACCGTGTCGGGGCCCTCGAACTCGATGGCCTCGGCGATGCGGTCGGCGGCCCAGATGCCGAACTGCTCGGGCGTCAGGTTCTCGTCGGGCCGGCGGTAGAAGTTGGTGTTCGGCACCCGGAACGTGGACGGGACCAGCGGCTCGAACTGCTGCTTGAGCGCGGGCAGGCCGGTGATCGACAGCGCGCCCATCGTGGTGCCGTGGTAGGCCACCATCCGCGAGATCGCCTTGGTCTTCATCGGCTTGCCGGCCTGCTTGAAGTAGCTGCGGGCCAGCTTCCAGGCGCTCTCCACGGCCTCCGAGCCGCCGGTGGTGAAGAAGACCCGGTTCAGGTCGCCGGGGGCCAGCGTGGCGAGTCGTTCCGACAGCTCGATCGCGGCCGGGTGGGCGTACGACCAGAGCGGGAAGAAGGCGAGCTCGGCAGCCTGCTTGGCGGCGGCCTCGGCCAGCTCGGTGCGGCCGTGCCCGGCCTGCACGACGAACAGGCCGGAGAGCCCGTCCAGGTAGCGCTTGCCGTTCTGGTCGTAGATGTACGGACCGTTGCCCCGCACGATGACCGGCGCCTCGCCGGCCGACAGGCGGGTGAAGTGCATCCAGAGGTGGTCCTGCGTCATCTCGTTCCCCACGCGTACGTCTGTTTGGCCAGCTTCAGGTACATGAACGTCTCGGTGCCGGCGACGCCCTCGACGCCCCGGACCTTCTCGTTCAGCAGGTCCAGGAGGTGCTCGTCGTCGGTGCAGACCAGCTCGACGAGCAGGTCGTAGCCGCCGGCGCAGATCACCACGTAGTCGACCTCGGGGATCTCGGCCAGCTTGTCGGCCACCACCCGGAGGTCGCCGATCACCTTGACGCCGACCATGGCCTGCCGGGCGAACCCGAGCGTCAGGGGGTCGGTGACCGCGACGATCTGCATCAGACCGCCGTCGAGGAGTCGTTGCACGCGTTGGCGTACCGCGGCTTCGGACAACCCGATGGTCTTGGCGAGCGCGGCGTACGACATCCGTCCGTCACGCTGCAGGTGCTCGATGATCTGCTTGTTGATGTCGTCCAGCGCCAGGTCGGTCACGCCGCGATTGTGCCCTCGGTCACCAAGCCTGGCAATGGAATCCGTGGTCGGTTACTTGTCACCCCATTGAATCCGTTGCGGTGGCGGATGTACATACGTTTATCGCAAGAATCTGAGGCCTTGACAAGTGTTTCCGTGGCGGGAACGCTCCGATCACACGGTTTCGGTTGGGGCGACATGCGGATACTTCAGATTGGCGCCGGCGGTGTGGGGTCGGCGGCGGCCGGCATCGCCGCACGGCGCGACTTCTTCTCCGGTTTTGTGGTGGCTGACTACGACTTGCGGCGCTCGGCCGCGGCCGTCGCTTCGCTGGACGCCCGATTTGTCGCGGCGCAGATCGACGCCTCGGACGCCGCCGCGGTCACGGCGCTGTGTCGTGAGCACGAGATCACCCACGTGCTGAACGCCGTGGACCCCCGCTTCGTCATGCCGATCTTCGAGGGCGCCCTGGCCGCCGGCACCGACTACCTGGACATGGCCATGTCGCTCTCCCGGCCCGGCGTGATGCTCGGCGACGAGCAGTTCGCCCAGGCCGGCGAGTGGGAGGCGGCGGGCCGGCTGGCCCTGGTCGGCATCGGCGTCGAGCCCGGCCTGTCCGATGTGTTCGCCCGGTACGCGGCCGACCACCTGTTCTCGCGGATCGACGAGATCGGCGTCCGGGACGGCGGCAACCTGGTCGTCGAGGGGTACGACTTCGCGCCCTCGTTCTCGGTCTGGACCACCATCGAGGAGTGCCTCAACCCGCCGGTGATCTGGGAGAAGGACCGCGGCTGGTACACCACCGAGCCGCTGAGCGAGCCGGAGACCTTCGACTTCCCGGGCGGCATCGGCCCGGTCGAGTGCGTGCACGTCGAGCACGAGGAGGTCCTGCTCATCCCGCGCTGGGTCGACGCGGGCAAGGTCACCTTCAAGTACGGCCTGGGCAAGGAGTTCATCGACGTCCTGAAGACCCTGCGCAAGCTCGGCCTGGACCGCACCCAGCCGGTGACCGTCGGCGGCGTGCGGGTGTCGCCCCGTGACGTGGTGGCCGCCGTGCTGCCCGACCCGGCCACCCTGGGTTCGCTCATGACCGGCTCGACGTGCGCGGGGACGCTGGTCACCGGCCTCGGCCAGGACGGGCGGCCCCGCTCGGTCTACCTCTACCACCTGGTCGACAACGAGTGGTCGATGGCGGCGTACGGATCGCAGGCCGTCGTCTGGCAGACCGCGGTCAACCCGATCATCGCGCTGGAACTGCTCCAGGCCGGTGTCTGGCACGGCGCCGGCGTCCTCGGCCCCGAGGCCTTCGACGCGGTGCCGTTCCTCGACAAGCTCATCGAGTACGGCACCCCGTGGGGCCTACGCGAGCAGTGACCGGTACGGCTGGAAGAAGTCGCGCAGCTCACCGGCGTACAACTCGGGCTCCTCGACCGGCGCGAAGTGGCCACCGCGTTCCATCTCGGTGACCCGGACGACGTTCGCGAGCCGTTCGAGCCAGGCGCGCGGCGGGTGCAGCGTGTCGCCGGGGAACAGGGCGAAGCCGGAGGGCACCTCGACCCGGCGCGCGTGCTGCTCGACCGGGATGGCCGCGTTGGCCGCGTACATCCGCATCGACGAGCCGATCGTCCCGGTCAGCCAGTAGCGGGTGAGCAGCTCGCAGATCTCGTCCCGGGTGAAGCCGCCGCCGTGCGGGTCGCTCCACGAGCGCAGCTTCTCGACGATCCACGCGGCCAGCCCGGCCGGCGAGTCGGTCAGCCCGACCGCGGCGGTCAGCGGCTTGGTGCGGTGCATCTCGGCGTACGCGCCCTCGCGCGCCTTCCAGTCCGCCGCCGTGGCCAGGTAGGCCCGTTCCTCCGGGGTGTAGTCCGCCCCGGTGTCGACCGGCATGCTCGCTTCCATGCGGTGCACGGCGACCACCCGGCCGGCGTGGTTCAGGGCGAGGAAGCGGGCGACCGAGCTGCCGATGTCGCCGCCGGCCACCCCGAACCGCGGATAGCCGAGGGTGGTCATCAGCTCGGCCCACCGGTCGGCCACCGCGATCGAGTCGACCGCCGGGCCGGCCGAGTGCCCGAAGCCCGGCATGTCCGGCACGACCACGTCGAAGTCGGCGCTCAGCAGCGGCAGCACCTTCTCGTAGCGCCACGACGAGTCGGGCCAGCCATGGCACAGGATGAGCGGGAACGCCGGCGTCCGGCCCCGCGCGTGCAGGAACGCGACGCCCCGGTGGCGGAAGCGGGGGAGCCGGTCCTCCGGCATCACGAACTTGTCGGCCCAGTAGGCGACGAGCTCCCGGAGGTCGTCGTCGGCGTCGTCGGGCCAGCGGGTGGCCCGCAGCCGGGCCCGCAGGTCGGCCATCTCCGCGGGGTCGGCCGCGATCCGGAACGGTTCGGTCACGACGGGAGGAGTGCCCGCTCCACGATGTCCAAACCTCGGGCCAGGTCGTCGTCGCTGATCACCAGCGGCGGCAGGAAGCGCAGCACGTTGCCGTAGGTGCCGCAGGTCAGCACCAGCAGCCCGGCCTCGTGGCAGGCCTTCGCGGCGGCGGCCGCGCGTGCCGGATCGGGTTCGTTGCCGCCCGGCCGCACCAACTCGACGGCGATCATCGCGCCCCGGCCGCGAACCTCGCCTTCGGTGATTTTGCCCAGCCGGTGGAGCATGGTCTCGCCGATGCGCCGGGCGGCCGCGTTGAGGTCGAGCTCGCGCATGGTCTCGACGGCGGCGAGCGCGGCCGCGCAGGCGATCGGGTTGCCGCCGTACGTGCCGCCCAGCCCGCCCGCGTGCACGGCGTCCATGATCTCGGCCCGGCCGACCACCCCGGCGATCGGCAGGCCGCCGCCCATGCCCTTGGCCGTCGTCACCAGATCCGGTTCCAGGCCCTCGTGCTCGGCGGCGAACCAGTCGCCCGTACGGCAGAAACCGGTCTGGATCTCGTCGGCGATGAACACCGCGCCCGCTGCGCGCGCCCACTCGGCCAGCGCGGGCAGGAAGCCGGGCGCGGGCTCGACGAAGCCACCCTCACCCTGGATCGGCTCGATCAGCACCGCGGCGACGTTGGGCCCGCCGACCTGCTTCTCGATCACGTCGATGGCTTTTCTCGCAGCCGAAACACCGTCCAGGCCACCGTCGCGCAGCGGGTAGGACATCGGCGCGCGGTAGACCTCCGGCGCGAACGGGCCCATCCGGTGCTTGTACGGCATCACCTTCGCGGTCAGCGCCATCGTGAGGTTCGTCCGCCCGTGGTAGGCGTGGTCGAACACCACGACCGCCGGCCGTCCGGTCGCGTGGCGGGCGATCTTGACGGCGTTCTCGACCGCCTCGGCGCCCGAGTTGAACAGGGCCGCCCGCTTGTCGAAGCCACCCGGGGTCAGCTCGATCAGCTGCTCACAGACGGCCACGTACGACTCGTACGGCGCGACCATGAAGCAGGTGTGGGTGAACCGTTCCGCCTGCTGCTGGACGGCCGCCACCACCCGCGGCGCCGCGTTGCCGACCGACGTCACCGCGATGCCCGACGCGAAGTCGAGCCAGGTGTTGCCGTCCACGTCCCGGATCCCGGCGCCGGACGCGCTGTCGACGTAGGACGAGATGACCGAGCTGACACCGCGGGCGACGGCCGAGGACCGGCGCCGCTGAAGTTCGGACGACGTCACGCTCACTCCCCGACGTGGTGCATGACGTGCTTGACCCGGGTGTAGTCCTCCAGGCCGTACACCGAAAGGTCCTTGCCGTGCCCGGAATGCTTGAACCCGCCGTGCGGCATCTCGGCGACCAGCGGGATGTGGCAGTTCACCCACACGCAGCCGAAGTCGAGCCGCCGGGTCATCCGCATCGCCCGCCCGTGGTCGGCGGTCCACACCGACGAGGCCAGCCCGTACTGCACGCCGTTGGCCCAGCGCACCGCCTCGTCCTCGTCGGTGAACCGCTGCACGGTGATGACCGGCCCGAACACCTCGTCCTGGATGATCTCGTCCTGCTGCCGCAGATTCGTGATGACGGTCGGCGTATAGAAATAGCCGCGCTCACCCTGCCGTGATCCACCCGCGGCCAGCTCGGCGTGGTCGGGCAGCCGGTCCACGAAGCCGGTGACGCGTTCGAGCTGCCGCGCGTTGTTCAGGGGGCCGTAGAGCACATCCTCGTCGTCGGCCGCGCCGGTCTTCGTACCCTTGGCCTGCTCGGCCAGGGCGGCGGCGAAGTCGTCGTACACCCGCGGCCCGGCCAGCACCCGCGTCGCCGCCGTGCAGTCCTGCCCCGCGTTGAAGTAGCCCGCCTCGGCGATCGCGGCCGCCGCCTTCGCCACGTCGGCGTCGTCGAAGACCACCACCGGCGCCTTGCCGCCGAGCTCCAGGTGGGTGCGCTTGAGATCCCTGCTCGCCGCCTCGGCGACCTCCATGCCCGCGCGCACCGACCCGGTGATCGACACCATCTGCGGGGTCGGGTGGCTGACCAGCGCCCGCCCGGTGTCCCGGTCGCCGGTGATCACGTTGAGCACGCCGGCCGGGAAGAACTCGGCCGCGATCTCGGCCAGCATCAGCGACGTGACCGGCGTGGTGTCCGACGGCTTGAGCACCACGGTGTTCCCCGCCGCGATGGCCGGCGCGATCTTCCACACCGCCATCATCAGCGGGTAGTTCCACGGCGTCACCTGCGCGCAGACCCCGACCGGCTCCCGCCGCACGTACGACTCGAAGCCCTGCATGTACTGCCCCGCCGACCGCCCTTCGAGCAGCCGCGCCGCGCCCGCGAAGAACCGGATCTGGTCGATCGCCGGCGGCAGCTCCTCGCTCGCGGTCAGCCCGAGCGGCTTGCCGGTGTTCCGCGACTCGGCCGCCACCAGCTCGCCGGCCCTGGCCTCGATCGCGTCGGCGAACCGGAGCAGCGCCCGCTGCCGCTCGCCCGGCGTGGTGTCCCGCCACGTCTCGAACGCCGTGGCCGCGGCATCCATGGCCCGGTCGACGTCCACCGCCCCCGAAACCGGCGCCGACGCGAACACCTCGCCCGTGGCCGGATCGATCAGGTCGACGTACCGCCCATCGGCCGGCTCAACGGCAGCCCCGGCGACAACGTTCTTCAGCACGGTTTTCGCGGTCATGGCGCCATCCTTTGCACTGGATCCGTCGCTGGCAAGACCCGCCGCCTACCTTTTCCGTTTTTGCTCCCCCCGCGCTTGCAACTGACAACCGTTACCATCAAGATGAAGCGTGTTCGGCCGCGTTTCCAGGCCCGGCCTCTTCAGATCAAGATCATTCTCGGGTACGCCCACCGAACCTGCAGGCCACCACACCCCCGCGCCGTCGCCGGTCACCCTCCCTGCCGACCCGCCGGGTCGTCCTGCGTGATCACCCTTTCTGTGGCCAGGCACGAGACAAGGCACCGTTCCTTGGCGTCGTTCATCAGCCGGCTGGTCCATGTCGTGAACCCGCCGTCGCCCAACTCGACCTCCCGCTCGCCGTCACCAGCGGTGATCCGCAGCGCCGCCTCGGTGTAGTAACCGCCGCCCCGTCCACGTCCCGGCTCCTCGACGATCGGCATCTCGCCGGTGGGGGCCCGGCCCCGGCCCTCCATCGCGGAGACGTGCACCCGAGGGTTCCCATCCGGCAGGAGCGCTGCGAGGACCTTCTGCCAGAAGCCGAGGTGCAGGGCGAGCAGCCGCGCCTGGGTCGTCCCCGATCCCGCGTCACGAGCACTGGACACCAGGGCGAACAGCCGAAAATGCGCGGGCCGCCCTTCCCCGAAGTCCTGAGCCCGCAGGTGCCGCTGACAAGCGGCCAGGTGCACCGACCCGCCGGCCGGTTGCCGCCGACGCCGGCCGGCCGCCTCGACGGCCAGCGCGTTGGTGGCGTCGCTGAGAACCTCGGTACCCCGCATCGTCGTGACAACCCGGTTCTGGCTGACCGGGCCAACGGCCGAGCAGGTACCCAACGGCACGACCGGCGACAACTCAACGCCGTCAACCTCCGGTGGCAGCAACTGCCAGATCCGAGCCTCCACAACAGCCAGCCGCCGAGGATCGACCGCGGCCGGCCGCACGAACCGGTCGTCCCTCCACCGGCGCATCAGCTCCGCCGGCGTCACGTCCGCAGCCCGGTCACGCGCCGCGCCCAGGAGCAGCGTCCGCAGCTCAGTTCCGGACAGCTCCGCCAGCGCCCGCCGCGTCCCTTCCGGCATCCGGGCCCAGACCCGCTCCTCGGCCGCCGACCCGTGCCCACCGCTCATCCGCTCACCATGACGCAGAACCCGGATCCCGTCGACACGATTCACATGCGTCCGCTGATCGGGTTGACGTTGCCCGCAACTGATCCGGGATCTCGACGGCAGCCCATTCCGCCGGTCAAGGCGCCGAGCCCGCGTCGTCAAGCCCACTCCGTCGGCGAGGCGGTCAAGTCCCGCCGCCCGGCCAACTCCGCGCAGGCAAGCCATTCGCCGGGGTGGTGACCATGGCCCGCCGCCGAACTCGCCGGCGCATTTCCACGGCACGGACCCCCACCCCGGACCCAGTGCTCGCACCTTTCCTCGTGCTGTCTGATCAATCGGCGGCGATGAGCGTGACAGCCGCGACGGTCCGGCCGCGGATGCCGGCATCGCCGGTGCGGGCCAGCGAATCGAGCGCGGCGTCGGCGAACTTGATGGCGTGCGGATCGGAGGTGGCCGCCGCCGCCTCCATCGGGTCACCGTCAACGCTCTCCACCGGCCGAGGCTCGGCCGGGGAGTAAGCAGCACTCACCGCCGCCGCAGCCGCCCAAGCCGCGTCGAGGCTCGGCCCCCAGAGCCGAGCCGGCAACGCGGGCAGCACCCGCAACACAGCAGCCGGCGCCGTGGCCGCGTGCACCAGCATGACCGGCGCGCCATAGCCATGCGTGAACTGCCGTGCCACCGCCGCGTCAACAATCCCGCCGAGCCGATCGAGAACCGCCACCGCCTCATAGGCGCCCTGCCTGTGGATGACGCCGCCCGCCGCAGCCCTGTGGACGACCCCGCCAAAATGTCCGCCCGCCGTGCTACTTTCCCGCCCACCCACAGGGGTGGGGGAGGTGGCGGTGGCCGCCGCGATCTTCAAGATCGTTTTGTCGGCTTCGCGCTCGCGCGCGCCGGGTTCGGCTTGCCAGGACCCGGGAGCGGCCGGCACGTGGCTGGCAGCGGCGGGCCAGGAACCCGGGTTGGCGGGCGAGGAGCCTGGAACGGCGGGCGAGGAGCCGGGGACGGCGGGCGAGGAGCCTGGAACGGCGGGCGAGGAGCCTGGAACGGCAGGCGAAGAGCCGGGGACGACGGGCCAGGAGTCGGGAACGGCGGGCCAGGAGTCGAGCGCCGCCAGTTGGGCGAGCCGGTGGCGGATGCCGAAGCGCTGGTCCGGCACACGCGGCACCGCATCCAGGGCCGCCCTCGGGTCCGACGCCCGGTAGGGCCCGGCCGCGGGAAGGGCCAGCGGCTGCCAGCGCGCCGCCCAATAGGCGAGCCCGTGCGCCAGCTCCATGACCCGAGGCGGGGTCTCGACGTCGAGCAGAGCCCGGACCGCGTGCCCCACCCGGATCACGCCGTGGGTGGCGCCGGCCGCGATCCCGGGCAGCAGCCGCGGCCACCACACCGCGAGCACCTCCCGCCAGGGCGCGGCGGTCAGCTCGCGCTCGAAGAACGTTAGCCAGTCGCCGGTCCGCACGGGATCGCCCAGCGGGTCGCGCCACTGGTCGCGCGGGATCGGGCTGATCCCGCGGGGCCGCTCTTCCAGGAGGTGGTCGTAGCCGTCCAGCCACCGGTGCACCTGGGCGGCGTGCCCGCGGCGGGCCAGCGCCTCGGCCGCCATCGGGGCGTGGTTGGACAGCCAGCCGTTGCGCTCGGGGCCGGTGTCACGGAGGCGTTCGAGCGCCTCGTCGAGGATTCCGTCAGCCATCCCCGCAGACTGCAACCTCAATCAAGCTTGAGGTCAACCCCCGGGCGGCCGGTCCCCGATAGTCGGGGCGCCGTGAGGGTTTCGGCCTGCTGTGGGTCTGGATTGCGTGGATCCCCCACTTGAGACGGAACGGGCCCGGCGGGGTTGGTCGAACGGGTCGACACCGCCAGGCCCTCCGCGGGTTCAGCTCTCGGTGATCGTGAGGTCGACGGTCTTCGTGCCGGACTTGGGGACGTTCACCTTGTCGGGCCAGGAGCCGGATGCGGCGGGGCCGGTGAGCGACCAGCGGAGCAGGACCGGGCCGGGGCCGATGATCGGCATGTCGTAGGTGCGGTTCTCGCTGGTGAAGGTTGCGGTGGCCAGGTCGTCGCCGGTGGCCGCGTTGACCGCCGTGACGCGGCCCGTGGTGAAGGAACGGGATGTGGTGACCGTGCCGGTGAGGCGGCTGCCCGTGATCAGCACCGGGTCGTAGGTGGTGACCCGGTCGGGCTGCACCTTCACCGTCGGCGCCTGGAAGCGGTTGCCTCCGTTGCCGAGGAGCTGGCGGGGTGCGGCGCCGTCCTTCGGGGTGAGGAACAGCGGCCAGTCGTACGGGCCCAGGTCGAGGTAGATCCGGTAGCTGCCGCTGGTGAACGACTCGCTGGACGGCGGCGTTCCGGCCAGCGACCAGGCGTCGGGGCTGACGTTGACCTTCGCCATCGGCGCGCCGGCGGCGTCGCGGACCGTGCCGGCCACGGTGCCGCCCCGGTCGAGCAGGATCGTGGGCGGCCGGGTCACCTTGCCGACCTTCACCTTGATCTTGACCGCGTCCTTCTGGCTGCCGGAGCCGCCGTTCTCGCCCACCCACTGGGCGCCCAGGCCGAGGGAGTTGGTCGAGTAGACGAACAGCTGGAAGGTGCCGGGCCGCATGGCGTACGTCGTGAACTTGCCGGTTTTGTGCGTGCACCCGATGTCCGACTCCATCGACGGGAAGCCCTCGCCGGGGACGGCGAGCACGAGGCACCACTGCTTCTGCCCGGCGCCGTTGATCCGGTCGACGATGGTGACCGAGATCCGGCCGCCCTCCTCCAGTGAGGACACGGTCAGCGGGGTGATGCCGCCGTCGGCCACGGTCACCGGGATCCGGTCGCTCTGCAGGTAGTTGCTGCCGTTGTCGGGGTGGACGACGACGGTGGCGGGACCGGTGGGTACGCCGACGATCGACAGGGTGTCGCCGTCGGTGCAGTAGCCGGTCCAGGTGTTCACCGTCGCGCAGAAGCCGGCCGGCGCGGTGATCCGCAGCGTGTTCCCGAGCGTCCAGGTCTCGTCGACCGTCGTGGTGGTGTTCGCGGCCAGGTGGTACGTCCCGGGAGCGGTCTGGGTCAGCTTGGCGTCGGTGTTGCGGAACGAGATGCGGTACTCCTCCGGCGTGATGCCGTCGGCCGTCCATTCGCCGTTGCTGTCGGTGACCTCGGCGTACGAGTACCCGCCGGCCACCGCCTTGATCTCCACGAAGATCTTGGACAGCGGCGCCCCGTCCGGTGTGGTCAACCGGCCGCGCACGGTGGCGGGCCCGGCGTACCGGGTGTCGGCCACGGTCACCTCGCCCGGCCGCACGACGATGGTGTCGGCCTGGTCGCGGTGCAGCGTGCCGGGCACGTACGTCTGGGTGCCGTCGAAGTTGTCCCAGGACAGCTGGTACCCGCCGGGCTCGAGGGCGCTGAAGAGATAGCCGCCCGCCTCGTCGGAGTCTTTCCCGCGGACCTCGACGCCGTCCTTCCACAGGTGCAGTTCTTCCTCGGCGACCGGGCTGCCGTTGGCCCGCTCGAGCTCGCCGGTGATGCCGCCGAGCGGCCGCAGGGTCTCGTCGACCTCGATCACCTGGCCGGCGGCGACGGTGAAGATCGTCGCGTCGGCCGCCTTGGGCTTCTGCGGGACGTACTGGGTGCCGACGGCGTCGTGGTCGAGGGCGACCCGCCACCGGCCGGCCGGCACGTTGATCCGGTAACGCCCGTCGTCCTCGAGGATCCCGCCGACCGAGAGGGTGGAGCCGCCGACCTGGGCCGCGTAGATGTAGAAGTCTTCGGCGGGGGCGCCGGACGGCAGCGTGACCTCGCCCTCGATGGTGCCGAGCTCGATCTGGGTCTCGTCGACGACCACCGGCTCCTGGCCGGTCACCTGGATCGTCTCGGCCGACGCGAAGTCGGGCTTCTGGTGTGCCCACTGCGCCACGCCGTGGTCGGTGTACTGCAGCTTGACCGGACCGAACGGCGTCGGCGAGACGCGGTACCGCCCGTCGGGACCGGTGTAGCCGCTGGCCAGGACGCGGTTGTCCAAGGAGTACGCGTACACCTGGGCGCCGGCGATCGGCTCGCCGGTGAACGAGGTGTAGGCCCCGACGATCGTGCCGACCGGGAGTTCGGTCTCGTCGACCGTCACGGTGACACCGCTCGCGATCGGGAACAGCGTCGCCTCGGCCGCGGTGGTCTTCTGGTGGGCCCACTGCTTCATGAAGCAGTGGTCGAACGACAGCCGGACGGACTCGGCCCAGGTGAACAGGTCGATCGAGTAGTGGCCGGCGGCGTCGGTGTTGCCCCAGCCGACGATCCGGTCGGTGTTCGATTCGACGACGATGTGCGAGTTGACGATCGGCGTGCCGTCGGCGGCGGTGTAGGTGCCGACGACGGTGCCGTAGGGGGAGGCGGCGTGCGAGGGGGCGGCCCATCCGGCGACGGCCAGCAGGCCGGCCGCGGCGGCGGCGAGAACGCGGCGGAACATCGGCTCAGCTCCCGGGGATCGTGAGGTCGACGGTCTTGGTGCCGGACTTGGGGACGCTCACCGGGTCGGGCCACGAGCCGGACGCGCCGTCGATCGACCAGCGGAGCAGGACCGAGCCACCGCCGACGATCGGCAGGTCGTACGCCCGGTTCGCGCTGGTGAAGCCGGCCACCGCGAGGATGTCGCCGGTGGCCGTGTTGACCGCCGTGATCTGCCCGCTGGTGAACGGCCGGTCGGTGGTCACCGTGCCGGTCAGCCGGCTGCCCGCGGCCAGCGTGTAGTCGAAGACGCCGCCGGGGACGACGGTGGCGGCCTGGAAGCGGTTGCCGGTGCCGCCCGACCACTGCCGGGGCGGCGTCCCGTCCTTCGGGGTGAAGAGCAGCGGCCATTCGTACGGCCCGAAGCCGGACATCGTGTACCGGCCGTTGGCGTCGGTCTGCGGGTACGGCGGCGCGGTGCCCAGCGGCCACGCCCCGCGGCTGACGTTGACGCCCGCGACCGGAGCGCCGGCCGCGTCGCGGACCGTGCCGCTGATCGGCTGGCCCGGGTCGAGCAGCACCTGGGGCAGCCGGGTCGTCTTCCCGGTCTTGACCTTGATCTTCACGGCTTCCTTCTGGTCGCCGGTGCCGCCGGCCGCGCCGACCCACTGGGCGCCCAGCCGCGAGGTGCGGGTCGAGTGGACGAACACCTGGTACGTGCCGGCCGGCACGGCGTACGTGGTGATCTTGCCGTTCTTGTGGGTGCAGTTGTTGTGGGAGCCGAGGTCGGGGGTGCCGTCGCCGGGCGCCACGAGCACCGCGCAGAAGTCCCACGCGGGCGCGCCGCCGGCCCGCTCGGCGATCTGCACGCCGACCCGCCCGCCCTGGTCGAGCGGCACGGTCACCGCGGTGTCGCCGGAGCCGATGGTGACCGGGACCGGCGTACCCGGCAGATAGTCGCTCTTGTTGGTCGGGGTCACCGAGAGCGTGTCGGCGCCGGCGGCGAGGCCGGGAACGATCAGCGTCTCGGTGTCGGTGCAGTGGCGCCCGGGCCGGTCCTCGAAGGTCGCGCAGAAGCTCGCCGCCGGGTCGCCGGTCACCGCGTCGACCGCGGTCACCCGCAGCGTGCTGCCGGTCCGCCAGGTGTCGTCGACGGCGGTGTCCCGGCCGGACGCGAGCGGGAAGACCTCGGCGTCGGCCGCGGTGGCCTGGCCGTACGCCCATTGGGTGTTGCCACCGGTGGCGAAGGACACGACGTAGTTCTCCGGCCGGATGTTGTCGATCGTCCAGGTGCCGTCGCCGGTGGTGGTCGCGCCGTACGAGTAGCCGGGCGGCACCGAGGCGGCGCGCACGGACACGCCCGGCGCGGGAGTGCCGTCCGGCAGCGTGAGCCGGCCGTGCAGCCGGGCGCCCGCGACGTCCCGGGTCGAGGCCGTGGTCTTCCGGTACGCCCGGATCGTGATCACCTCGGCCTCGTCCCGGTGCAGCGTGCCGGGGAGGTAGGTCTCGGTGCCCGCGCTGTTCCGCCAGGACACCAGGTAGTCGCCGGGCTGGACGCCGCGGAAGAGGTATTCGCCGTCCTCGTAGGCGTACCCGGTCGCGACCACCTGATCGCCCCGCCACAGCTGGACCCGCTTGTCGTTCCCGCCCTTCAGCACGCCGCCGACCGAGCCGAGGGCCAGCACCGTCTCGTCGACGTCGAGGGTCTGCCCGGTCGCGAGGGTGAAGACGGCGCCGTCGTCGAGCTTGGTCTTCTGCGGCACGTACTGGGTGCCGGTGATCTCGGTGTCGACGGAGACGCGGTACTGCCCGGCGGGCGCGCTGATCGAGTAGTGCCCGTCGGCCGTGACGTCGGCCTCGACGTAGCCGCCGCCGACCCGGTAGGCCGTGACGTAGAGGTCGTCGGTCAGCCCGGAGATCACCCCGCGGATGGTGCCGGTCGGGATCTGGGTCTCGTCGACCACCAGGGTCCCGTTGACCGGCGCGTCGAAGGTGGTCGCCGACGCGAAGTCGGTGGCCTGGTGGGCCCACTGCTCGACGTTGTTGCGGTCGAAGAGCAGCTTGACCGGTCCGGCCGGCACCGGGTCGATCCGGTAGCGGCCGTCCGGCCCGGTCAACACGCTCTTCAGCAGCCGGTTGGTGGTCGAATAGGCCCCCACCAGCACGTCGTCGCCCGGCCGGCCGTCGGCGGTGGTGAAGGTGCCCTCGACCGCGCTGTCCGGCGTGCGGATCTCGTCGACCGTCACGGTGCCGCCGTCCGGCACGGTGAACAGCGTCGCGCTCGCCGCGTCGGGCCGGCGGTGCGCGTACTGCGTACGCAGGAGCTCGCTGAATTTGATCTTGATCGAGCCGGCGGTGATGTTGGGAACCGTGTAGCGCCCGTTGGCGTCGGTGGTGCCGCCGCCCTGGTAGAGGTCGGTCGCGGAATAGACGATGACCTGCGCGCCTCGGATCGGCGTGCCCGCGTCGGTGGTGTACGTGCCGGTGACGGTGCCGGCCGCGGCGGCCTCCGCGGGCGCGGCCCAGGCGCCGACGATCAACAACGCGGCCGCCAAGCTACGACGGATCATGCGAGAGCCCCCGTGAATCAAGCAGTGCCGATGTCCACAGGAGACTAGCCGCTCAGCCGGGGGAGCGAGATCCGGAAAACGGCCCCCTTGCCAACCGCCGTGGTGAGCTCTATCTCGCCGCCGTGGGCGTGCGCCAGCGACTGGGCGATGGCCAGCCCCAGCCCCGAGTTCGCGCCGCCCTCCCGGCTGCGGGAGCGGTCCGCGCGGTAGAACCGGTCGAACACGCGGGTCGCCTGGTCGGCGGTCAGGCCGGGACCGTCGTCGGCCACCTCGAGCACCGCCCGGCCGTCCATCGTGCCCACCCCGATGCGGACCGGGGTGCCGGCCGGGGTGTGCGTGGCCGCGTTGCCGACCAGGTTGGTGACGACCTGCCGCAGCCGGGCCTCGTCGGCGTGCACCGGCGCCGGGCCGGGCCGTTCCTCGCCGCCGGGCCCGGTCAGCGTCACCGGCCGGGTCGGGTCGAGCGCGCGCAGGTCGTGCCGGGCGTCGGTGGCGAGCGTACGCAGATCCATCGGCGCCCGATCGAGCTGCGCGTCCGGCAGCTCGTCGAGCCGGGCCAGCAGCAGCAGGTCCTCGGTCAGCGCGCTCAGCCGGGTGGCCTCGCGGTCGATCGCGTGCATCGCCTCGGCCACCGCGTCCGGCCCGGTCAGCCCGCCCATCCGGTACAGCTCGGTCGACCCCTTGATGACGAACAGGGGGGTACGCAGCTCGTGGCTGACGTCCGACACGAACCATCGCATCCGCGCCTCGGACGCCGCCCGACCGAGGAACGCCTGCTCGAGCTGCACCAGCATGCTGTTCAGCGAGGCCGCGAGCCGCCCGATCTCGGTCTTCGGTGAGGCTATTCCGGGTACGCGCTGAGTGATGTCCCCACCGGCGATGGCGGCGGCGGTGTGCTCGATCCGGCGCAGCGGCCGCAGCCCCCGGCCGAGCGCGAACCACCCGGCCACGGTCAGCAGGATCAGCAGCAGGCCACCGCTGACCAGGCTGGCCGTCCGGAACCGGCTCAGCGTGGCGTCGGCCTCGGTGAGCGGGGTCGCCGCGACGACCGTCCCCGAGCCGTCCGCGGCCGGCCGCGCCACCGCCCGCCACCGGCCCGAGCCGTCGGCCGCGCGCAGGTTGACCGTCGTCCCGTCGGTCGGCACGGTGCGCAGGACGTCGTGATGAGGCAGGGTCAGGCTGCTCAGGCGCGACGAGACGACGCCGTTCACGACCCGGCCGTCCGCTCCGAGAAACACCAGGTAGGGGGCGCCGAGCAGATCGAGGGCCGGGTCGAGCAGGTCGGGCCGGTCCTGAGCGCCGGGGATGGGCGGCCGGTTCGCGGTCACCGCCGACATGATCGTCGAGAACGACCTGAGCTGGTTGTCGATCCGCTCGTACTGATATTTCTCGAGTTGGTCGACCACGACCGTGCCGAACACGGCCAGCCCGGTCAGCAGCAGCCCCGCGGTGAGCGCCAGCAGCCGCGACCGCAACGAGAGCCGGGTCACCGCCGCGGCCGCCGCATCACGTAGCCCACCCCGTGCACGGTGTGGATGTGCTTGGGCTCCTCGGCGTCCACCTTGCGGCGCAGATAGGAGATGTACGTGTCCACGATGCTCGCGTCCCCGCCGAAGTCGTACCGCCACACCCGGTCGAGGATCTGCGCCTTGGACACCACCCGCCCGGCGTTCTCCATCAGGTAGCGCAGCAGCCGGAACTCGGTGCCGGAGAGCCGCACCGGCTGCCCGCCCCGGGTCACCTGGTGCCCCTCGGTGTCCATCGCGACCTCCCCGACCGTGATCACGTCACCGCCGTGGCCGGCCGTGCGGCGCAGGATCGCGCGGATCCGGGCGATCAACTCCTCCAGGTCGAACGGCTTGGTCACGTAGTCGTCGGCGCCCAGCGACAGCCCGGTCACCTTGTCGGCCTGCCGGTCGCGGGCGGTGAGGAAGAGCACGGGCACCTGGGTACGTTGCTCGCGCAGCCGCCGGACCACCTCGAACCCGTCCATGTCCGGCAGCATCACGTCGAGCAGCACCAGGTCGGGCGGGTCGGCCCCGGCCGCGGCGACCGCCTCCCCGGCGGTCGCCGCGGTGGTCACGCTGAAGCCGGCGAACCGCAGCGTCGCGGCCAGCAGCTCACGCACGGTGGCCTCGTCGTCCACCACCAGCAGGCGGTCACTCATCACGTCAGCTTGTCAGACGTCGCGGCGCCGGAAGAGCACGAACCCGGCGGCCAGCACCGCGGCGATCCCGGCGCACATGCCGCCGAAATAGAGCCAGGGGTGCGGCAGATCGGGGTTGGGCAGCGTGGCCAGCACCTGGGCCCCGCCCTGGCTGGGCCAGAAGTAGAGCACCTTCTGCAGCCAGTCCGGGAACAGGCCGCCGAGCGCCGGCACCAGGAAGACGATGCCGACCAGGGTGGCCAGGGCGCCCGCGGTGGACCGGAGGATCGTGCCCAGACCGACCGAGAGCAGCGCGATCGCGGCCAAGTAGAGGCCGCCGCCGAGCACCGCGGGGAGCACGCCCGGATCGCCCAGGCCGGCGTGCGGCGCGTCCTTGGCGGCCAGCATGAGCTGCCCGATGGTGAACGCGGCGACCATCAGCACCTCGCCCACGACCACGGCCAGGGCGGCGGCGAGCAGCACCTTGGCGGCCAGCAGCCGGTGCCGGCGCGGCGTCGCCCCGAGCGACATCTGCATCAGCCCCGACGCGAACTCGGAGGTGACCATCAGGATGCCGAGGACGCCGATCACCAGCTGGGCGACGATGTAGCTGCGCAGGCTCAGGTTGGTCGGGTCCCATTCCAGCCGGTCGGCCGGGCTGAGCTCGGCGTAGCCCTCGCCGCCGGCGAAGCTGGTCAACGCCGTGATGCCGAGGCCGACGACGAACAGCGTGGCCAGCGTCAGCCAGGTCGACCGTACGCTGCGTAACTTGACCCACTCGGCGTGCAGGGTGTGCGTGAACCTCATGCGGCAACCTCTTGAAATCTCATGCGGCCACCTCTTGAAATTCGACACTGTCCCGGGTCAGTTCCATGAACGCGTCCTCCAGCGAGGCGCGTTGCGGCGTGAGCTCGCTCAGCACCACTCCGCCGGCCGCGGCCAGCGCCCCGATCTCGGCGGCGTTCAGCCCGTTCACGATCAACGACGACTCCAGGCCTTCGCGTACGGAGGCCCCGGCGCCCACGAGCCGGTGCGCGAACGGCGCCGGGTCGGGCGTACGCACCAGAACCGTTCCCTCCCCACCGGCCGTGACCAGCGCGTCCATGCTGGTGTCGGCGATCAGCCGGCCCCGCCCGACGACCACCAGATGATCGGCGGTCCGCGCCATCTCGCTCATCAGATGGCTGGAGACCAGCACCGCCCGGCCCTCGGCGGCCAGCCCGCGCATGAAGTCGCGGATCCACCGGATGCCCTCCGGGTCGAGGCCGTTCACCGGCTCGTCGAAGATCAGCACCCGCGGGTCGCCGAGCAGCGTCGCCGCGATGCCGAGCCGCTGCCGCATGCCCAGCGAGAACCCGCCGGTCCGCCGCCCGGCCACACTCTCCAGCCCGACCCGGGCCAGCACCTCGACGACCCGGCGGCGGGGGAGACCGTTGCTCACGGCCAGGGCGAGCAGGTGGTCGTACGCCTTCCGATGGCCGTCGATCGCGCCGGCGTCGAGCAGGGCGCCCACCTCGGTCAGCGGCACCGGCAGGTCGGCGTACCGGCGGCCGCCGATCGTGACGGCGCCGCGGGTGGGCCGGGCCAGGCCGACGATCATCTTCATGGTGGTGGACTTGCCGGCGCCGTTCGGGCCCAGGAACCCGGTCACCTGGCCGGGTTCGACGGTGAAGGACAGGTCGTCCACCACGGTCTCGGGGCCGTACCGCTTGGTCAGCCCCCGCACCTCGATCCTCGTCATGCCGCATACCGTGACGCGTGTCTCTGATCCAGTTCTGAGTTGTTCTGGGAGAACTCTGTGAGAGCGAGACATCATGGGCCCATGGCGATCCCCCTGTCCCTGCTCGATCTCGCGCCCATCGCCCCCGGGCAGACCGCCCGCGAGAGCTTCGCCGCCAGCGCCGAGCTGGCCCGTGCCGCCGAGCGGGCCGGCTACCGCCGGGTCTGGTATGCCGAACACCACAACATGCCGTCGATCGCCTCCTCGGCCACCAGCGTGCTGATCGGCCACGTCGCCGCCCACACCGACACCATCCGCCTCGGCGCCGGCGGCATCATGCTGCCCAACCACTCGCCGCTGGTGATCGCCGAGCAGTTCGGCACCCTGGGCACGCTCTTCCCCGACCGCATCGACCTGGGCCTGGGCCGCGCCCCCGGCAGCGACCAGAACACGATGCTGGCCCTGCGCCGCGACAACTCGTCGGCCGACACTTTTCCCCAAGACGTGCAAGAGCTCCAGGGCTTCCTGACCGGCAAGTCGCGCATCCCCGGCGTCGAGGCGGTGCCCCGGCCCGAGGCGCCGGTGCCGCTCTACATCCTGGGCAGCTCACTGTTCGGCGCCCAGCTCGCGGCGGCCCTGGGCCTGCCGTACGCGTTCGCCTCCCACTTCGCGCCCGACGCCCTCCACCAGGCGATCGGCGTCTACCGCGACTCGTTCCGCCCGTCGGCCCAGCTCGCCGAGCCGTGGGCGATCGCCGGCGTCAACGTGATCGCCGCCGACGACCACGACCTGGCGGTCGAGCAGAAGAACGCGGCCTACCGCGCCCGTACCCGAGCCTTCCTGACCCGGGGCCCGATTCGCAGAAACTTCACCGACGCCGAGATCGACGACTTCCTCGCCTCACCCAGCGGCGGCCAGCTGGCCCAGATGACCCGCTACACCGCCGTCGGCACGGCCGCCGAGGTCCGCGACTACCTCGAGGCCTTCGCCAAGGAGGCCGGCGCCGACGAGCTGATCACCGCCCACCACGCCCAGAGCGTCGACGACCGCCTCCGTTCGATCGAGCTGACGACCGCCCCCTGACGCCCGGGGCAGCCGGCCGCCGTCCCGGTCCATCAACCCTTCTTCGCCATCTCGAAGGTAGCCGGCACCGCGTGCGTCGCCCGCTTGTACGACTCGCGCAGATCGTCGCGGGTGACACATCGGACCGTCACCTCGTCGAAGCGTCCCGACCGCATCAGGGTGCGCTCGGCCGAGACGCCCTTCTTCCTGAGCATTTCGGCGACCTGGACACCGGTGGTCGCATAGCGGATGTGCAGCCTCGGCCGGCCGCCGGAGAACTTCGCCGCAGACATCGATTCCGTAATCGTTTCCGCCACCCATCCGGAATGAGTCGGGGTTGAAGTCGCTCTCGTAGAACGAGCTGAGGACGCAGAATCCGGCGAATGCCTCGAACGCCTCGTCCTGGGCGAGCGTCTCCAGATCGCGGTCGGTCTGGAACTGCTTCATCAGGCTCTCGATGACGATGTCCATGCGGGTTCCCTCACTCTGCCCTGGCGCGCTGGAGGACTTCCTCGGCGCTCAGCGCGCTCTTCGGGTGATGACTCAGGCACATCGGCGTATTTAATCGGCGGAACGGTTTGCCCTCGGCGACCGCATAGAATTCACCGGCCTTGAGCCGCGAGATCTCCAGCACCGCGCTTCCCTTGGCCTGAGCCACCTCCTTGGCCGCGGCGATCTGCGTGGGACTGTTCAGGAACCCGTAGAACTGCGTCGCCGCATTGCCGACGATCCGGTTGTGGATGCCCTTCGGCGCCTGGGTCGCGAAGATGAGACCGAGGCCGTACTTCCGGGCCTGACTGGCCAGCGCCAGCGCGCTTTCGGTGCAGGCGGTGACCGGACCCGAGGGTACGAGCGTCTGCGCCTCGTCCATCACGAACAGCCCACCGAGGGGCTTGTCGCCGGCCGGATGACGCTTGATCCAGGCGAACAGCGCCATCTGCAGCTGGTTCACGAAGCTCTGACGCTGCTCGTCGGTGGGAAGCCCGATGAAGTTGACGACCGAGACACGGGCGCGTTTCCCCGGCGCCGGGGTCATCAACACGCCCGGGTCCAGCGCCACACCGGCCCCGCCGAAGAGCGGATCGTTGACCATCGCCGCCTGCAGCGTCTCAGCCATGTCGGCGGCCAGCTCGTAGGCCTTGGCCAGGGTGGCCGCCTCGTGCGGGAGATCCTTGAGCAGGTCGACGAATTCGGCCAGCCCGCCGCCACCGCTCCGGGCGAAGTGGGCCATCGCCTGCTTGAGCACGGCCCTTCCGCGGTCCGCCTTGGCGGTGTTCCCGGCCATGCGGGCGCGAGGCGCCAGCGCGGCGACCGCGGCGTCGAGGGCCAGCGCGAACTCGTCCGGCTCGTCCAGGACGGCCGCGAAGTCGGGCAACGGTTGCAGGCTGAGTGGCCGGCCCGACTCCCGCCGCGGCGTCCAGACCACCACGTCGGTGCCCTGGAGATAGTCGGCGGCCATCCGTGCGTCCTCCGGCCGCCACCCCGCCGGCGGTGTGGGCCAGGGATCGCCGAGGCGCGCGAGGTCGTTGTTGGGATCCAGCACGATCGCCGAGACGCCGTGGAGCGCGCACTCCTCGATCAGGCGGCGGATGAGGACCGTCTTGCCCGACCCGGATCCGGCGAAGATGACGGCGTGCTTGCGAAGTGACTCGAGCGTGGCCCGCACCGGTTTCCCGTCCGAGACGCCGAGGCCGATCTCGTTCTCGGCCTCGGGTGCGTCGAGAACCACCGGCGCGTTCTCGACTGCCGGCGACCCGACGAGAGCGGTCGGCGGCCCGACGAGAGCGGTCGGCGGCCCGACGAGCGCCGTGGGCGGCCCGAAGAGGGTCGTGAACAGCGCGGTGTTCCAGGCCGGTTGACGCGACACCAGCCAGTGCGGAAGGGCCGGCTCGTGCTCGTCGAGCATGGTGGCCAGCGCGTCGAAGGTGCGCAGGTCGTCCTCGGTCACCTCGGTGATGACGCCGCCCAGGTCGAGGAACTCCTGGCGTACGCGGCGGCTGACCGTGCCGGTGGGCCAGTCGGTGTTGCGCAGCAGGACGGCGCGGCGCTTGCTGATCGCCGGGTCGAGGTTGGCGAAATCGCGCAGCCGGCGAAGCCGCGTCTGCACGGCTCGGTGGTGCGGATGAGCCAGCGCCCGGAACGACCACTGCGCCTCGTCCTCGGTGGTGTCGTCGAGCGTTTCGCGCAGCCACGCGTGCAACGACGGGCTGCCGTCCTCGCCCGGCTGCACCTTGTACCGGCTACGGCGATCACCCTGCTCGATCGTCCAGGCGCGCAGCCCGGCGTCGAGCAGCCGCGGCATCGCCTGATCCTCACCGGCGGGGCTCAACGCGTCACCGATCTTGGCCTGCCCGCGGAGCTCCGCCAGCCGCTCGTCGAATGTCGTGAGCTGCTCCGGCGGCGTCACCGGGGCGATCCGTTGCGCCGGCCGAGCCACCGCGCCGAAGTCGGCGAGCTCAACCACGGCGTCGGAGTCCAGGCAGGACTCGACGTGATCGTCCGCGCGCTGCAACAGCCGGCGGGGCGTGAGATCGGTCGCGGTGCCGAAGGCCGTCCGCAGGATCGGCCACGTCGGGTACGGCGGTTCGAACTCGGCCGTTTCGAAGAACGGCTCGAACTTCGCCGCCAGCAGACGCTCGGCGACCTCGGCCGACGGAAGAACGCTGAGCCGGGTCTCCTGCCGGAACCGATTGGTGACCGAGGCCAGGGCCGACTCCCTGATCAGATTCCAGGAGGTGGGCAGACAGGCGACGATCGTCACGGTCCGGCTCAGAACCTCGCGCAGCTGCATCAGGCCGTTGCCCAGGTCGGCGGCGAGATCGATGGGCTCGCCGGCCGGCGTCCGGGCCTGGGCGAAGATCGTGTCGATCTGGTCCACCGCGAGCAACGTCGGCCCGGTGATCGCCAGGAGCTGGGAGATCTCCGCGGCGACATCCTGCGGTTTCTTCGGCCGCCGGGGAAGACCCCAGGTGTCCAGGGCCTCCGCTGTCCCGTCGTCCGCGGACAGCAGCCAGCTCTCCGCCGCGTCGGCGACGTTCTCGTCGGGTGAGGCGATCAGCACCAGGGCGCGAAGGGTGTGGCGGCATTCGCGTCCCGCCTCCGGGTGGGCCCTTCGCACCCCGCTCACCAGGTGATCGAGGACCTCCGGGCTGATCGGCCGATCACCACGCACCATGAGCCGCATCGCGTTGGGGACCTGCGAGATCTCGGCCAGGGCGCCGAGAAAGACGGAGAGCTGCAGATGCCGGTACGAGCCCGAACGCCTCAGCCCGCGGAGGAACGCGTGCACGATGTTCGTCCAGAAGCTGCGGCCGTCGGTGATGCCCATCAGGAAGAAGTAGCCGTGCCGGTGCTGCACCTGCTCGCGCGCCCATCGCACCAGATGTGTCTTGCCGGCGCCCTGCCGCCCCTCGATCACCAGGCCCAGCGGGCACCGGGACTCGCTGTCCCTGGCCTCTTCGAAGGCGCGGAGCAAGGTGTCACCGACGTCGCCGTTCAGCTCGTCGATGTGGATGTCGAGCGGCGACCAGACATCCTCCTGGGTGGGCGCCCAGTCCAGCCTGCTCAGTTCGGAGAGCGCACGGCGCTCGGCCGGCTCGATCACCGCGTGCCGATCGCGATCAGATGCATGTCCTCCCCGCCGACGCTGATCGCGGCCGCGCGTGCCTCGTCGGTCAGGACCCGGCGGTTCGGATCGGGGTCGAGGTGGATCTGCTTCCGGCGGTTCAGATCGATCAGCGCGGCGTCGAGCTCGGCGCGGGAGATGCCGGCGAGCCGGCCTCGGAGCTGGTCCAGACCGACCAGCTCGCCTGGCTGCCCGGCGAGCTCGCCGTAGACGCGCCGGATGCCGTCCTCGGGCGATTCCTCCAGCACGAAGACGTCGGAGAGCTGGTAGTCCAGCTTCTGCATCATCCGATCGAGGTTGCGCAGCGTCGCATAGTGAAGGCGCCAGGCGGGCGATGCCTTTTCCGGCGGCTCGGAGGTGAGTTCCGTTCGTGCTCTCGCCCAGCCCTTGTCGGTGAGTTCGTGAAAGATCGCCTGCCGGGCGCCTTTCCGCCACGTGATCAATTTCTCGTCATTCAGCCGATCACGGTCGGGTTTCTTGATCGTCAATCCAAAACGGTTCTGAAGATCCGGATTGGATGCCTCGGAAACGTGGATCATGAGTGCGATCAAAGCCTGGCGGGCTGAGGTGCTGAGGGCGGCGGCCATGGGAAGCATCATGAATGGTCGGCGGCAATATCGCGAGAGTGAGAATTTGTCGCTGATGATCGAATGCGAATAGGCCGGCCTTGATCACCATTACGAATCGAAGCCGACGCCCAGGCGGTCGAGGGTTCGGAGCCACAGGTTGCGGCGGCCGGCCTGGCGGTCGGCCTGGGCGATGGACCAGCGGGTGAGCTGGATGACGCCGTTGCGGACCGGCTCGGGTGGGAACGGGACCGGCTTGCGGCGGACCATCTCCAGGCGGGTCAGGGGAGTGGGCCGGCCGGTGAGCAGGTCGAGCATGACGTTCGCGCCGAAGCGGGTCGCGCCGACGCCCAGGCCGGTGTAGCCCGCGGCGTACGCCAGCCGGCCGCCGTAGGCGGTGCCGAAGAACGGGCTGAACCGGCTGCACGCGTCGATCACTCCGCCCCACTTGTGGGTGAAGCGGATGCCGTCGAGCTGGGGGAACGTGGCCGCGAAGTGCCGGGCCAGCCGCCGGAACGTGTCCTCGCGCTGGTCGCGGGCGGGACTGATCCGGCCGCCCCGGTAGTAGATCGCGTCGTAGCCGCCCCACAGGATCCGGTCGTCGGCCGTACGCCGGAAGTAGTGGAACTGGTTGGCCGCGTCGCCGAGGCCCTGCCGGTTGGCCCAGCCGATCGAGGCCAGCTGTGCCGCGCTCAGCGGTTCGGTCATCAGCGCGTAGTCGTACACCGGCGCGATGTAGTGCTGGAGCCGGCGCAGCAGCTTCCCGTGTGTCCCGGTCGCGAGCGCCACCGACGAAGCGAGGACCTCGCCCCGCGGGGTGTCCAGCCGGAGCCCGCCCCGGGCCGGCGAGATGCCGAGCACCGGGGTGTTCTCGAAGATGCGTACGCCGAGCGAGAGGCACGCGCGGCGCAGCCCCCAGACCAGCCGCGCCGGGTCGACCATGGCGCAGCCGTCCCGATCCCAGACCCCGCCGAGGAACCGTGGCGAACGGACTTCCGCCTGAACCGCTTCAAGAGAGAGGAAGTCGGGCGAGGAAGAGAGCGCCGCCAGCTGCCATTCGGAAGTGGCGACCACGAGCTCACCGGTGCGCTCGAAGGAACAGTCGATGTCATAACGTGCGACGGCCGACGCGATCGCGCCCAAATTGTCCAACCCGAGCTGTTCCAACTGAGCCAGCGAGGAAGGAAAGTGGCGCAGCCCGTTCTCGTACCCGTGGGTCAAAGAGGCCGAGACGAACCCACCGTTCCGCCCCGACGCGGCCCACCCCGCCGTACCCGCCTCGAGAACGACGACGTCCCGTGAAGGATCCCGCTCCTTGGCCAGCAAGGCGGTCCACAGCCCGCTGTAGCCGGCCCCGATCACAGCCAGCGAGGCCCGCAAGGCCGAAGCGAGCGGATCAAGGGCCGGCGGCGCCCCCTCCTGGGACAGCCAGTAACAGGAGGGTTCGGCGTCGGCCAGCGGGTCAGCCACGGCGGCGGCGCGGCCGGGAGCGCACCCCGGACAGCACCGCGATCAGCACCCCGACCGCGAAGATGAGCGTGCCCATGACGTTGACCTGCGGCGGCAGGCCGACCCGGGTGGCGCCCCAGATCCAGAGCGGGAACGTGACCGTGGTGCCGGCGGTGAAGTTGGTGACCACGAAGTCGTCGATGGACAGCGCGAAGGCCAGCATCATGCCGGAGCCGATGGCCGGCAGCAGCAGCGGGAACGTGACCTTCCAGAACGTCGTCCAGGCGGTCGCGCCCAGGTCGGCGGCGGCCTCCTCCAGGGATCGGTCCAGGGTGAGCACGCGGGCGCGGACCACCACGGACACGAACGAGATGGAGAACATGATGTGCGCGATCGAGATGGTGACCGGGCCGAGGCCGACGCCGAGCGACACGAACATGGTCAGCAGCGAGGCGCCCATCACCAGCTCGGGGGCGGACATCGCGGCGAACAGCACCAGGTTGACCGTGCCCGAGCCGCGGAACCGGTAGCGGCCCAGCGCGTAGCCGATGCCGGTGCCGAGCGCGCCGGCCACCACGGCGGTGATGATCGCGACGACGACCGAGATCAGCAGCGCCTCGGTGAGCGCGTCGATGCCGAAGACCCGGCCGTACCACTTGACGGTGAAGCCCTCCCAGGTCTGGTTGTAGCGGCCGGGGGTGTCGTTGAACCCGAACGCGATCATCACCGCGACCGGCAGGGTGAGCCAGGCGACCACGACCCACGTGTAGATGTGCAGCGCGCGTGAGTTCCTCATCGGGCCGCCACCTTCATCACGTCCTCGGTGCCCAGCGCCCGCGCGTAGGCGAAGACCCCGATCAACAGCACGGCCATGAGTACGAAGGACAGCGCCGACGCCGTCGGATAGTCCGCCGTGGCCAGGTATTGCGCCTGGATGACCTGCCCGATCATCGTGGTCGACGAGCTGCCGAGCACCGCCGAGTTCACGTAGTCGGAGCTGGCCGGCACGAACGTCATCAGCACACCGGCGAATACCCCGGGCAGGGCGAGCGGCAGGATCACCTTGCGGAAGGCGGTGGCCGGGTCGGCGTACAGGTCGCGGGCGGCCTCGATGACCCGCGGGTCGATCCGTTCCAGGGCCACGTAGACCGGCAGCACCATGAACGGCAGGAAGTTGTAGACCAGGCCGGCGATCACCGCGAACGGCGTACCCAGGATGTGGAACGACGAGCCGAGCAGCCCGATGTCCTTGAGCGGCCCGAGCAGCGGGCCCTCGTCGGTGAGGATCTGCCGCCACGAGATGGTCCGCAGCACGAACGACACGAAGAACGGCAGGAGCAGCAGGAACAGGTAGGTGGCCTTGCGCCGGCCGCCGTAGAAGGCGATCCAGTACGCGACCGGGAACGCCACCACGATGAGCAGAACGGTGGCGATCGCGCCGTAGAGCAGCGACCGGAACAGCTGGGTCCGGTAGTTGCCGATGGCGTCCACATAGGTCTGCCAGTGGCCGGTGAACGCGTACCCGTTGACGATGTCGCCCTGTTGCAGCGACAGCGACAGCATGGTGATCATCGGCACCGCGAAGAACAGCAGCAGCCACAGCCCGCCGGGCAGGACCAGGAGGTAGGGCGCGAGGTTGCGCCGCAGCCGGCTCACCGGGTCAGCCCAGCACGACGGGTTCGAAGACCTTCTGGAACTCCTGGTAGTCGGCCGGGGTGTCGAAGTTGCGGTAGTAGTGCAGCTTCGCGTAGTCGGCCTCGGTCGGGAACACCAGCGGGCTGTCGGCCACCGCGGTCAGCGTCTTCTTGTCGTCGCCGGTGGCGGTCTCGGCCTTCTTCTTCATCAGTTCCTGCGCGGCCGGCACCGGCGTCACGTAGTTGATGTAGGCGGCGATGTCGGTGGCGACCTCGGGCCGGTAGAAGTAGTCGATCAGCGTGAGCGCGGCGACCGCGTTCGGCGCGGTGATCGGGATGGAGAAGTTGTCGGTCCAGATCGTGCCGCCCTCCTCCGGGATGACGAACTTGAAGTTCGTGCCGTCGGAGACGTTCTTCTGGAACACGTCGCCGGACCACGCCTGGGTGATCCACACCTCGCCCTTGCCGAGCGCGTCGATGTAGCTCTGGTCGTAGTAGTTGCGCAGGATGCCCTGCGACTTCTGCTCCTTGAGCTTCTCGGCCGCCTTCTTCCAGTCGTCGGCGGTGGAGTTGTCGGGGTTGATGCCGAGCACCATCATCCCGAAGTTGGCCAGCTCCTGGGTGTCGGAGAACATCCCGACCTTGCCCTTGAACTTCGGGTCCCACAGGTCGGCGAGTTTGGTGATCTCACGGCCGGTCTTGGCCGGGTCGTAGGCGATCCCGCTGATCCCGGACGTCCACGGCACGCTGTAGACGTTCCCCGGGTCAAAGGCTTCCTTCTTGTACGCCGGAGCGGCGTTCTTGGCGAAGTTCGGCAGCTTGGAATGGTCGAGCGGCGCCAGGAAGCCGGAGGTCGTGAACTGCTTGAACTGCTGGCCGTTGGTGATGATCTGGATGTCGAACCCGATCGGCTGCTTGGCCGCGAGCTGCGGCTGCACCTTGGCGAACCAGGGGCCCATCTCCTGGATGACCTCCTGGTAGTTCACCGTGATGCCGGTCTCCTTGGTGAACGCCTTGAGCTCGGGCTGTTTCGGGTCCATGTAGAGCGGCCAGCTCGCCACGTCGACGTGCTTGGTGGCGGTCTTGCCGGCCCAGAACTTGGCCACCGCGTCGGCGGCGGGCGCGCTGGCACCGGGGTTGCCCTGGCCCTTCACGCCACAGGCGGCCAGGAAGGCGCTGAACGACGCGAGGCCGCCCATCCGGAGCGCGTCACGCCGGCCGAGGCGACGCTGGGTCATGCCACGAACAAAAGAGGGGTCACGGGGGGATGACATCAGACTCCGATCGGGTACGAATGCTGCGCGTTCCAGTAGAGGAAGACTTTGTCGCCACGGACCGCGAGGTCGTCGGCGTTGGCGGCGTTCTGGTCGAAGACCGTGAACTCGGGGCCGGCGGCGGTCGCCACGGTGTAGTTGGTCGAGGTGCCGTGGTAGACGACCTCGCTGACCGTGCCGGCGACGACCGAACAGTCGCTGGGCGCCTCGACGCCGCGCTCCAGTTCGATCTTCTCCGGGCGTACCGAGATCTCGACCTTGTCACCGACCGCGACCGAACCCGGAACCGGGACCAGCACGCAGTCGCCGGGCGCCGAGCTGAGCGTCGCGATGCCGTTCTCGATGCTCCGGACCTCGCCCTCGAGGAGGTTGGAGGTGCCGATGAAGCCGGCCACGAACCGGGTCGCCGGCTTCTCGTAGATCTCCCGCGGCGTGCCCAGCTGGTCGATCCGCCCGCCCTGCATCACCGCGATCCGGTCGGACATGGTCAGCGCCTCGCCCTGGTCGTGCGTGACGTAGACGAAGGTGATGCCGACCTCGCGCTGGATCCGCTTGAGCTCGACCTGCATCTGCTGGCGCAGCTTGAGGTCGAGCGCGCCCAGCGGCTCGTCCAGCAGCAACGCCCGCGGCCGGTTGACCAGCGCCCGGGCCAGCGCGACCCGCTGCTGCTGGCCGCCGGACATCTCGCGCGGCGCCCGCTTCTCCATGCCGCTCAACGAGACGATCTCGATGATCTCGCCGACCCGGCGGGCGATCTCGTCCCTGGCGACCTTCTTGCGCTCCAGCCCGAAGGCCACGTTCTGGTGCACGGACATGTGCGGGAACAGCGCGTACGACTGGAAGACCATGTTGACGTCACGCTTGTTCGGGGCGATGTTGGTGACGTCCCGGCCGTCCAGGAACACGGTGCCCGCCGACGGGTCCTCGAACCCGGCGATCATCCGCATCGTGGTGGTCTTCCCGCAGCCGGACGGACCGAGCAGCGAGAAGAACTCGCCCTGCGCGATGGCCAGGTCGAGCGTGCGTACGGCGTGGACGGTCTCGCCGTGCGACTGGAACTCCTTGTGTACGCCGACGAACTCGATCGCGGGGGTGTTGCTCATCCGGGGGTACCTCTATCAGCCGACGTTGTGCATCACATGCTTGATCCGGGTGTACTCCTCGAACCCGTACGCGGACAGATCCTTGCCGTGCCCCGAATGGCCGAACCCCCCGTGCGGCATCTCGGAGACGAACGGGATGTGGGTGTTGACCCAGACGCAGCCGAAGTCGAGCCGCCGGGTCATCCGCATCGCCCGCCCGTGGTCGCGGGTCCACACGCTGGCGCTCAGGCCGTACCGGACGTCGTTGGCCCAGCGGACCGCCGCGTCCTCGTCGGTGAACTCCTGGACCGTGATCACCGGGCCGAAGACCTCGTCCTGGACCATCTCGTCGCGCTGCTCCAGGCCGGTGACGACGGTCGGCTCGACGAAATAGCCACGCTCGCCGATCCGCCGGCCGCCCGTCGCCACCCGGGCGTGCGCCGGCTTGCGGTCGAGGAAGCCGAGCACCCGGCCCAGCTGGTTCGCGTTGTTGACCGGGATCACGTCCTGGCGCGCGGCCGCTTCCACCAGCGCCTCGGTGAAGTCGGCGGCGACCCGGTGGTGGACCAGGACCCGGGACGCGGCGGTGCAGTCCTGGCCGGCGTTGAAGTAGCCGGCGTCGGCGATCCGGGCCGCGGTCGACGCCAGGTCGGCGTCGTCGAAGACCACGACCGGCGCCTTGCCGCCGAGTTCGAGGTGGACCTTCTTGAGGTCGGCGGCGGCCGAGGCGGCCACCTCCATGCCGGCGCGGGTCGATCCGGTGATCGAGACGAGTGCGGGGTCGGGGTGGGCGATCAGGTCGCGGCCGGTGTTCCGGTCGCCGCAGACCACGTTGAGTACGCCGGGCGGAAGCACCTCGGCGGCGATCTCGGCCAGCAGCAGCGTGCTCACCGGCGTGGTGTCCGACGGCTTGAGCACCACCGCGTTGCCTGCCGCGATGGCCGGGGCGAACTTCCACACCGCCATGACCATCGGGTAGTTCCACGGGGCCACCTGCGCGCAGATGCCGATCGGCTCGCGGCGCACGTACGACTCGTACCCGGCGAGGTATTGCCCGGCCGACCGGCCCTCGAGCAGCCGCGCCGCCCCGGCGAAGAACCGCAGCTCGTCGAGGAGCGGGGCCATCTCCTCGTCGCGGGTCAGCCCGACCGGCTTGCCGGTGTTGCGGCACTCGGCCTCGATGATCTCCTCGGCCCGCGCCTCGACCCGGTCGGCGATCCGCAGCAGGGCGAGCTGCCGCTCGGCCGGCGTCGCGTCCCGCCACGTCGCGAACCCGTCGCGCGCCGCCGCCATCGCCGCCTCGACGTCCTTGGCCGAGGAGACCGGCGCGTGGGCGTACGTCTCTCCGGTCGCCGGATCGATCACCGGCGAGGTGGCGCCGTCCGCGTGGTCTGCGTAAGCCCCGCCGATGAAGTTCCGCAGGACGGGCAGCGCATCGCTCACGGTCGGTCCTCCTGCCCTCACTGACGTGGGGGGACCTTGACACAGAGAACCGCTTGGAGACAAGGGAATCCGAACTATTTTGCAGAGCCGAAACGGAATCAGCCGTCGATGGTCGGCTATGCCGCGAATTCCGGTGACGATCGCGTACGGCTCTCCGGAATGCGCAGCGGCCGGTGAGCGCAACCCTCTGCGCTCACCGGCCGCCTGATGTGTGGCGATTGGTGCTACTTCTGTGCGGCTACCTCGTACAGCTTCTCGGGAGCCACCGCGCCGACCAGGATCCGGCCGTCGTCGGTCGCCAGCGCGCTGAACAGCGTGCTCTGCAGCAGATGTCCGCTGCCCCAGCTGCCCTTGACCGCGGGCAGGCTCTTCAGCACACCCTCGAGCGCCGCGGCCTCCGGGCCGGCCGCCTTCTTGTCGTCGGCCTTGTCGTCGGCCTTCGGTGCCTGAGCGACGAACACCGACGTCCAGCCCTTGCCGACCACCTTGGTGCTCTCGGCCGCCTGCTTCCGCGCCTCACCATGCTTCTGCTTGGCCTCGGCGCCCTTCTTCTCGGCCTCGGCCTGAAGCTGCTCGGCCGTCTGGTTCTCGACCTTGGCGCCCGGCGGCGGATTGAAGTTGAACTGCTGCGCGTCCGGCTTGGTGAAGCTCACCTGCTGGAACGCCACCCGGACGGCCGGGTTGTTGGCGTCCTTGGCGTAGACGTCCACCCGCAGCGGGATGTGCTCCTTGGCGTCGATCGCCAGGCGCACCTGCCCGATCAGCGAGGCGCTGTCCTTCGGCGCCAGCACCAGCTCGTACGCGTCCCGCCCGGCCACCTCGGCCGCACCGGTCGTGCTGACCGCCGTGGTCGGGTCGATCGCCGCGAGCGCGGCGTCGGCCGCTTCCCGCGGTGTCGACGGCACCACACCCGCCGGCGGCGTGTGCTGAGCCTTGCCCGCCTTGCCCGCCGGCACCTTCAGGTGCGACGCCGTGTTGTTCTGGCTGCGCCAGATCCACACGTCCGTACCGTTGCGGATGATGTCGGTCTGGCCGAGCACACCCTGGATCGCGACGCGGGCCTGGTCCTCGCCGGCGTACCAGACCCGGGCGGTGTTGCTGCCCGCGATCAGCTTGGTCAGCTCGTCACCCTGGCCGGTCACCCCCGGCACGGCCGGCAGCCCCAGATCGGCGGTCTGCACGATCGTCCCGGACAGTCCTTCCACCTTCGCGTTCTGCACGTCGACCAAGAGCTGAGCCGCGCTGCGCTCCGGCAGAGCCGGGTCGGCGCTGGCGACGATGGTCCCGGCAGCCGCGCCACCCCCGATCACGACGACCGCTGCGGCCGACGGCACCAGCCAGCGAAGCGCCGGCCTGGACCTGAACACGTTCACTACGTCCACCTCCCGTTGTCTGCCACCCACCATGCTCCCGACGCCCTGTGACTCCGCTGAGAAGGTCCCCTAGGGGTCTCCTCGGACCAGGCGTCGGCGCTGTGACTCAGCTGAGGAGGTCGCCGCGGAGCAGCCCCCGGCGTGACACAGTTGTCCTCGTGCGGTTGCTGGTGGTGGAGGACGAGGAGCGGCTGGCCGCGGCGCTGCGGCGCGGGCTGCAGGCCGAGGGGTTCGCGGTGGATGTCGCCGGCGACGGCCAGGACGGGCTCGAGATGGCCCGCCACGGCGGGTACGACGCGATGATCCTCGACGTGATGCTGCCCCGGCTCAGCGGCTACCGCGTGGTGCGCCAGCTGCGGGCCGAGCGCCACTGGCTGCCGGTGCTGATGCTGTCGGCCAAGGACGGCGAGTACGACCAGGCCGACGGGCTCGACTGCGGCGCCGACGACTACCTGACCAAACCCTTCTCGTACGTGGTGCTGCTGGCCCGGCTCCGGGCCCTGCTCCGCCGGGGCGGCCGGGAGCGCCCGGTGGTCCTCGCCCACGGCGACGTCGAGCTCGACCCGGCCGAGCGCCGGGTGCTCGTCGGCGGCAGCGAGGTGGCCCTGACCGCCCGCGAGTTCGCCCTGCTCGAATACCTGATCCGCCATCCCGGTCAGGTCGTCTCCAAGACCGAGCTGCTCGACCACGTCTGGGACGCGGCGCTGGACACCGCGCCCAACGCCGTCGAGGTCTACGTGGGCTACCTGCGCCGCAAGATCGGCCGCGATCGCCTGGAGACGGTCCGCGGCGCCGGTTACCGCCTGGCCGCCGTACCCGCATGAAGTGGTTCCGCCGCCGCTCGTTGCGCGCGCGGCTGACCGGCGTCTCCATCGCCGCCCTCGCCGCCGGGCTGCTGGCCGGCGGCCTGGCGCTGATCGCGGTGCTCAGCTTCGCGCTGCTGCGCTCGATCAACGAGGAGGCGCTGGACACCGCCCGCGCGGTCGCCGACCTGGTCGAGCAGAACGCGCTCAGCGACCCCATCCCGGTCAGCGCGGGCGTGCAGGTCCAGGTGGTCGACGACCAGGATCGGGTACGCGCGGTGAGCGCGACCGCCGACCGGCTGGTGCCGATCCTCTACCCCGACGAGCTGAAGGGCCTGGCCAGCGGCCACGGGACGGTCATTCCGGGCGACCGCATCGGGGTCGACGGAGCGGTCCGGGTGGTCACGGTCGAGGCCCGGCAGGGCGCCGAGACGGTGCACGTGCTGGTCGCCCGCGGCACCGGCGACGTGACCGCCGGCATCCGCCTGCTGCGGATCACCCTGCTCGTGGTGTTCCCGCTGCTCATCGTGGTGCTGGCGGTGGTGTCGTGGCAGGTGGTGGGCGCCGCGCTGAGCCCGGTCGAGGCGCTGCGCTCCGGGGCCGAGGAGATCACCGGCCGGGCCCGGTCCGACCGCCTGCCGGTGCCCGACTCCAGCGACGAGGTCCACCGGCTCGCGGTCACCCTCAACGACATGCTCCGCCGCCTCGACGCCTCCCGGGCCCGGCAGCGGGCCTTCGTCGCCGACGCCGCCCATGAGCTGCGCAGCCCGCTGACCACCATGCGCACCGAGCTGGAGGTGGCGCAGCGGCTGCCCGACGACACCGACTGGCCCGCCCTCTCGGCCGACCTGCTGACCGACGTGGAACGGCTCAGCCGGCTGGTCGACGACCTGCTGCTGCTCGCCCGGGCCGACGACGCCGCGACCCGGCCGGCCGCCCGGATCACGTCCGTCCGGCTCGATGAGCTGCTGGCCCAGGTCGCCACGCGCTACCCCGGCGTCCGGGTGGTGTCGGAGCCCCTGGAGATCACCGGCGACCCGGACGCCCTGAGCCGCGTCGTGGCCAACCTGCTCGACAACGCCGTACGCCATGCCTCATCGGCCGTGACCCTCGCGCTCACGGCTGATGCCTCGGGCGTCCTGATCACCGTGACCGACGACGGCCCCGGCATCCCCGAGGCCGACCGGGAGCGCGTGTTCGGCCGGTTCACCCGGCTGGACGACGCGCGGGCGCGCGACGCCGGCGGGTCCGGGCTGGGGCTGGCGATCGTCCGGGAACTGGTCCGCCAGCATCACGGGACCATTACCCTCGGTGACGCGTCGCCGGGTCTCCGGGCCGAGGTCCGATTGCCGAAGTCGTAGGGAACTTTCCGGCCCGATGCGCCGACCAATGGCCGTACGTTCCATTCGTCTGGAAGGCCGAGAGAAGATGACCTTGTTCAAGCGGGCCGCCGTGGTGGCCGGAGCGGTCGCCGCGCTCACCCTGGCGATCGCCGCCCCCGCGTCCGCGCACGTTTCCGTGAGCTCGGCCAACGCCGCTCAGGGCGGCTACACCAAGGCCACGTTCCGGGTGCCGAACGAGAGTGACAGCGCGTCCACCACCAAGCTCGAGGTGACCCTGCCGATCAAGACCGCGCCGGTGGCGTCCGTGTCGGTCAAGCCGGTGCCGGGCTGGACCGCGGTGGTCACCAAGGGCAAGCTGGACAAGCCCCTCGAGGCCCACGGCGCGCAGATCAACGAGGCGGTCGAGAAGATCACCTGGACGGCGGCCGCCGACGCGGCCATCAAGCCCGGCCAGTTCCAGGAGTTCGATGTCTCGCTGGGCCCGCTGCCGCAGGTCGACCAGATGATCTTCAAGGCGCTGCAGACCTACTCCGACGGCAACGTGGTCCGCTGGATCGACGAGCCGCCCGCGGCCGGCGGCGAGGAGCCCGAGAGCCCCGCGCCGGTCCTGAAGCTCGCGAAGGCCGCCGCCGAGAGCGACACCGCCCCCGCCGCCGCGCCCGGCCCGACCGTCGAGGCCGCCGCGCCCGCCTCGGAGTCGTCCTCCAGCACCGGCACCGCCCTGGGCGTGGGTGGCTTGGCGCTCGGCGTCATCGCCCTGATCGTGGCGCTGCTCGCGTTCCGCCGCTCCACCGGCTCCGCCCCGGCCGAGCCGACGCCCGGCAAGTAGCGCGCGGGATCAGACCGGGCCCGGGCTCAGGAGGCGTAACGCTTCTCGGCCCGGGCTCGCGCCTTGATCGCCTCGACCTCACGGTCCTTCTTGGGCCCGACGTTCACCAGGTCGGCCAGCAGATGCTCGGTCGCATGGGCGACGGCCGCGACGGCCCGGTCGAACGCCTCCTGATTACGTGCGCTCGGCTTGGTGGTGCCCGCGACCTTGCGCACATACTGCAACGCCGCCGCGTGCGTCTCGTCGTGCGTGGCCGGCGGCTCGAAGTTGTTCAGCGGTCGAATGTTTCGGCACATGGTCCCGAGCCTAACGCCGCGGCCTGGAACAATCCGCTTCATGAACGGGCGGTGGGTTCGGTTGCGCGCGGCCTGATCGTGACGTGGGTGGCCGCCGCGGCGCTCTCCTGGTGGACGGCCCTCGCGAGCAGCCGGACCGCCGCGCGCAGGCGGACATCGCCGCCGGCCGGGTGGCGACCTACACGTGGGGCGATCGCTGGAACACCCTGAACTCCGGTCGGTGGTTCGATGAGGCCACCCTCGAGCCGGGCGAGAAACTCGGCGCTGTCGCCGCGTACCCATCGCCTCGAAGCGCGGGGGCTCGGCGACCGGCCGCACCGCCTGGGAGGTGGTCACCCGGGTCCGACCCCGGGGTGGAACTGACCGCGCGACCTAGACTTTTGCGCATGGTGCATTGGTACGAGTCGGCCGGGTCGGGCTGCTGGACGGGCCGCCCACGCTGCTCCCGCCGGTGGACGCCGACCAGGTGGTCGCCCGGTGGCGGGAGCGTCGCGGGCTTACCGGACCTCGGTGATCTTCAGGGGCTTGCCGGTCAGGACGTCGCTGCGTACGAAGGAAAGGTCGATCTTGACGTCGGTGAACTTCAGCACCGGCAGGGTCAGCGGCGGCGGCTGCTCGGGCGTGAAGGTCACCGGGATCAGGCCGAAGAGCTTGCCCTCGAACTTCGGGGTGTAGAAGCGGACGTTGCCGGTCGTGGTGAGCGCGCCGGCGTCGATCACCGTGGTGTGGCCGCCGGGCTCCTGGATGGTGAGCTTGAACGGCGTGGTCACCGACTTGCGCATGCTGAACTTGAGGACCTGCTTGGGGCCGTCCGCGGTCTGGAGCGTGGTCACGCCGTCGTAGGTCGAGTCGTACATGGTCAGCGTGTCGCCCTCCATCAGGCCGCCGATGACCGCGGCCGGGGGCAGGTCGTCGGGGCCGGCCTTCTTGTTGAGGACGCGCGGGCCCAGGCACGGGATGTCGTCGTTCGTGGACGACGACGACGGCTTCGGCTTGGGCCTGGGCTTCGAAGGGGTGCCGGGCTTCGAGGTGGGGCCGGTCGTCGGCTTGGCCGTCGGCTCGGACGGGCCGGGGGAGGGCGACGTGTCGTCCCCGCCGCCGAACAGGTTGCCGACGCCCTCGACGAAGTCGTTCCAGCCGTCGACGATCGGGTTGCCGGTGTCGTCCTTCTTCCCGGCGTCGGCGGTCGTGGTCGGCTTGGGCTGCGCAGGCGTCGTCTTCCCCGCGCTCGGCTTGCTGAGGGAGGGTTTGGCCTCCTTGCCCGGTGAGGCCTCCTTGTTCGGCGAGGCTGCCGTGGAACGGGAGGGCATGCCTTTGGGGCAGGCCGGCTCGGCTCGGGCGGGCCGGGGCGCGTGTGCGGCCATGGCCAGCGACAGGCCGATCGCGAGCGGCGCCGCGATGATCGCAAGGGCCTTCCGATGTTGCCCGGTGCGCCCGGGCTCAGCGAAAGGGGGCGGCTCCTGTGCGGCCGGCCGCAGATCGGTGGTCGGCGCGTCCGGCTTCCGGTCCGCGACGGGGCCGGGCTCGATCACCCCGGTGTCAGCCGCGGGAAGAGCGGGATCGGCCGCGGGAAGGGCGGCGGCGGGTGCGGGGGTCCAGGCGATGGCCAGGGCGCCGCCCGCGATGCCCAGCAGCAGGCCGGCGCCGAAGCCGCCGAGGTTGAGGCCGATCAGCGAGTACACCGCGGTCATCAGCGCGACGATCGCGTAGAAGACCCGTTGCGCCGGTGTGAACCAGACCAGCAGCCCGCACAGCAGCATCACCAGCGGCAGCAGGTAGGACAGGAAGCCCTCCTGGCCGAAGTGGACCTCCATCGCCTTCAGGGTCAGGTTGGCGCTCAGGAACAGGGCCGCCGCCGACAGCGTCAGCAGCAGCCCGCCCCAGAACGGCCGGGCCCGGCGCCAGTGCGCGAAGCGTCGCCGAAACTCGCGAACATCCACCTCAGAAGCATTCCTTCGGCGAGGAACCGAAGTTCAGCTTGAGGTCGAGCCCGGTCAGCTTGAACGTGCCGGCGGTGGTGGACACCGCGGTCTGCCTCAGGCCGTTGATCACGATCTTGTCGGACTGCTGGCCGAAGCCGCCGGTCTCGCCCTTGGCCTCCGTGCCACCCTTGGTGAGGGTCCCGGCGTCCTGACCGATGTTGATGTTGGTGAAGGTGGCGTCGCCGGCCAGGTCCTTCATGCCGATCAGCATGTTGGTGGCCCGGGCCGGCTTGCCCTTCTCGGTGCCGGCCGTGATGGTCAGGCTCATCGGGGCGTCCTTGACCCGCACCGACTGGCAGAGGTTGGTCAGCTTGGCGTCGGCGATACCGGACATCGAGACCGGGATCTGCTTGCCCTCGGCGTCCTTGACCACGCCGCCGTACTGGGAGAAGCCGGTGCCGTCGAGTCGGTCGGCGGAGATCTTGAAGTCCTGGCCGGAGACGGCGAAGCTGGCCGCCAGCGCGCCCTGCGACATCCCGAAGAGCAGGAAGCCGGCCGCCACGGCGGGTACGCCGGCGGCGAGCGCGAACTTGCGCCAGTTGGTTCGTCCGGAAACCGCGTCGGTCACGGTGGGGCCCTTTCTCGATCGGTCTCGAAGCGGGGGAACTTCGATGGGTCGTCACTCTGCTCCCAGGTGGCCCCGGTCACAAGCGGTGAGATTACCGGCGGGTAACCAAGGCGCTCCCGATGTGCGTCACGCACCGTTGCAGATACCGGTTCAGTGTCCGCTTTGCCGGGAAATCCGATCACCGGATGTGGAGATCGTCGGCTATGTAACGAGTAGGTAACGAAAATCAGCGGACTCCCAGATTTCCCCTGGCGAGCGGGCGCTCCGGCGCTCAACACGGGCCAACTCCTGCCGATCTGACCAGGGTGACGTCCTCCCACGAGCTGCTGCGGCTCGACGCGCTTCACGAGTACGGAGTGCTCGACGCGCCGGCCGACGACGAGCTCCAGGCCGTCGTCCGGGTGGCCGCGCTGGTCGCGGGAAAGCCGTTCGCCACACTCAATCTGATCGACGAGAACCGGCAGTGCCAGCTCACCACCACCGGCTTCGAGGGCGGCGACTCCGCCCGCGACGACTCGATGTGCGCGGTCAAGTTCGAGGAGGGTGAGTTCGTCCACGTCCCGGACGCCAGCGAGGACCCCACGTTCCGGCTCAACCCGTGGGTCACCGGTCAGCTCGCCGACGTGCGGTTCTACGCGTCCGCCCCGCTGGTCACCCCCCAGGGGTACGCCCTGGGCAGCCTGTGCGTCTTCGACAACGTGCCCGGCGTGCTGGACGACGACCAGATCGCCCGGATCAAGGACCTGGCCGGGGTGATCCTGGCCGTGTTCGAGCGGCGCCGCCAGGGCCGGCTGAACGCCGAGCTGCTCGCCGAGTCGGAGCAGCAGCACCGGGCGCTCAAGCAGGCGCACGAGGAGCTGGCCGCGACCAACGCCGAGCTCCAGCGCTCGAACACCGAGCTGGAGCAGTTCGCGGGCGTGGTCAGCCATGACCTGGCCGCGCCGCTGGCGGTGGCGGTGGTCAACGGATACCTCGAGCTGATCGGCGACGAGCACGCCGAGGGCAGCCGGACCCGCTCCTGGATCGCGTCGGCGACCCGCGCCGTCGGCCGCATGCAACACCTGATCAACGACCTGGCGGAGCACCGGGGGCGGGTCTTCGAGATGTTCACCCGGGTGGACCGCACCCCGGCCGGGCACGGCGTCGGCCTGAGCACCTGGCAGCGGATCGCCGAGCGGCACGGCGGCCGGATCTGGGCCGACGGCACGCCGGGCGGCGGCACCACCACCATCGCCTTCACGTTGCCGGACGCGTGACGTGCTGCGCAGCATGACGGCCCGGGTGCGCGCCGCCATCTCCGTCCTCCTGGTGCTGTTCCTGGCCCTTGTGCTGGTCCAGCTCGTCGTCGGGGAGCGGCTCCAGGCCGCCCAGCAGCAGCACACCGAGCGGCTGGGCGACGCGCGCACCGCCAACCGGGCCGTGCTGCAGAACATGACGGACGCCGAGACCGGGGTACGCGGGTTCCAGCTCACCGGCGACCGCGAGTACCTGGGGCCGTACGAATCCGGGAAGGTGGCCGCGTTCGTCGCCTTCGACCGGGTCGCCGAGCTGTCCGCCGACGACGAGGTGCGCCGCTGGCTGACCGCCGAGCGCACGGCCGCGGCGCACTGGCTCTACGCGTACGCGATCCCGATCGTGAACGCCGGGGTCGCCGACCGGAACGACGCCCTGGCCGACCGGGGCAAGCGGGCGTTCGACCGGATCCGGCTGACCAACGCCTACGTCGAGGACGCCCTGCGCGCCGAGCAGCAGTCCGTGACCGCGGCCGACCGGTCCCGCATCCGCTCGGTCCAGATGCTCTTCGGCGGCCTGGCCATCCTGTTCCTGGCCGTCGCCATGGTGATGGCCGCGGTGCACCAGCGTCACCTCCTCGCTCCGCTCGAGGACATCCGGCGCACGCTGCGTCGGCTGGCCGCCGGCGACCGGTCGGCCCGGGCCGTTCCGTCGGGTACGGCCGAACTCCGCGCCGTGATCGGAACGCTGAACGACCTGGCCGCCGAGACCGAACGGCTGCTCGCCGCCGAACAGGCCCGCGGGGTACGCCACGAGCTGCGTCAACAGGTCGCCACCGAGCTACGGCGCCCCGGGGGCGCCCAGGTGACCGCGGCCCGGGTGGCCGAGATGCTGGGCGCGTTCTTCGGCGCCGCCGTGGTGCACGGGCGGGTCGCGGTCGAGCCGGGCGCCGGCGTCAGCGTCCGATGGCCGGACGCCGCCGAGCCGCTCGCCCCGGAGATCGTGGCCGCGGTACAGGCCGGTGCTCCGGGCGAGCCGGCCCTGGTCGCGGACGTGCCCGGCGGCCTCGCGGTGGCGTTGCCCGGTGACGCGCAGTGCCCGCCCGGCCTGCTGTGTCTGGCGCGCCCGGACCGGCCGGACTGGACCGACGAGGAGCGGCGGCTGCTCGGCACCCTGGCCCGGGAGGTCGAGCACGCGATCCGCCAGCAGCGCCTGCACATCCGCCAGGCCCGGCTGATCAGCGAGCTGCAGACCCTGGACGAGCGCAAGGACGCCTTCGTGGCGACCGTGACGCACGAGTTGCGTACCCCGCTGACCAGCATCCTCGGCTACACCGAGATGCTCACCGACGACGATGACGACCTCACCCCGCCGCAGCGGCGCGGTCTCGGCGCGATCCTGCGCAACGCCCTGCGGCTGCGGGACACGGTCGCCGACCTGCTGCTGCTCGATCCGGGCGCGCAACGGGCGGGCGGGCCGTCCGTACCCGTGGATCTGACCGCGCTGACCACCGCCGTGGTGGCCGACGTGGCCCCGGCCGCGCGGGCGAAGGGCCTGCTCCTGACCCTCGATGAGGCGGCGGGGCCGGCCTGGGTGGCCGGCGAGCCGGACCGGCTGGAACGCGCGGTGCGCAACCTGCTCGACAACGCGGTGAAGTTCACGCCTTCCGGGGGACGGATCGTCTGCCGGGCCGGCGCGGAGGCCGGGACCGCGACCGTGGAGATCAGCGACACCGGCATCGGGGTGCCCGCCGGCGACCTGCCCGGGCTGTTCACGCCGTTCCACCGGGGCGCCAACGCGATGGACCAGGCCGTACAGGGCTCCGGGCTCGGGCTGGCCATCGTGCACGCCATCGTGACCGAGCACGATGGCGCTTTGGCCGTACGCTCCGTATTGGGCGGGGGAAGCACCTTTACGGTGAGTATTCCCGCGCTGGCCGAAATTTCTTCCGCCGAACGGGAACCGATCGGGCCGTCGGCTGCGAATCAGTAGCAGACACGTCGTCGTCTGCCCGGGGAGCGAAGTCATGAAGCGCATGAGCCCGTTGGCCATCCTGCTGGCCGGCATCAGCGTCGCCGCGGTGCTGCTCGGCGCCGGCTGGCAGTGGAACCGGATCGCCGGCGTGCCCGCGGCCTCGGTGATCGCCGGCGCCTCGCCCACCCCGGAGGTTCCCGGCGACGGTGACGCGCCGGTGCCGGAGGACAGCGCGACCCCGCCGAACGGCAACGGTGGCGAGGCGCCGCCGCCCGTGGCCAAGGAGCCCCTGGCCCAGCGCAAGCCGCTGACCGGGACCTGGGCCGGGCACCTCAAGGAGGGCTCGCTGGCCGTCGCGGCGAAGAACGGCGCGGCCATCGCCTACCTCTGTGACGGCGACAAGCTGGAGCAGTGGCTCACCGGCACCGCGATCGACGGCAAGCTCGAGCTCAAGGCCGACGACGGGTCGACGCTGACCGGTACGGCGGACAAGAACCAGGCCAAGGGCACGGTCACGGTCGACGGCAAGGCCCGCGACTTCACCATCGAGGTGGCGAAGAAGCCGTCCGGGCTCTACCGGTTCGCCAACCGGGTCCGCGGCGCCAAGGTGGTCGGCGGCTGGATCGTGCTCAAGGACGGGCGCCAGGTCGGCCTGGCCACCGTGGACGGCGTGCCGGTCAAGCCCTCCACGCTGGACGTCACCACGGGCAAGGCCACGGTCGGTGGCGACCCGGTCACGGCGATCCCGGCCGAGGACGCGACGTCATGACCCGACCCGCATCTGCCACCGGCGACGCCGTACGCCTACGATCGGGTGCACCATGGACGACTCCGGGCTGGCGGACCTCTTCGCCAAGGGCGACGAGGACGGGTTCGCCGCTGTCTATACCGCTTTCCGCGGCCCCGTCTACGGCATGGCGGTGACCATGCTGACCGACCGCGGGCTCGCCGAGGAGGCCACCCAGCAGGCGTTCATCTCCCTGTGGCGCGGCCGCGGCCGGTACGACCCGATGCGCGACCTGGCGCCGTGGGTCTTCGGCATCGCCCGCAAGGCCGCGATCGACGTCTACCGCCGGGAACGGCGCGGGCCGGCCATGAGCGCCGTCGAGGTGCCCGAGGTCCCGATCGAGCCCCTCTCGACCGAGCGGCTGTGGGAGGCCTGGCAGGTCCGGCGGGCGGTGGACGACCTGCCCGCCGACGAGGCGGCGGTGGTCCGGCTGGCGCACTTCTACCAGCTCACCCACAGCGAGATCGCGACCCAGCTCGGCCTGCCGGTCGGCACCGTGAAGTCGCGGTCCCACCGGGCCCACCGGCGGCTGGCGGCGGCCCTGGGTTTTCTGCTGGACGAGCCCGCTTCGGCTTCGGGGGCGACAGATGACTGACGACGTGCTCGACGAACGGGCCGCCGCCCTCGAGAACGGTCCGTGCGGGCAGGACGGGGCGATCGCGCGGGTCTCGGGCCTGCTGTCCCACCCCGGAATGTGGGACGCGCCGCCCGACCTTCCCGGCGGGATCGCGGCTCTGATCGCCAAGGCCGAAACCGACTCCGCCCCGGCCTCGCCGGTAGCCCCCCAGGCTCCGGCCTCGCCGGTTGCTCCGCAGGCTCCGCCGGACGACCGGCCGGCCGACATGCGGCCTCCGCGCGGGCCGAGCGCCGACCGGGCGCGGCCCGGCGCCACCCGTCGCCGGCGCCGCCAGTGGGCGACCGCCGCGGCGGTGGCCCTGGTGCTGATCGCCGGCGGCATCGGCGGCGTGCTGGCCACCCGCGAGCGCCCGTCCGCGACCGTCCAACTGGCCGGCGGGGGCGCCCTCCCGCAGGCCCACGGCACCATCCAGATCATCGAGCGCGACGCCGGCTGGCGGCTGGTCCTCAACGCCCAGGGGCTGCCCTCCGCCCCGGCCGGCAGCTACTACCAGGGCTGGGCGGTGAAGGACGGCCAGTACGTCCCGCTCGGCACCTTCCACATGCACAAGGAGGGCAAGGTCGAGCTGTGGTCCGGCGTCCCGCTGCGCCAGTTCCGCCGCATCGAGATCACCAGCCAGCGGGTCGGCGAGGACGACCCGGGCCCGCCGGTGCTGGCCGGCACCCTCTAGCTCGGCTCACTCCAGCTCAGCGGGTCACCACCTCGCGGTGGGTGACGCGGATCGGCATGCCGGCGGCCGGGCGCAGGGTCACGTCGTGGGTGTAGGCGGGCTGCTCGGCCGGGCTCTCGAAGGCGAAGTGCCGGGCCAGGCCGGCCAGCGCGACCACGCCTTCGAGCAGCGAGAAGTACATGCCGATGCAGGTGCGCGGGCCGCCGCCGAACGGGTACCACGCGTACCGGTCGCGGGCCTTCTCGCGCTCGGGGGTGAACCGTTCCGGCTCGAAGCGCATCGGGTCGGGCCAGTGGGCCGGGTGCCGGTGCACGACCCACGGTGAGACCAGCACGTCCGACCCGGCGGTGATCCGGAAGCCGCCGATCTCGTCGTCGGCCACCGCGCGCCGGCCGATCACCGGGGCCGAGGGATAGAGGCGCAACGTCTCCTTCAGAACCATGGTGGTGTACGGGAGACCGAGCGCCTCCTCGGCCGACGGCGTCGCCGCCGGCCCGGACACCTCCGCGCGCAGCCGTTCCTGCACCTCGGGGTGCGCGCCGAGCCGATAGATCGCCGAGGTCAGCGCGGTCGCCGTGGTCTCGTGCCCGGCCAGCAGGAAGACCAGCACCTGGGCCCGGACCTCCTCGTCGGAGAGCGCCTCCCCGCCGTCGCGGGCGTCGGCCAGCAGGCCCAGCAGGTCCGAGCCGGCCGACCCGGGGCCGGACGAGCGCCGGGACGCGATGATCTCGTCGCAGACCTCGAACAGCTCGGCCTGCCCCCGCTGGATCAGCCGGTTGACCGGGACCGGCCAGGAGTGCGGCACCCGGACCGGCATCAGCGCCCGCCGGCGGATCGCCTTGCCCAGCGGGTCGACCCAGCGCTGGACGACCGGCAGCGCCTTGTCCACATCGCGACCGAACAGCACCCGGCAGACGATGCGCAGGGTCAACCGGGTCATCTCCTCGTGCATGTCGACGAGGCGCGTGCCGCCGATCTGCGTGGCGCCGATGTGCGTGGCGCCGATCTGCGGGTCACCGGCCGCGCCGCGCCACTCGTCGGCCAGCCGGTCGGTCTCGGCGGCGAAGATGGCGGCGTACCCGGCGACGCGCTTGTGTGTGAAGAGCGGCTGCAGGAAGCGCTTCTGGCGTTGCCACGTCTCGTCCTGGCTGGTCAGCAGCCCGTCGCCGAGAGCGTGCCGCAGCTCGCCGTAGTTGACGTTGTCCTTGCGGTAGTTGGCCTGGTTGGCGGCGAGCACCCGGTGGGCGGCCTCGGCCGAGAACAGGAACGTCAGCTCCCGGCCGATCCCCGGCGGGCCGACGCGGACCCGCACCACGTCGCCGTGCTGGGCGAACAGCGTCTCGCAGGCGGACAGGAAGCCGGCGCGGAGAACAGGCAGCGAACCGGCGAGGAACGATCCGGGCGCCATCGGGGGACGGTCAGGCACGGCGATCACCTCCGACACCTGCGTACCAGCCCGGGCCCGGTCGCAAAAGGCTGATGTCGGGATCTGCGGGTTACGGACACGCTGCGCACAGGCGAGTCACAGGGGGTGCACAGGCCGCGGGGGTTGGGTAGGTCGTACCCGATCCCCGAGAGAGGTCAAGCCTGATGCACAACCCTGAGGACAATGCGGCGTACGTGCGCCGCGTGCACGACAAGGGGCTGCGGTTCGACATGCGCACGATGTCCCGGCGCAAGCTGCTCGCCGCGTTCGGCGGCGCCGGCACCCTGGCCGTGCTGGCCGCCTGTGGCAGCGAGGACACGCCGTCCACGTCGTCCTCGGCGCCGGCCTCGTCGAGCGGTTCGCTGACCGAGGTCGAGTCGGAGACGGCCGGCCCCTTTCCCGCCGACGGGTCCAACGGCCCCGACGTCCGGACCCTGGACGGGATCGTCCGCAAGGACATCCGCTCGTCCTTCGGCGACGCCAGTGGCACCGCGGCCGGCGTACCCCTCGAATTCTCCCTGGTCGTGAACGACCTGAACGGCAAGGCGGTGACCGGCGCGGCGGTCTACGCGTGGCACTGCGACCGCGAGGGCCGCTACTCCCTGTACTCCGACGGCGTCACCGACCAGAACTACCTGCGGGGCATCCAGGAGACCGACGCCACCGGCAAGGCCACCTTCACCAGCATCTTCCCGGCCTGCTACTCGGGCCGGTGGCCGCACATCCACTTCGAGGTGTATTCGTCGCTCGCCGACGCGACCGACGGTGACGGGCCGATCGTGAAGACGTCGCAGATCGCCCTCCCCGAGACGGACGCCGACGCGGTCTATGCCACCGACGGCTACTCGGCCTCGGTGCGAAACCTGAGCCAGGTGTCGCTGGCCACCGACAACGTCTTCGGCAACGACTCGGCCCGGACCGAGCTGGCGACGATGTCGGGCAGCGTCACCGACGGGTACCGGGCGACGCTGACCATCGCGATCGACCCGTCCGGCGAGGAGGAGGGCGGCGGCGGCCGGGGCGGCACCCCGCCCGGCGGCGGACCCGGCGGCACCCCGCCCAGCGGCCCGCCCCCAGGGAACTGACTCCGGCCGCCGAGGATATCCACAACGTCAGCGCTCCACGAAGACTCCTACCGTACGGGCCGGCACGGTCAGTGTCCCGGTTGTCCGGTCGGCGGTGGCCCGCCGCACCACCGGGTCGGCCGACGCCGCGAGCACCGGATGGGGGGACACGGCCCGGCCGCGCAGCGCCGGCACGGTCTGGGTGACGGCAGCCGGGGTCGCGTTGAACACCACGGTCACCGACGACCAGCGCCGGTCGAGCCCGCGGCCGTCCAGCCGCATGGTCAGCACGCCGGGCGTCTCACCGGCGCCGGCGAGCGGGAAGGTCAGCCGCTTCTGCACCTCTCTCAGGGTGGACAGCCCGAACACCGGGGACGAGCCGCGCACCTCGAGCAGTTCCCGGTAGCGGGCGCCGGCCCGGCCGATGGTGGCGCAGTCCGGCACCAGGGCCGGGTCGGCCAGGAGCGGTTTCGCGTACGGCCACTTGTCCTGGTTGTCCGGCGCGGGTGGCAGGCCGCGCCCGAAGCCGTTGCCGTCCCGGCAGTCCCAGGAGATCTGGTTGAACCAGTCGCCGGAGTTGAACGAGTTCCGGTCGAGCGACTTCGACCGCAGCCGCTCACTGCCCGTGGTGACGAACCCGGCGCCCTGGCCCAGCGCGGTGGTGGCCAGGGCCAGGGTCTGCATGCGGGCCCGGTCGGTCGCCGTCGTTCCGGTCGGGAGTTTGTAGGCCAGGGCGTCGTACAGGATCTCGTTGTCGTGCGCGTCGACGTAGGTGATCGCCTCGCCCGGCGCCGCCGTGTACCCGGCCGGCGAGCCGTTGTAGTCGACCTGCGCGCCGGTCACGGATTCGCCCGCGGTGCTGACGAAGCGATAGGCCGCCAGGTTGCCGCTCAGCCCGGCCTTGATCTGGTCGTGGTAGCGCAGCAGCCGGGCCCGCTGCTCGGCCGGCGTCCCGTTGACCGGGTCGCCGTTCGGGTCGGTGTACAGCCCCGACGCGAACCCCTGGATGCGCGGGTCGGCGTCGAACGGCCCGCCGCCGCGCACCGCGTCCCGCAGCCGGTCGTTGAACGTGCCGACGCCGGTCCCGGCCATGTTCGCCTGGGTGGCCTGGACGAACCGGGCGTTCCCGGCGACCTCCCCGAAGTCCCAGCCCTCGCCGTAGAGCACGACGTTCCGGCCGTCCACGCCGTCGCGGGCCGGGGTGAGCCGGTCCAGCGCCGCGCGTACGGCCAGGATGTTCGCCTTGGGGTGGTGGCCCATCAGGTCGAAGCGGAACCCGTCCACCTTGTAGTACTTCGCCCAGGTGACGACCGAGTCGACGACGAGCTTGCCCATCATCGCGTTCTCCGGCGCGGTGTTGGCGCAGCAGGTCGAGTTGGCCACCGTGCCGTCGGCGTTGAGCCGCTGGTAGTAGCCGGGCACGATCTGGTCGAGCACGCTGTGTGGATCGGTGCCGGCCGCCGAGGTGTGGTTGTAGACCACGTCCATGACCACGCGCAGCCCGGCGCCGTTGACCCCGGCCACCATCCGGCGGAACTCCCGCGTTCGCGCGGCGCCCTCGGGCTGTGTGGCGTACCCGCCCTCGGGCGCCGTGTAGTGCAGCGGGTCGTAGCCCCAGTTGTAGCCGTCGGTGGCGGCGACCGCGGCCACGCAGGCCTGCTGCCGGTCGGAGTCGGGCGGCAGCGACGGCAGGTCGCAGGGCGGCTGCTGCTGATCTGAGCGGCGCTCGGGGATGGTGGCGAAGTCGAACGCGGGCAACAGGTGCAGGTGGGTCGTGCCGGCGGCGGCCAGCGCCCGCAGGTGTTTCATGCCGGCGCTGTCCCGCCGGGTGAACGCCGCGTAGGTGCCGCGTTCGGCCGCCGGCACCGTGGCGTCGGCGATCGAGAAGTCGCGGATCGACAGCTCGGAGATCTGGGGCTTCGCCGTCGCGGCCGGCTTGACCAGCCGGTGCCAGCCGGGCGGGGCCAGGGCCGGGTCGGCCAGGCCGGCGATCAGGCTGCGCCCGGAGTTCGCCGAGAGAGCCACCGAGTACGGGTCGGTCACCGACGCCGTGACCACCCGGCCCGCCGCGGGCTGCCACGCGGTCACGCGGTAGCGGTAGTAGCGGCCCGTCCAGCTCACCGGTCCGGTCACCGACCACACACCGGTGGCGTCGTCCCGCCGCATCGGGACGATCGCGTCACCGACCTCCGCCTTCACCACCGCGGCGGTCGGGGCCCACACCCTCAGCCGCACGCGGTCCCGTTCGATCGTGGCGCCGAGGGATTGCCTCGTGGCGGCGGCGTAGATGTCGTCCAGCGCCCCGGCGATCTGGGCGCCGGTCGCGGCGAGCAGCCGGCCGTCGGGGTCGCGCTCGGTGATCACCACCTGCCCGCGCAGCGCCCCGGCCACCTTCGCCTGATCGTGGCGGCTCAGCCGGACGGCCGGGTGGTCGGCCAGGTGCGGGTACCTGCGGCGCTGGGCCACGGTCAGCCCGCCGGGCGCCGCCGTCAGGCGCAGGCTGTGCTCGGCGCCGGTCAGCTCGCCGTTCGTGATCGCGATGCCGCCGTTCCGGGCGTACACCAGGTCATAGGTCTTGCCGTCGGTGTCGGTCGCCCAGGCGATCGACGAGCGGTCGAGCCACACGGCCGCCGACCTGGTCAGGTCGGCGTCGGCGCCGGCGCTTGCCTCCGCGGGCGCGGCGGGCAGGACGAGGGCCAGGACGGCCAGGGCGGGTATCAGCGATCTGGGCATCGACATTGATCCCCTTCAACGGGCATCGGTGGATGTCCAGCACGCTATCCGCCGTTTCGACGGGCGAGCAATCCCCTGTGGATAACGTCGTCGATGACGCCCGGTGACCGGGTCCATCCGGGCCGCCGCCGTGCTGATCCCCTGAACCGGGCGCGCCTCATTTGCGTATCTCCAGGCGGAGGTGGAGTTCGTGATCCTGCTGATGCTCCTCACGCTGGTGCTGGGCGGCCTGGTCGTCTTCGCCGCGTGGTGTGCGGTGCGTGACGGTTTCGGCAAGCACACGGCGAAGGCCAAGGCCACGCCGCGGGTCGAGGTGCTGCCGAGCGCGCCGGGCAGCCTGGAGGGTGTGCTGGCGGCGCAACTCGCGCACGGTGAGATCACCCGTGGCCAGTACCGCCGCGCGATGTCCCAGATCGCGGCTCGCGAGGAGGAACGCCGGCCGATGTCGGTGCCGACGGACGACTGACCTCTTCGCCCCGCTCGACGCTTTCGATCTCGACCAGGCCCAGACGCTTGGTCGCCCTGGTCATCGCCACGTAGAGGGCGTTGCGGCCACGCGGCCCGGCCAGGATCGCCGCCGGGCCGGCGATCAGCACGCTGTCGAATTCCAGGCCCTTGATCTGGCGTACGCCGAGCACGACGACCCCGGCCGTCAGGTCGGCGCCGGGTCCGTGATTCCTCGTGCCGATCATCTCGGCCATCTCGGCCACCCGGTCGTCCGGGGCGATCACGGCGACCATCCCACCGCGCCCGGCCTCGTGCGCGGTGATCGCGGCGAGCTCACTCCTGGTGACGGTCTTTCGCCATGGGGGTACGCCGGTGGCCCGCACCGATCTCGGGCGGTCGGCGGCGGGCAGCAGTGCGGCGGCGGCGTCCATGATCTCGGCCGGTGTCCGGTAGTTGACAGTCAGCCGGGCCGCGCGCCACCGGTCGCCGACGTGTGGCCGCAGGGCGTCGGCCCAATCGGTGGCGCCGGCCGGGTCGGCGGTCTGTGCCACGTCGCCGGCGATCGTCAGGGACCGGCTCGGGCAGCGGCGGAAGATCATCCGCCAGGCCATCGGGGTGAGTTCCTGGGCCTCGTCGACCACCACGTGGCCGTAGGCGCGTTGCCCGTCGGCGCCGACCAGCTCGGCCGCCTCGTCCAGCAGGGGGATGTCGGCGGTGGTCCAGGGCTGGCCCGGCGCCCGTTTCAGGAGGTCGCACTCGGCCGGGGTGAGGCGGCCGGCGGCGTGCCGGTGCGGGTCGGCGTAGAGGGTCTCCACCACGTGCTCGGGAGAAAGAACCGGCCACCAGGCTTCCGCCGTCGAGCGTACAAAATCGTGGTTTTGATCTTGATCGTGGGTTTCGGCCAGGCCGAGCCTGCGCAGGTCGTCCTCCACCGCCTGATCGATTCCGGCCGCGGCGAGCGTGTCCGCGACGTCCGCCTCGATCTGGTCCTCGAGGGCCTGGCGTTCGGCCGAGAGGGCGTCGGCGACGGCCTGGGTGTAGACGGCGCGTGCCCGGTTGTGCGGCTCGGCCCGCGCTTTGGCGACCGCCTCGGGGAAGGGGAACGTGTCCTGGATGCCGCGCAGGACGTCGGCGAGGAGGCCGGCCATCCGCAGGTCGGCCTTGAGCGTGGCGATCGGCGGGTCGTCGTCAGACTGGGCGTTTTCGGTCAGCGTGGTGAGGGTGACCGCGGTCTCGCCGAGGCCCGGAAGCACCTGGTCGAGGTAGCTGAGCAGGGTGGGGGAGGGCGCGACGACCAGCACGCCATGATCGGCCAGCGCCGGGCGGTGGAAGAGCAGGTACGCGGCGCGGTGCAGGGCGACCGCCGTCTTGCCGGTGCCGGGGCCGCCCAGGATGACCAGCACGCCGTCGGGGTCGCTGCGGATGATCGCGTCCTGCTCGGCCTGGATGGTGGCGACGATGTCGGGCATCCGGCCGGTGCGGTCGGCGTCGAAGCTCGGGCCGGTGTCGATGCCGATCACCCGGCGGCCGTGGGTCCGCAGCAGCAGCCGCGGCGACGTGCCGTCGTAGAACGGGCGGGCCGCTTGCGCGCGCCAGTCGACGAGCAGCGGTTCATCGCCCCGCATCAGGGTGATGCGGCCGACGGCGAGGTTCTCGGTGCGGCCGAAGCACAGCCTGTCCTCGGCCGCCGCCAACCGCGCTCGCCGCGTGATCTGCTCTTCCTTCAGCTCATCCAGGCGTGCGTAGAGCCGGTCCAGGCGGGCCTGTTCGGCCGCGATCTCGTCGCGCATGGCGTACAGATTGCGGCCGAACCGACCGTCAGAAACAGTCTTGTTCTTTCGGGCGGCGTCAGCCGCCACGGTCAGCTCAGGTGCTGGGCGGCGAAACTACGCTCTTCCGAGGGCATCAGGATCCACAGCACCGGGTAGATCAGGATCTGGCTGCCGGGGATGACGAGCAGCGTCACCGCGAAGATCAGCCGGGCGATCCAGGGGTCGAGCCCGAAACGCCGGGCCAGACCGGCGCACACACCGCCGAGGATGCGTCCGTCGCGCGGCCGGCTGAGACCCTGCCGTGCCATCGAGTCGTGGACGGCGTTCATGGTGATCACTCGCTCTCATCTCGTTGTGCTGTTACGTCGATGATGGGCCGGCGAGTGCCCGAGTTTCATCGGGGAAGGCCCCGGTCAGGACCCTGATCTCAGCAGGGCCGCGTTGCCGGGGGTGCCCCTGAGCTGGGCCAGGAAGCGCTGGTACTGGTCCGGGCCGTCGATCACCCGGCGCAGGTGCCCGCCGACGGCCAGCTCGGCCGGCTCCTGCAGCAGCTCGTCGTGCCGGGTGCCCGACTCGCTGACGTCGATGGCGGGGAAGATCCGCGACTCGGCCAGCCCGCGGTCCAGCTTCAGCTCCGCGTTGCCGGTGCCCTTGAACTCCTCGAACAGGAACGAGTCCATCGCCGAACCGTTCTCCACCAGCGCGGTCGCGATGATGGTCAGCGAGCCGCCGTTCTCCAGCGCCCGGGCGGCGCCGAGCAGGCGCTTCGGCGGGTGCAGCGCGGTCGAGTCGAGCCCGCCGCTGAGCGTGCGCCCGCGGCCCGGGGCGGCGAGGTTGTACGCCCGGCCCAGCCGGGTGATCGAGTCGAGCAGCATCACCACGTCGTGGCCCTCCTCGACCAGGCGCTTGGCCCGCTCGACGGCCAGCTCGGCCAGCGCCGCGTGCTCGTGCGGCGTGTGGTCGAAGGTCGCCGCGATCACCTCGCCGCGCACCGAGCGCTCCATGTCGGTGACCTCCTCGGGGCGCTCGTCGACGAGCAGCACCATGAGGTGGATCTCGGGGTGGTTGCGGGTGATCGCGTTGGCGATCGACTGCATGACCATCGTCTTGCCGGCCTTGGGCGGGGCGACGATCAGCGCCCGCTGACCCTTGCCGATCGGCATGACCAGGTCGATGACCCGGGTGGTGAGCTCGGCCGGGTCGGTCTCCAGGCGCAGCCGGTCCCGGGGGTAGAGCGGCGTCAGGTCGTAGAAGTCGGGCCTGATCTGCGCCGGGTCGTGCCCGTTGACGCTGGTCAGGTCGAGGGTGGCCGGGCGGCGGCCGGTCGTCGTGGCGGTGCCCCGCACATGGTCGCCACGGCGGAGGCCACGGGCGTCGACCGGGATGTCCCGGGGGCCGGGCAGGTAGCCGGCGGCCCGGATCCAGGCGCGGTCGTTGACGATGTCGACCAGCCCGTCGACCTCGATCGTGGTCGTGGACGGGTTCTGGTTCTGTGGGCGCTCGTCGGCAGGCCGGCTGCTCCCACGGCGCCGGGTCGGCGCCTTGGTCTGGGTGGTCATCTTCTGTGGTACTCCAATGGGATTGGTCAGCCCGGCGGCATGCGCGTAACGGCGCTCTCGCTCGGAGCCAGAGGAAAGACAAGGCCGCTGAGAGAGCCTCGTTTCGGAGAGTCGCTGCGGGTCGGTGGTCACCGCGCGATGAGGCCAGGGTAGCGCGTAGGTGGTCGTTCGGCAATCTTCTACGGGCTGTAACAGGGGACGCGTAGCGTCGCAGCGTGGACCTCAACACTGTCGCTGAGGTGGTCAGCCCGGCCGGCGTCGGGCAGTGGCGGCCGGGTGACGCGTGGCTGGCCGGGGGCACGGCGCTCTTCGGCGAGTCGCGGCCGGCCGTCCGCCGCCTCCTCGACCTGGCCGCCGCCGGCTGGGCGCCGCTCACCGCCGGTGAGCACGGCCTGGAGATCGCGGCCACGTGCACGGTGGCTCAGCTGGCGGCGTATGCGCCGCCGCCCCGCTTCGAGTCGCTGCGGGCGATCACCCGGGGGTGTTGCCACGCCTTCCTGGCCAGCTTCAAGATCTGGAACGTCGCCACCGTGGGCGGGAACCTGTGCGCGGCGTTGCCGGCCGGTCCGATGATCGCGCTGACCGCGGGCCTCGACGGTGAGTGCCTGCTGCTGGCGCCGGACGGCTCGGAGCGGCGGGTGCCGGTGTCGGCCTTCGTCACCGGGAACGGCGCCACCGTGCTGGCCGACGGCGAGTTGCTGCGCTCGATCGACCTGCCGGCGCGCGCCCTGACCGGGGTGGCCACGTTCCGGCAGGGCTCCCTGCACACCCACGGCCGGTCGGCGGCCCTGCTGGTCGGGCGCCGTGACGTCGACGGGCGGTTCACGCTGACCGTCACCGGGTCGACCTGGCGGCCGTACGCGCTGACCTTCCCCTCGATGCCGGCGGCCGAGACCTTGCAGGTGGCGCTGACCGGCACCATCCCGGCCGACGGGTACGTCGACGACGTGCACGGCCTGCCCGCGTGGCGCCGGCACCTCACCCGCACCTACGCGGAGGAGATCCGCCGGGAGCTGTCGTCATGATCGTCAACGGCTCGCCGGTCGACGGCCCGCCGCCGCGGCCCGGGCAGTGCCTGCGGACCTATCTGCGGTCGCTGGGCCACTTCGGCGTGAAGAAGGGCTGCGACACCGGCGACTGCGGGGCGTGCACGGTGCATGTCGACGGGGTGCCGGTGCACTCCTGCGTCTATCCGGCCTTCCGCGCGTCCGACCGGTCGATCACCACGATCGAAGGCCTCGGCGCCGGCGGTGACATGCACCCCGTACAGCAGCGGTTCCTCGAGGCGCAGGGCTTCCAATGCGGCTTCTGTACGGCCGGCTACATCATGACGGCGGCCGCCCTGCCGTCCGGCCTGGACCGGGCGCGCGCCCTCAAGGGAAGCCTGTGCCGGTGTACCGGATATCGCGCGATCGCCGACGCGCTCGACGGTGTGTGCAACGTCGACCCGGCCCGGCCCGGACACGCGGTCGGCGCCGGGGTGGGCGCGCCGGCCGGGCCGGTGATCGTCACGGGCGCGGAGCGGTACACGTTCGACCTGGACATCCCCGGGCTGCTGCACCTGAAGGTGGTGCGGTCGCCGCACGCCCACGCCCGGATCCGGTCGATCGACACGTCCGCGGCGTCGGCCGTGCCCGGGGTCCGGCTCGTGCTGACGCACCACGACGTACCCGCCACGCTCTATTCGACGGCGCAGCACGAGCACGCGTCCGAGGACCCGGCCGACACGCGGCTGCTCGACGACACGGTGCGCTTCGCCGGCCAGCGGGTGGCCGCGGTGGTGGCTTCCTCGGAGGCCGCGGCCGAGGAGGGGTGCCGGGCGCTTCGCGTCGAGTGGGAGGTGTTGCCGGCGGTGTTCGACCCGGTGGCGGCCATGGCGCCCGGCGCGCCGCTGCTGCACGGCGACACCAACGTCGTCGGCCGGTTGCGGGACGAGCTCGGTGACGTCGCCGCCGGCTTCGCGGCGGGCGCGGCCGAGTTCGAGGCGGTCTTCCGTACGCCGCGCGTCCAGCACGCCGCGCTCGAGACGCACGGCTCGGTCGGCTGGCTCGACGACGACGGCCGCCTCGTGGTGCGGTCGAGCACCCAGACGCCGTTCCTGACCCGCCGGGCGCTCTGCCGCGTCCTCGACCTGCCGCCGTCCGCGGTGCGGGTGCTCACCGGCCGGGTCGGCGGCGGCTTCGGCGGCAAGCAGGAGATGCTCACCGAAGACCTCGTCGCCCTCGCCGTCCTGCGTACCGGAAGCCCGGTGAAGTGGGAGTTCACCCGGGCCGAGCAGTTCACCGCGGCGACCACCCGGCACGCCTTCACGGTCCGCCTGCGAGCGGCCGCGGCGGCCGACGGCACCCTGACGGCCATGGACCTGGAGGCCGTCTCCGACACCGGCGCCTACGGCAACCACGGCCCCGCGGTGCTGTTCCACGGCTGCCACGAGTCCCTGGCCGTCTACCGCTGCCCCAACAAGCGGACCGACGCCCACGCCGTCTACACCAACACCGTCCCGGCCGGCGCCTTCCGCGGCTACGGCCTGGGCCAGGTCTCCTTCGCCGTCGAGTCGGTCCTCGACGAACTGGCGCGCGCCCTGTTCCTGGACCCCATCACCTTCCGCGAACGCAACGTCGTCCGCCCCGGCGAGCCGTTGACCGCCCCCGGCGACCACGCCGACGACCTGACCATAGCCAGCTACGGCCTGGACCAATGCCTGTCCCACCTCCGCTCCCACGCCGCTCCCCGCCCCTCCACCCCGCCGTCGTCCTCCTCGGTGCCGCCGTCTCCGCCGGCGCCGTCCGGTGTCGTGATCGGCGGAGGCGCGCTGTCGGACGGTTCGGGTCGTGGCGCCGAGGCGCCGAGCGGCTGGTTGGTCGGGGAGGGCATGGCGATCGCGATGATCGCGGCCGGCCCACCCGGCGGCCACTTCGCCGACGCCGTGGCCACACTCCGGCCGGACGGCACCTACGAACTGGCCGTCGGCACCGCCGAGTTCGGCAACGGCAGCACCACCGTCCACGCCCAGATCGCCGCCGACGCGCTCGGCACCACCCCGGACCGCATCACCATCCGCCAGTCCGACACCGACGTGGTGCCCCACGACACCGGCGCCTTCGCCTCGACCGGCGTGGTGGTGGCCGGGAAGGCCGTCCTGCACGCCGCCCGCGCCCTGCGCGTTCAGATCCTGGACGCCTCCGGCGGCACCGACCTGACCGCCGACGCCGTGACCGACGGCCCCACGTTGAAGGAGCTGGCGGCCCGCACGCCCCACCCCCTGCGAGCCGAGGGCCACTGGGCCGGAAGCCCCCGCTCGGTGGCCTTCAACGCCCACTGGTTCCGCATCGCCGTAGACCCCCGCACCGGCGAACTCCGCATCCTGTCCAGCGTCCACAGCGCCGACGCGGGCACCGTCATGAACCCCTTGCAGATCCGGGGCCAGATCGAAGGCGGCGTGGCCCAGGCCATCGGCGCGGCCCTGTCCGAACACGTCGACATCAACCCCGAGGGTCACGTCACCACGGCCGGTTTCCGCCAGTACCACCTCCCCACCTTCGCCGACATCCCACGTACCGAGGTGCACCTGGCCGACACCGACGACACCATCGGCCCCCTCGGCGCCAAGTCCATGAGCGAAAGCCCGTTCAACCCCGTGGCCCCCGCCTTGGCCAACGCCCTCCGCGACGCCACCGGAATCCGCTTCACCGACCCACCCTTCACCCGCGACCGCATCTGGCTGGCCCTCAGTCGCCATGCTGACCACCCGTGACCCGGACCCCACTCGCCGTCCTGGGGCCCGGGAGCCGGCTCGAGCGCCGCCTGCTCCGCCCGGTTGCTCGACTCGCGCGGCCGTATCTGTCCGATATGTTCGGTACGGGACCTTGACCTCATCCAGCGCCCGCTCGAGGAAGAGGTCGAAGTTGAAGGTCAGGATGTACGTCACTGCTCCGGCCTTGGCGGCTGCGGCTGACCACCGGTGGTTCAGGTTCGGCGCTCCGTCCTCGAGTACCCGAAAGGATTCGAAGTAGCCGCCGCACTCCAGTCCGGCAACCCCGCCGGGGGATCCATGCTGATTCCCGCGCCAGTCAGCACGACGGCCGAGCCTCTCGTCAATGCATTCTCCAGGCGGGACATCGGATCAGATCCGGCGGGCACCGGATCAATCTTGAGCCGAGCCATGCGCCGCAGCGCCGATTCGGCACGCCCGCTCGGATTGCCGGCGTGCTGCGCCGAGGCCTTTTCGAAATAGTCTTTGGCCTGTACTGGGTCGGCGGCCGCCAGCCTTAGCAGGCCGAGCTCGATCAGAGCCGTTGCGGACGCCGGGAGCCGGCCCGCCTCGATGACAGCCTCGTAAGCCGCCTCCACGGCGGCAGAGTCGCCGCGACCGCGCATGATGCGGCCAAGGCCGAGGCCGGCCTCCGGCGCCACGCGTGGGTTGCCGCTGTCGAGCGCCAGCCGGTAAAGGGGAAGGGCTTTGTCGTCGTCTTCCGCCGACAGTAAATCGGCGAGGGCCTTGGCCGCGTAGGGCGCGAGCTTCGGATGGTGGGAATCGATCACCATCTGATATGCCGCTTTTGCGTCGCTCAATTGCCGTAGAAGGCCTCCAGGCCACCCAAATTCAACGCCGCCATCGGCGCCGCGTCGGGGTCTCCGGATTCGATTGCGGCTTTGTACGCCGCCCGGGCCGCAGGCCAATCCTGTCGGGCCCGATGCAGAGATCCGAGCGCGGTCATCGCGAGTGGGCGAAGCGCCTCTGATCCATGTTCGAGGACTGCTTCGTAGGCCGAGCGTCCTTCCTCGATCTCACCGGCTTGGACGAGCAGGTCACCGGCGCGGATGCCGGTCCACGCCACGGCCTCCGAATCGCCCTCCGTCAGAGCGTCCCGAGGAGCCTGACGTGCGGCTTCTAGGTCTTGTGACATAGGTCCGGGCTTTCCGTTCTGGGGCGCCGAGCGACGGTGAACAGGTGGATGGTCGGTCAGTCGACGAGCTCGCCGCCCGTGTCGGCGATGAGGGTGGCGACCGGAGCGATCCGTTTTTCCGATCAGCCGATCAGCCGACCGCTTTCCCCAGCCTGCCAATGAATCGAATGACGACCGTGGACGATGAGTTCCTGCGGTTCCCGTCGGCCGAGATCCGGCGGCACGCCTGCGACGGAGGATTTGCAATCAGTTAGATCTCGGCTGACATGTGATGCCTTCGGAGGCTGCCGACTAAGGGGCCTGCGCGGCGCGACAAGTACTCGCCAGGGTCGGCGGTGACACGCTAACGTCGGCATGTCCGTGCGTCATGCCGCTCACCTCACCGTCACGCTGGGTAGCGCGCGGGTCGCGGCATGACAGTGCGGCTGAGTTGAATGATCATGCTGGTCAGGTCTGGACGCGGGCGCTCATCGGGCCGGGTGTCTTGGCCAGGTCCAGGCGACTCGTGCGATCGCGAGCCAGAGCATCATCTCCACGACCATTCCGACGACGTAGTAGATCCATTTTTCACCGACGATCGTTGCGCCTGCGGATGCCACGTAGGCCAGGCTGACAACGATGTTGACGATTCTGTTGATCCTTGCTCGGGCGAGGAGCGAAACGCTGACCATCAGACTCGGGGCTATCGCGAAAATCGTGACGAGGACGAGGAATCTCTGGTTGATCTCGATGTCCGTACCGGAGATTCTGCCCTCGAGCACCGAGGTGATGTTGTCGGCCCGGAAGGAGGCCAAGACATCGACGTACACGAACACGAACATCGTGGATATCCACAGGCCACTGAGTACGACCTTGACGTCCGGCTTCGAATCTTGCAGCTCTGTTGCCCTTTTCCTGTCCACCGATGGTCTCCTTTTGTGAGCCGATAGCCTCCAGCGATCTCCACTCTCGACGTGACCGACCGCGGGCACCCGGGTCCACCGGCCGGTTTCTGACCTGTCCGATGGGCCAGGTCGCAGACCGTCCCGGTGGCCGGTGCGTCCGCCAACGCACGACCACTACCGTGACGGGAATGCGGAACGCTGCGATGGCGGGCAGGCGCGACTGGGCGCTCGCCACGATCGTCGTGGTCGTGGTCGCGGTCGAAGCGGTCCTTCGCACTGATCTGCTGTGGCGACCCGTCGCAATCGCCTTCGGATGCGGACTGGCGGTCGCGACGCTCCACCGGCGAACCCACCCCGTGACAGCGGTGGCGTTCGCGTTCGGAGGGTTCGCGGTGCTCGACGTGGCCACGTTCATCGCGCATGCCAAGCCCGTGGAGTTGCGCAGTGGGTGGGTCGTGCTGGTGCTGACCTACTCGCTGTTCCGATGGCGTGCCGGCCGCGATGCCGTCATCGGGGCTCTCATCGTCGCCGTCGCCGTCGCCGTCGCCGTCGCCGTCGCCGTCGTTGTCGGCCGAAACTCCCTCGGGCTCGGTGAGACGATCGCCGCGACCGCCCTGTTGCTGTTCACGGCGGCGCTGGGGGCATCGATCCGCTACCGAGGCACCGCCCGCCAGCAACTGGTCGAACAGGCCAAGCTTCAAGAGCGAGAACAACTGGCACGAGAGCTGCACGACACCGTCGCCCACCACGTCTCCGCGATAGCGATCCAGGCGCAGGCCGGGCTGTTCCTCGCGCGGTCGTCGTCGCTCAGCGGGGCGACCGAGGCGCTCGAGACCATTGACCGCGAAGCGGCCCGAACCCTGGCCGAGATGCGCACGATGGTCAGCGCACTACGCGACCGCAACACACGGCCGGCCACGGCCCCCGGCGTCGCATCGCCGACATCGAACGGCTCGCCGCCAACAGCACCGACGCCCTTCGCATCGACGTTGCACTGCACGGCGAACTGACGAACCTCCCACCGGCGCTGGAGGCCGCCCTCTACCGGGTCGCGCAGGAGTCGGTCACCAACGCCCAACGGCATGCACAACACGCAACCCGGGTCCAGGTCAACGTGAGCGGAACCGCAACCGACGTACAGCTTGCCGTCAGCGACGACGGCGCCCGTACCTCGCCCGCCCCGAACCATTCCGGATACGGGCTTATCGGCATGACCGAGCGGGTCACACTCTTCGGCGGGACGCTCATAGCCGGACCGAACCCGGATCGCGGCTGGACCGTCCGGGCCGTTCTCCCACGCCACGGTGCCGCGCCATGACCATTCGCGTACTCATCGCCGACGACCAGGGCATCGTCCGTGCAGGGCTGTCAACGATCCTCAACGGCCAGCCTGACATCGAAGTGGTCGGACAGGCCCCCGACGGACGTGAGGCCGTCGCCCTCGCCCGGCAACTGCGGCCCGACGTCTGTCTGTTCGACATCCGCATGCCGCACCTCGACGGTATCGAAGCCACGCGCCTGCTCGCCGGACCGCACGTCACCGAGCCGATCGCCGTCGTCGTGATCACCACGTTCGACACCGACGAATACATTCACGGAGCCCTCAAGGCAGGCGCCCGCGGCTTTCTCCTCAAAGGCACCGAACCCGACCAGCTGATCCGGGCCATCCACGCCGCGGTGCAAGGCGACGCGCTCATCGACCCAGGGGTCACCCGCCGACTGCTCGCCACGTTCTCCACGAACGCCCCCGCCACACCGCCGTCCCAACCCATCGACGCCCTCACCCAACGCGAGGAAGACGTGCTGCGCACGGTCGCGCGAGGCCGGACGAACGCCGAGATCGCCGAGGAACTCCACATCAGCATGAGTACGGTCAAGTTCCATCTCGCCAGCCTCATGACCAAGCTGGGTGCCCGAAACCGGGTCGAACTCGCCATGTGGGCCTACGAAACAAAACGCGTCAAGTAAATCCGAGGCCCTGGATAACCCATCGACACGAGCGACGCCGACGCCAGAACCCCGATCGCAGACACAATTCACCGCCCAGCGAGGCTTGCCGCCGATGCGGCGTAAACGAAGGACAAGCCACGACCATGCCAAACCTCAATGCCAGCCACTCTTTCGGCCACGGCCTCGCAACGGTTCGTCGGCTACTTGTCACCGCGTTTCGCCTCATGGGCTATGAAACGCGTGATGGACGTATCCCGAGATTCGGGAACGCCCTGTCATCGGCATGTCCGTGTGCGGACAGCGCCAGGCTTGCCGTGACCCTGCGTAGCGCTGACCGGATCGCGGCAGATGAGTTCGCCGTTGGGCCAGGGCCGTCTTGAGTCGGTTGGTGTTGTCGTCTGTGGCCACGCTTGATGTACGGCCTCGCCGTGGTCTATCCGTGTCGGGGCGTTCGGGCTAGGTACTCGGTCAGGGCCTCCAGCACAGGACCGTGCATGAGGGCGTTGTCGTCGCCCGCGTTGGCCATCAGGACTATGGCTTGTTGCCGCGCGGGACGCAGCACTGTCAGTACGTAGAAGGTGCCGGCGCGTCCGGCAGGATCGTAGGACGGAGCTGGCGTCTTGTCTGGAGAAGTTGGTGCCGATCCTCCAGATGGCGACCGTCGGCTACGTCGCCGATCCCCAGCCCACCAACGACCTTCTCGTACGGCTCACCGACGAATACGGCGCCTATCCGTACAGCGCCGCCCGGGCCGCCCACGCGGTCACGGCGATGAAGGACAACCGCCTTCTCGGCAACGGTGCGAACGCCACGATCGGTGACTTCGAACGGGAACGGGTGCAACGCATCGTTGACGTCGTCACGCCGATCTTCGCCGGACAGCGGCAACCGGTGAGTGGACCTGACTGAGCCGCAAAATGGGACCGGGCACGGCCAGTCATGCGAGCCAATCCCACGTAGGCCCACCACAGGCGCGTCCTTCGTATGCCTCATCCGCCATACCCGGGACCACGTACCCCACCCGTGCCCGGCCGGTGATCAGCGTCGTCCTCGGTCAACCGGTCGCCGGGGCGATCAGACCGGTGGCCGTCGCGGCCAGCATGCGGGTGAGGGTGGGCCGCATCGGCGGGAAGGCGCGGGCGATGTCCGGCTCGCGCCGGTAGAGCTCACGCAGCGCCTCGGGGGGTCGGGTCAGCGGGAACAGCTTGGCAGCGAACGCGGCCGAGGCCATCACCATCGCGGCGCCGTTCGCGACGGTCATCGGCGGGCAGGCCGCGGCGATCAGCCGGCCGACCTCGAAGTATGTGCTGATCGCCCAGCGCTTGTAGACCCCCAGGACGTCCACGGTCACGTTGTGCTCGAACATCGTGTCCGCGTGGGTGGTGAGATCGCAGTAGAGGGGGCGGTCGACGAACCCGTCCGCGAGGGCGACGGCCGCGGCATCAGGGCCGCTCGCCTCCCGCAGGGCGGCGGTGACGGCCTGCGCCCACTGCGTTCCCTCCCGCATGGTCAGGGTGAGGTAGATCTCCTCGCGGGTCCCGAAGTAGCCCAGCACATTCGACTTGGCCAGGCCGACCTCCCGGGCGATGTCACCCAGGCTGACCCGGGCGACACCGGCCTGCTCGGCCAGCCGCCGGGCGGCGCCGAGAATCGCCTCGCGCCGCTGCTCCTTCTGGCCGGGGAGCCGCGCCCGCCGGAACTGTTCCACCACATCGGGAATCTAACCGACGTAGATAACAGCACAGTGTTCTGTTAGCTTCTCGGGCGACGAGCACCGCGAAGGGAGCACTGTTGATCGCCGACCGCACCGACCTCGCCAGCACCATCACCGCGTTCGTGGACGCCTTCAATCAGCCGGAACCCGACCTCGATCATGTCCTGTCGTTCTTCGCCGAGGACGCGGTCTACCTGCCCGGCAAGAAACCCGAGCGGCACGGCAAGGCCGAGATCCGGGCGGAGTTCGCCCCCCAGTTCGCCGGGCGGTACGGGGGCATGTACTTCGACGTCTACGACACGGTGATCGACGAGGACCGCCGGCGGGCGACGATCCGGTGGGCGTGCCGGCTCGACTTCACCGGCGAGAACGGGCACCGGGCGATGCCGGCGCTGCGATGGTTCGCCCGGGCTCGCTACGGGGGTCGCTTCCAGTGGCACGGCCTCGACGTCTTCCACTTCGACGCCGAAGGCCGCATCACCGGCAAATTCACCTACGCGACGTTCCGCATGCCCCTCTTCGAGGCGATCAGGACAGTGTGAGGGTGATCGGACCTCTGCTCACCCGGCCGAACTCACCGAGCCGGCTCGGACGGGCCGACCCCGGCTCGCCGGAGACCCGGTGGTCACCGGGGCAGGCGTTGGAAAAACCTCCCGAACTCTTGCCCGATCCGCCCAGCGGCACACCGCGCGCCGGGCCGGCGCCGATACGATCTTCATCGTGGACAATGTGACGCACACGCTGATCGGCGTGGTCATCGGCGAGGCGGCGCATCGGTTCCTGCCCCCGTCGGCGGTTCTCAGCGACCGGCAGCGCCGGGGGATCGCGATCGGGGTCATGGCGGTCGGGGGCAACCTGCCGGATGCCGACGTGATCTACACCGGGGTGCTCAACACCCCGCTGGACTATCTGCTGCACCACCGCGGGCACACCCACACGCTCATCGGCGCGCTCGGGCTGTCGCTGCTGATGTTCCTGGTCGTGCGGCTGTGGTGGCGCTACCGGAAAATCCGGCCGCGGCCCGCCGATCTCGGGATGCTGGCCGGCCTGGCGGTGCTCGGGCCACTGGTGCACATCGGGCTCGACCTCACCAACTCGTTCGGCGTGCACCCCCTCTGGCCGGTCGACGACCACTGGTACTACGGCGACTCCGTGTACATCGTCGAACCGCTGCTCTGGGCCTGCGCGGCCGTCCTGCTCTTCGTGCTGCCGGGCCGGATCCCGCGGGTGCTGGTCGGGGTCGTGCTGACGGCCGGGGTCGGGCTCGCCTGGTTCAGCGGCTTCGTACCCGTCGTCTTCGCGGCCGTGCTCACCCTGCTGACCGCCGGGATGATCGCGGTCGGCCGCTTCACGTCGCCCCGCGTCGCGATCGCGAGCGGCCTGACCGCCTGGCTCGCCGTCACCGCCGTCCTGGTCGGCGCCGGCCGAACCGCGAAGAACCAGGTCGAGGAGGTGCTGGCGGACCGTTTCCCGGCGGCCCGCACCCTCGACACGGTCCTCACGCCGCTGCCTGCCGACCCGGCCTGCCGTCAGGTGCTGGCCGTGCAGATCAGCGGCGACCAGTACGTGATCCGCAAGGCGTACCACTCGCTGGCACCCGGCCTGATCACCGCCGAGCGATGCTCCCGGCTGTACCCGGGCGGTGGCGAGACGGACGCGCCGCTGGTGCCGGTGGCCCAGCCGAGCACGGCCGCGATCGCGTGGGTCGGCGAGCTGTCGATCGCCGCCGACACATTCCGCACGCTGTCCGGGGAGTACTGCGCCGTCCGTACGCTGATGCAGTTCGCCCGGGCCCCGTACGCCGCGCCCCGAGGGGACGGCTGGACGGTCGCCGACCTCCGCTTCGACGGCGAGACCGGTCCCAGCATCTTCGAGGTCGAGGTCGGCCCGGGTCAGGATCAGTGCCCTCGGGTACGCGCGCCCTGGCTGCCGCCGCGCGAGGACGTGCTCCGGGGCCGCTGAGCCCTACCCCGCCGACCTGGCCGACCGCGTGGCCCGGGAGCCGTGGCTGGGGATGCCTTCGGGCGCGGAGAACTGCCGGAACAGGCGCAGGATGCCGGCTTCGTCCAGGGACACCTGCGGGTAGATCTCGCTGTAGGTGCCCTCGAGGTAGCCGGCGGCGACCAGCGCGGGACGGCGCCCGGGCGTTCCTCGGGGCGACAAAGCCTTCATCCGTCGTCTTCTCTGTCCGGCGTTTGTTGTTCAGCGAGCCGCGTCGAACCTGAACAACGTCAAATTGCCTACGGTCTGGTGCGTTCCGCGTTGCCGACACGGTGGCCCCATCCTCGGGGTGCGGCGGAACGAGTCCTTCCATCTCAGAGGCCGCATGAGCGGGCCTGAAGGAGTCGATCGATGAGTTCCGTACGAGTACGCAGACCCATCGGGATCGCCGCGGCGGCTGTCCTGAGCCTCGGTGCCGTTCCAGCCCAGGCAGCGGCCGCCCCGAACCCCGGCCCCTCCGCTCCGGCCGCCGACCAGGGCCACCATCCCGGCGACCGCCGGGCGAACTTCGACGCCCGAGTCCTGGGTGAACAGGCGACCACCACGCTCCGCACCAAGCGTCAACCGAGCGCCGTCACCAAGCTGCACGAGGGCCTCGGCACGCAGGGCCTGGTCGACATCGACCCGGTCACCGGGACGGCCCGGCGCGTCGCCCGCCTCGACGGGTTCCTGACCACCGCCAGCAGCAAGCCGGCCAAGGAGATCGTCGCCGGCTACCTCGCCGCCAATCCCGGCGTCTTCGGCGACACCGCCGCCCTGCGGCTCCGCAAGGACTACGTCGACGTCGACGGCACCCACCACCTGAGCTACGAGCAGGTCGTGGGCAACGTGCCGGTGTTCGGCAACGGCGTCAAGGCCGACGTCACCAAGAACGGCGAGCTGATCCAGGTCACCGGCTCCCCGGCCGCGTCGCTGCCGGCCTCGCTGGGCGCCGCCCGCCTGACCGCCGCCCAGGCCCGGGACACCGCCGCCAAGGACGCCGGGTCACCGGCCACCGCCCGAGCCGGCGACCCGACCAAGCTGGTCGCCTTCGCCACCAGGGGCGGCGCTCGCCCGGCCTGGCAGATCCTCTCCACCAAGGCCGGCTACCTGCATGTGGTCGACGCGGCCACCGGCCGGGTCCTCTACCGGCAGGACCTGCTGCTCAACGACAACGCGCCGGCCGCCACGGTGTGGCAGAACTACCCCGGTGCCCCGCTCGGCGGTGTGCAGCAGCAGCGGCCGCTGAAGAACTGGATCGCGCCCGACGCCACCACGCTGTCCGGCGACTCGACCCACGTGTTCCT